>JAFLCQ010000263.1 GCA_017302815.1 Planctomycetota bacterium
GCCGTCGAAGTCGAAGGCGACCCGTAGCTCGTCCCCGCCATCGTCCTGGGCGGCGCCGGCCAGAACCTCGCCGGCGGCGCAGCCCGCCGCCAGCGCGGCGGCGACGTCGGCGGCGTTGCGGGTCAGGAAGATGTGCGCCCCGAAGGCGTCGAGGTATGGCCACGGCTCGGCGCCGCCGGTGAAGGCCATGCGCCCGGGCGGCAGGCCGTGGTGATCGAAGCTCAGCCGTGCGCGCAGGCCGGTCTCCGGGTCGTTGCGCGAGATCAGCGCCACCTCGACCGCCGGGCGTTCGAGGCCGCGGTTGAGGGCGAGGAGGCGGCGGACGAAGGGGAAGGCCACGCCCGGGGCGAAGGGGGCCTCCTCATGCTGGCGCTGGTAGGCGCGGTAGGCCTCGCGGCCGTGGGCGTCGAAGACGCGGCCGCCCTCGCCGAGGTCGAACAGCGCCGACGAGGCGATCGCCACCACCAGATCCGGGCCGGTGCTTCCAGGGCTGCTCATGCCCCTACGCTGCCCGCCATGCGCATCACGGTCAACGACGAGCCGCGCGAGGTGCCCGACGGCTGCACCGTCGCCGGGCTCCTCGCCATCCTCGCCCTGCCCTCCACCCGCGCCGCGGTGGAGGTCGACCGGCAGCTGGTGCGCCGGGCCGAGCACGCCGCCCATGTCCTGCGCGACGGGGCCCGGGTCGAGGTCGTGACCCTGGTCGGCGGCGGCTGACCGCGGTCAGGTCTGCGCCCGGCCAACGTCTGGTAGGGCATGCACCGCCTCCTCCTTGTCCCGCTCGCCTGCCTCCTCCTGGTCGCCGCCGCCCGGGCCGGCGAGCAGGCGCCCGCCACCTACGCCCCGATGATCGAGCAGGTCGCCCCTGCCGTGGTCACGGTCTACACCAGCAAGGCCGCCGGCCCGCAGCGGCGGATGATCGCCCCCTTCAGCGAGGAGGACATGGGGCGCTTCTTCTTCGGCGACCCGCGCGGCCGTCGCGGGCAGGGCTCTCCGCGCCAGAACGGCCAGGGATCCGGCGTCGTGGTCGCCGCCGACGGCCTGATCCTGACCAACAACCACGTCATCGAGGGCGCCGACCAGATCGAGGTGCAGCTGCGCGGGGCCAAGGACCGCATCAAGGCCTCACTGGTCGGGGCCGATCCCAAGACCGACGTGGCCGTCCTGCGCATCGAGGCCAAGGGTCTCGGGCTGCGGCCGGTCGTCCTCGCCGATAGCGACAGGGTGCGGGTGGGCGACCTCGCCTTCGCCATCGGCAACCCCTTCGGCGTCGGCCACTCGGTCAGCATGGGCATCGTCAGCGCCACCGGACGCGGCGACGTCGGCATCACCGACTACGAGGACTTCATCCAGACCGACGCCTCGATCAATCCGGGCAACAGCGGCGGCGCCCTGGTCGACAGCCTCGGCCGCCTGGTCGGCATCAACACCGCGATCTTCTCGCGCGGCGGCGGCAACATCGGCATCGGCTTCGCCATCCCGGTCAACCTCGCCAAGCGGGTCATGGACCAGCTGGTGAGCGGCGGGAAGGTGGTGCGTGGCTATCTCGGGGTGCAGATCGGCGAGGTCTCGGCCGAGCTGGCGCGCAAGTTCCAGGTCGAAGCCGGCAAGGGCGCCCTGGTTGCCGAGGTGCTGGAGGACGGTCCCGCCGCCAAGGCCGGCCTCAAGGCCGGGGACGTCATCCTCAAGGTCGACGACACCGCGGTCACCGACCCCCGCCACCTGCGCATGCATGTCGCCGGGGTCAAGCCGGGCAGCGAGGTGCAGCTGACGGTCATGCGCGATGGCCGCGAAGAGCAGCTGAAGCTGACGGTGGGCGAATTGCCGGGCCAGACGGTTGCCTCCAGCGACCCGGACGGTGAGCAGGGCGGCCGCATCGGCGTGGTGCTGCAGGACCTGTCGCCGCAGAACCGCCAGCAGGCCGAGGTGCCGCTGAAGGTGCAGGGCGCGCTGGTCGCCCAGGTCGAGGAGGGCTCGCGCGCCGAGCGCGCCGGGCTGCGTCCGGGCATGGTCATCACCGAAGTCGAGCGCCGCCCGGTCGCCGACGCCAGCGCCGCGGTGCAGCAGCTGCGCCTGGCCAAGGGCGAGGTCCTGTTGCGGGTGTGGAGCGAGGGGGGGACGAGGTGGGTGGTGGTGACGGAGTAGGGACTGGGGGTCGCGGCCACCAGCCAGCGACCAGCTACCAGCCACCAGCTACCAGCCACCAGCTACCAGCTACCAGCCACCAGCTACCAGCCACCAGCCACATAGGGGCAATGGCTTGTGGCTTGTGGCTTGTGGCTTGTGGCTTGTGGCTTGTGGCTTGTGGCTTGTGGCTTGTGGCTTGTGGCTTGTGGCGGTGATGCGTACTGCGGCCGGCTCCTTGCTCCGCCTACCGTACCGCACGTGCTCGGCGTCAAGGCGGACCGCTGCGCGGCGCGCGACGACGCGCGGCCTTGACCCCTGCGCGCGTGCGGTGCGGCAGGCTGCACAAGGAGCCTTACCATGGCACAGATCCACAACCTCCGCGTCCTCGACAGCGCGCATGCACAACTGGCGGCCGTCGCTGCACTCGAGGTCCGCTTCGGCGATCTGCAGTCGCAACTGCGGCGGGCGGCGATCTCGGTGTGCAGCAACATCGCCGAAGGCGCAGGACGCGGCAACGACAACGACTTCGCGCGCTTCCTCGCCATCGCGCGCGGCTCGAACCACGAGATCGCGGCGCAGTTGCGCATCTGCGCTGGCCTTGGGGTCGAGGTTGCGACAGCGCAGGCCCACAACGACGCCACCGGTCGGCAGCTGACGGTGTTCATCCGTCGCCTGCGCAGCGGCGGATGAGGCCGCCGATCAGGCGGCCGGTCTCGGCCGCCTGATCGCGGATCCCGCCGACCACGGCGGGATCGAGGAGTCCGGCATCCCCGGCGAGGGTGGCCAGGGCATGGACCTCGGCGTTGGAACCATCGGCGATGCGCAGGAAGCGGACGAATTCGCGGTCGGAGCCGCGTTCGGCGCCTTCGGCGATGTTGGCCGCGACGGACAGGGCAGCCCGTCGCATCTGCGAGACGATGTCGCCTTCGCCGCGGTGGTGGTTCCAGGCGGCAGCGACACGTTGGACGAGGATCCTGCTGTGCTGGAAGGCGAGGAGGTTGTGGTAGCGCGGCATACGAGGTTTCCTTTCGTACCCCGGCGCCACGCCGCGCGCGCAGGTGTCAAGGCCGCGTAGCGCCGCGCGCAGCGCGGTCCGCCTTGACACCGAGCACGCAAGTAAGCTGGGGCAGGAAAGGAAACCGGCAGCGCTACGGCAGCCGTCATTGTCGGTGCTGGTGGCTGGTGGCTGGTGGCTGGTGGCTGGTGGCTGGTAGCTGGTGGCTGGTAGCTGGTAGCTGGTGCCATCCGGCGTCCGCCATCCGCCTCCCCCGCCTTGCAGCCCCGCCTTCCCCCGCACACTCCCGCCCGCATGAGCAACGGCCCCTCCATCCTCGCCATGGACCTCGAAGGGGTCCTCGTCCCCGAGATCTGGATCGGCGTGGCGGAGAAGACCGGCATCGCCGAGCTGCGCCGCACCACCCGCGACGAGCCTGACTACGACAAGCTGATGCGCGGCCGCCTGGCCATCCTCGATCGCGAAGGCATCCGCATCGATACCATCCACCAGGTGATCGGCTCGCTCGATCCGCTGCCGGGCGCGGCCGACTTCCTCGCCTGGGCCCGCGAGCGCACCCAGGTCATCATCCTCAGCGACACCTTCGCGCAGTTCGCCCAGCCCCTGATGCGCAAGCTCGGCTGGCCGACCATCTTCTGCCACAGCCTGGAGATCGAGGCGAATGGCCGCATCTCGGGCTACCGCCTGCGCATGCCCGACCAGAAGCGGCACAGCACCGCCGCCTTCAAGGCGCTGAACTTCAGCGTCTGCGCGGTCGGCGACAGCTACAACGACACCTCGATGCTCGGCGAGGCCCACCAGGGCATCCTGTTCAAGCCCAGCGCCAATGTCGTGCGGGATTTCCCGCAATTTCCCGTCGTCACGGACCACGGCGCCCTGCGCCAGCGGGTCGAGACCTTCCTCGCCTGAGGTCGTCGCCGATCCGGTGAAACGAAAAGCCCCTGCCGTGAGGCAGGGGCTTCGCGTTTGGTCGGCCGTCGCTGAGGCGGCCGAGGCCGCCGAGCGGTCCGCGCAGGCCTACTTCTTCTTCGCAGCCTTCTTGGCGGCCTTCTTCGGGGCAGCCTTCTTGGCGGGCTTCTTGGCCTTCGTGGACTTCTTGGCAGGCATGTGACCTCCTTGGGTCAAGGGAGTGGTTCGTCGGTGGTCGCTGGACTCAGCAACCTTGCATCAACGTATAACTGCGTACTCACCTTCACGCAAATATTTTCCTTGTCGAAATGCCTCGCATGCATCGACGCGGGTGCCACGCTGCCCGTTGCGGGCCATCTCCGACATGAGCATGATGACCGCGATGAGCAGCGAACTCGCCTCCCACCGCATCGTCCGCGCCCCCAATCCGAAGCTGGCCGTCGGCCAGATCGGCGGCCACGTCAAGATGGGCTACGCCCACCCCAAGGGCAAGCGCACCGGCGCCACCATGGCGCTGGTCAGCGCGATGCCGCTGGCGCCCGGTTCCGATCGGCTGGTCCTCGCCTTCATGGATCGCAGCGATCCCGCGGAATCCTTCGATTACAAGCCGGGCAGCGGCGACAACCACGTCGCCATCGTGGCGGCCAAGGACGTCTCGCTGTCGATCATCAATGGCGTGTGCCCCGGCGACTGGAAGGGGGCCAAGATCATGCTCGGCGCGGCGATGGCCGAGCCGGTCGACCTCGATGTCGATCCGACCGCCCTCGACATGGCGGCCAGCGACGCCTGGGTCGACATGGTCGACGAGATCGGCTGCGACTGCACCAAGCTCGGCGGGTACCCGCTGTGGGCCAACGAGCCGCTCGACATCGACCGGATCATGAAGCGCGAGATGGCCTTCCATCACCGCATCGCCGGCGACATCATCGACCTCAAGCTCGGCGAGGGTGGCGTGGTCTACGTCTTCGTCGACAAGGACGGGAACGGCGGCGCGCTGTGCTGGCAGCAGGCCGGATGAGCGTCGGCCTCGCCTGAGGCTTGCCCTGCGCCGCCATCGGCGCTAATCCAGCGCATGCACCATCGCTGGCTCATCGATCCGGTGCGCGGCCTGGCGCTCGGCCGTCCCGCCGGCGTGATGGGCATCCTCAATGCCACTCCCGACTCCTTCAGCGACGGCGGGCGGCTCGTGTCGGGCGATGATGTGGTCGCGCTCGGCCTGGACATGGTGCGCCAGGGCGCGGATTGGCTGGATGTCGGCGGTGAAAGCACCCGGCCGGGGGCCGAATCGGTGCCGGCCGACGCGGAATCGGCGCGGGTGGTCCCGGCGATCGCCGCTCTGCGCCGGGCCGGGGTGCGGGTGCCCATCTCGGTCGACACCATGAAGGGGGCGGTCGCCGCCGCCGCCCTGGCCGCCGGAGCCGACGCGGTGAACGACGTCTCCGGTGGCCGCGATCCGCTGCTGCTTGAGGCCGCCGCCTCGGCGCGCTGCCCGCTGATCCTCATGCACATGCAGGGCGAACCGCGCAGCATGCAGGCGTCTCCGCGCTATGCCGACGTCGTCGCCGAGGTGGAGG
>JAFLCQ010000264.1 GCA_017302815.1 Planctomycetota bacterium
CGACCGCCTGCATGGCCACTGCGGCGAGGACGCCGACGCCATCCTGGCCGCGGTCGACGTCCTGCGCGCCTACGCCGACGAGGCGCCGATCACCCCCGAGGCGGTCGAGGCGGTGGTGGTCGGCACCGCCGAGCGCCCGGCCTGGGAGTTCAGCGGGGCGGTGCTGTCCGGCGACGCCGCCAAGGCCCTGGGCCTGCTGCATGCCGGCCGCGGCATGGAGCCGGCGATGGCCCTGGCGGTCCTGCACAACGAGGTGCGCAAGCAGATCGCCAGCCTCGATGCCGCCGACGACGCCAAGGCCGGCGAACTGGCCGGGCTCAAGGGCCGGCCGAACCTGCGCATGGCCCGGCGCCAGGCGGAGGGCATCGGCCGTCCCGCCCTGACCCGCCTCCTCGGCGGCATCCTGAAGGCCCAGCGGCAGTTGCGTGGGGGTGCCGAGGATCCGGCCCTGGCCGTGGAGCTGCTGGTGCTTCACGCACGCCAGCTGCTGGCGGCCGGTAAACGCTGAGCCGCATCCGGACCGCAGGCTACCCTTCCCGACCGGGCGAGACGATGGACATCTACTTCTGCGACGAATGCGCCTCCCGCGTCACCGACCTCGACCTCAGGGCCGGGAAGGGGATGCGTAAGCGCCACGCCACCATCTGCGCCGGCTGCGTCGACCAGGGGCTGGCCCAGTCCTGGCTGGGCAAGGCGGGCGCCCAGGCGGCGGTCGCGCCGCCACCGCCGGCTCCCACCGCCCTCGATCCCATCTCGGTCGCCCGCGATCGCGCCCTGACCCAGCCGGACGATCCCTTCCAGGTCGATGAACCGGCGCCGCTCAAGCCGCTGCCCCGGCCGTCGCACGACACCGATCGCCTCGAACAGCCGGCTGAGGCTGCTCCTCCCGCGCCGTCCGCGCCGTCCGCGCCGGCATCCGCTGCGGCCGAATTCGACGGACTGGCTTCCGCCGGTGGCGGTTTCGGCGCCTTGATGAACGCGTCCATGCCCCCGCCGCCGCCCGGTCTGGTCGATGAGCCCGAGGAGTCGGCCGGCGAAGACGCCGCCGCCCCGGCATCGGCCGCCGCCCCCGCCGCCGCCGAGCCAGAGACGCCGTTCGACTACGTCGCACCCAAGGACGCCGACAACCCCGGCAAGGCCGAGACCGCCGAGGTCCATGCCGTGGGTAAGGATGACGAGCCGAAGCAGCGCACCGCCAGCGGCCGGCAGACCTCGCAGGGCAAGCGCAACTCGACCACCACCAGCAAGCGCAATGTCGCTAAGCCCGCCTCGACGCGCCGCGCGGCGAAGGCGTTGAGCAGCAAGAAGCTGATGGTTCTGACCCTGGTCAGCTGCGGCGTCATGGCGCTGATCTTCTTCGGTCTCGTGCTGCCCAACGTCGGCAAGAGCAAGCCCAAGGCGCCCGAGCAGATCACCGAGGAACCCTACAACGACTTCAAGAAGAGCGTCGACGAGGCCCGCGGGGCCTGCCACAAGGCGATGACCTCGGACGATCTCGCGATCGTCCGCCATGCCAGCAACACGCTGGGCACGATGATGGAGTCGCTCGAGCGCTTCAAGAGCATCGCCGACAAGCGCGGCTACAAGGAGGAGAACTACGAAGAGCTCCTCCGCCAGGCCGGCTTCTACGAGGTCCAGAGCATGCGCAAAGGCGTGAAGGACCGGCAGTTCATCCTCGAGCAGCGCGCGACCCCGGAGAAGTAGGGCCGGTGCGTCCACCATATCAGGATCGCGGTCCACGCCGTCCGCCCCGGGCCGGCGACGATCCGCGCACGGCTGCCTTGCGGGCCCTCCTGGCCATCGAGCGCGGCGTCATGCCCACCCTGGCGGAATGGGATGCGGCCGACGCCGGACTGGAGGGCAGCGATGCCGGGCTGGCGCGTGAGCTGATCCTCGGCTGCTGCACCTACGCCCGGCTCTACGACTGGCTCGCCGACCAGTTCCTGCGTCCGGGCCCGCAGCCGGCCGAGCTGCGCATCGCCCTGCGCATCGCCGCCCACCAGCACCTCGCGCTCGACCGCATCCCGCCGCATGCCGCGGTCGCCACCACGGTCGATGCCCTGCATGCGGTCAACTGCCCGCATCTCACCGGAGTGGCGAACGCCGTCGCGCGCCGCATCGGCGAACTGCGCTGCGAACGCACCGGCCCCGGGCCCCTCGGCGCGCTCCCCTTCGACTGCCGGCCCTACTCGGAATCGCTGCGCCATGGCCTGCCCGAGCTGCTGGTGCAGGATCTCGGCGACTCGGTGCCGCAGCCGCGCGACGATGGCCTGGCCGCCCTCAACCGCCGCCCGCACCTGTGCACCCGCACCAGGCCAGGGGCGCCGCCGCCCACCGGCGACAACATCCTGGCACGCGACGATCGCTGGACCTGGTGGGGCGACCCGCAGCAGGCCCTGCGCGGCCCGGTGGCCGACGGCCGCTGCGTGGTGCAGGACCGGGCCCAGGGCCGCGTCGCCGAGGCGGTGCTGCAGGTGGCCAAGGCCCGTCCCGGCGATCCGGTGCTGGATCTCTGCGCTGCCCCGGGCGGCAAGTCGCTGGCGATGCAGGACGCCGGCCTGGTGGTGGTCTCCGCCGACATCTCGCCGGTGAAGGTCGCCGAGATGCCCAACGGGCTGCTGCGCGCGGTCAGTGACGGCCTGGCCCCTGCCTTCGCTACCGGCTTCGAGGTGGTCGTGGTCGACGCGCCGTGCTCCAATACCGGCGTGCTCGGCCGGCGACCGGAGGCGCGCCTGCGCTATGACCGCGCCCACCGCGATTCCCTCATCGACCTGCAACGCCGGCTGCTGCGCGCCGCGGCCGCGCTGGTCGCGCCCGGCGGACGCCTGGTTTACAGCACCTGCTCGATCAGCCCGCCGGAGAACCAGGGCGTCGCCCACACCCTGGACGGCTGGCGCTTGCTCGGCGAGCACCTGCAGTGGCCCGGCGAGTGGGAGGCCGGCGGCTACCATGCGGTGCTGATCGCGACCTGACCGCCGGTCGCGGCCGATCAGCGCTGCAGGTTGCGCACGGTGCCCAGCCGTCGCGTCCGGCCCGGCGGGTGGCCACGCCGGCGGGCGTAGGCGCGGCCGAAGGCGGCGGCGCTGCCGAAACCGCAGTCGAAGGCGATGCTCTCCAGCGGTCGTTCGGTGCCGAGCAGCAGCTCGTCGGCCCGCTCCAGCGCGAGATCGAGGAAGGCCTCGCGCGGCGGACGGCCGAGGGCCTGGTGGCAGATGCGGCGGAGATGCGCGGGGGAGACGTGCACGGCGGCGGCCGCGGTCCGGGCGTCGGGCGCTTCGGCGAGATGCTCGCCGTACCACGCCAGGGCGCGCGCTGCGATCTGGGCTGGATCCTGCCGCGCGGGTTCGCGCCAGCGCGGCGGACATGCGGCGAGTACGCGCAGGGCCAGGTCGATCACCGCGCGTTCCTGCCGCAGCGGTGTGAGGTGGTCGGGCCTGGCGAGATCCCCGGCCAGATCGTCCACCAGGCTCTGCAGCCAGCGGATGTCCGCGGCGGCGAGATCCCAGGACAGCACCTGCCCCGCGCGCGCCGCGCGTTCGCAGGCGCGGCGCAGCGCGTCAGGCACCCGCGCGGGAGCGATGACCACGATGTGGGCCGAGGTGTCCCCGGTCCACCCATGCGGCGCGAGCGCAGGCCAGACCCACAGGCGGCGCGTCCGCAGCTCATGCCGGCGCTGCGGCTCGACAGGAGCGATCCTGCCAGTGATGACCGCCTGCAGCTCCCAGTAGGGTCTGATCTTGCATTCAATCGGTGCATCGCGGTAGTTTCGCGTTCCGTTGGCGATGTAGCGCAGCATCCGGGCATCGTCGTACGATGAGCGTTCGGATCAATGACGCGAGCGGCGTGGACTTGCACGCGGCGGCGGCGCCGCGCTAGGATCGCTCCAGGCGTCATCGCCAGAGGAGCACCCATGCGCCACCTGCTGTTCCTGCTCGCCGCCATGGCCTGCGCCGCCGATCCGGCGGTGACGGCGACCCTCGTCACCGGCAATCCCGCGGGACTGGTGGCGCCGGGCCGCGAAGCGGACGCGGCCCTGGTCATCGCCAATCCCGGCGGCCAGCCCGCCGAGGTGGCGCTGGCGGGGACGATCACCGCCTTCGACGGCAGCACGCTGCCGCTGTCCTACTCCGGCACGGTGGCGGCCGGCGGCGAGGCGCGGATCGCGATCCCGCTCGCCACCATGCGCCGCGGCCACCACAGCCTGGCCTGGAAGCTGACCGGCGCGGGAGCAAGCCAGGATGGCACGGCCAGCCTCGTCTACGCCCGTCCGGCCGGTCCCGGCCAGGATCCAGCGGGATTCCGCTACGGCCTGTGCAGCCATCCCGCCCGGGCGAAGCCGCCGATCCAGGAGCGCGAGATGCAGACCGCGAGCCAGATCGGCATCGGCACCATGCGCATCGGCGTCGACTGGAACGGCCTGGAACCCAAGCCCGGGGAATGGAAGTGGGAGCGCCTCGACGCCCTGCTCGACCTGACGGAGAAGTACCGCATGCAGGTCCAGACCGGACTGAGCTTCTGCGCCATGCACGGCGCCACCCCTGCGACCATGGCCGCCTACGAGCAGGCCGCGGCGGAGAAGCGCAAGAACGCGTGGCACATCTGGTCGCGGAACATGCCCCGGGAGGACGCCTGGCGGACCTATGTCCGCGCCATCGCCGAACGCTACAAGGACCGCATCGCCATCTGGGAGGTGTGGAACGAGCCCGACCTCGAAGGCTTCTGGAAGGGGTCGACCGATGACTACATCCGCCTGCTGCGCATGTCGCACGAGGAGCTGAAGCGGGTGAAGCCGGATGCGGTGGTGATGAGCGGCGGCTTCGCCGGGGTCGGCAGCCATCCCGGGCATCGTCTCAACCCCGGCCTGCAGGAGCGCGTCCTGGCCGAGGCCAGCGACGCCTTCGACATCCACGCCTACCACGGCCATGGCACCTTCATGAGCTTCGTGCAGTCGGTCGATGGCGAGCTGGCGCGCATCCGCGCCCGCATGCCGCAGCCCAGGCCGCTGTATTTCAATGAGACGGCCATGCACAGCAAGTTCGGGACCGAGCGCCTGCAGGCGGTCTCCCTGGTGAAGAAGCTGCCCTTCGCCCGTGCCCGCGGGGCGGTCGGCTTCACCTGGTACGATCTGCGCAACGACGGCACCGATCCGTCCGATGCCGAGCACAACTACGGCCTGGTCAGCATCGACTTCCAGCCCAAGGCGGTCTATGCCGCCTACAACGAGCTGATCGCGCGCATGCGCGGGACCCGCTATCTCGGCCAGCTCGACTTCGGCCCCGGCCGCTATGCCTACGTCTTCGCCGGCGGCGGCCGCCGCCTGATGGTGGCGTGGAACGAGGAGCCTGGCCTGCCCGACGATCCGGTCGCGGTGGTCGCGGATGGCTGCCCGGGCGGCGAGTGCGTCGACATCATGGGCAACGCCGTCCCGCTGCCCGGCCGTGGCGGCGCCCTGGTCGTCCGCCTGCGCGACGAGCCGCAGTGGTTCGAGCTGCCAGGCGGCGAGTCCATGCCGCGGGTCGCGGGGGCGCTGGTGGCGGTGGACGGCAACAC
>JAFLCQ010000265.1 GCA_017302815.1 Planctomycetota bacterium
TTTTAAGGAAATCAGGGTATGCCTTAAGGAGTCTTTTTAAGCCTTCGGGAACATTTTTTAAGCTATCAGAACTCTTTACCTTTTTATTTCCTGCCCATGCTGCCGACCCATGACGAGGACTGGCAGCCCTGCCGCATCCTCGCCGACGCCCTCGCCGCGCCGGCCCAGCGCCGCCTGGACATCGCCATGCCGCGCATCGACGCCTTCGGCGTCGCCAACGTCTTCGCCAATGGCGCCCTGGTCGGCAGCGACGGCCTCCCGGCCGGGGCATCGGTCGCGGCCCGCGACGCCCGCACCGGCGCCGTCGTCGCCTGGTGCGCACGGCAGCCCGGCGGTGGGACAGCTGTGTGGTGGGGCCAGGCGTGGAAGCACAGCAAGCGCGAGCACGCCACCGCCATCGACGCCGCCCTGCGCGCCCTCGGCGGACGGCCGGTCCTGCAGGTCGAGGGCGGGGACGTGTGGGCCGTGCTGCGCAGCGACGGCGGCTCGTGGCTGCTGTTCCTGTGCAACCTGTTCAGCGCCCCGCGCCGGGTGCGGGTGCGCTTCACGGCGCCCGACGGCCGCGTGCAGGATACCGGCGAGCTGGAGATCCCGGCCATGACGGTGCGGACCTGGCCGCGCTGAGCGGCGGCCTCAGTCCGGGGCGCCCGGACGCCGCATCAGGCCCAGGGCCTGCAGCACGACGCCGGCAACGACCTCGTTGCCCACCGCGTTGAAGTGGGTGCCGTCGTGGAACAGGGTGTGGCCGTCCCACAGCGCCTGCAGCGCGCGCTGGCGCGCTGCCAGCACCGGCCCCAGCTGCACCACCTGCCCGTCGGCGGCGCGCACCGCCTCGGCGACCGCGGCGTAGTGCGCCTTGGCCTTGTGCTCGGGCTCGGTCTTGGGATGCGCGAGGTACAGCACGCGTCCACCGCACAGGGCGTCCAGGCGCCGGCAGAAGTCGGCCATCTGCGCGCCGGTCGTCTCCGCCGCGATCGCGCGGTTGCAGTCGTTGCTGCCGATGGTCATCACCACGATGGCCGGCTTCAGCTCGGCAGTGGCGGACCAGCGCTCCAGCACGTCGCCCATGGTCGAGCCGCCGACCGCGCCGAGGCGCACCGACAGGCGCAGGTCGGGACGGTTGCAGAAGAGCCAGTCCCCGACCCGCTCGGGATAGCCGTAGGCGGCGCCGGTCATGCGCTGCCAGGCCCAGGTGTCGAGGCCGGGGCGGACGCGGAAGCCGGTCAGGCTGTCGCCCTCGAAGAGGATCGTCGAGCCGGGAGCGGGGCGGAGATCGGGCATGCGGTCAAGCATGGCAGCGGCTCCTCAGGCGCCAGGGATCCGCAGATACGGCCAGCTTGCGGTCCGCCGATGGGGCTATTCCACAACGATGCGGTTGCCAGCCGCCTCGACCGCGCTGCAGGTCGCGGGATCCCACAGCACGCCCGGCTTGGCCTGGCCGGCGCCGGCCTTCCAGGTATTGCCGCCCAGGTGCAGGCGGGTGGCGCATTCGGCCTTGATGCAGCCGGCGAGGGCGTTGGCGCCTGCCACCGGGGCGTCGGCCTCGATGCGGTTGCCGCGCACCACCACGTCGGCGCAGGCCCCCAGCTGCACGAAGGGGCCGTGGCAGTCGATCAGGCGGTTGTCCTCGATGAGGATGCGCCGGAACAGCGGATAGCTGGTGCGGCCGGCCGGCAGGACCGGCACGGCGTGGATCGCCGGGCCGCCGAACTTGCCGATGGCGTTGGCGCCGATGATGGTGTTGCGGCGGATGACGATGTCCTCGTTGCCGCTGCCCTCCGACCACAGGTTGCCGGCGATCTCGGTCGCCAGCTGGATGGCGTTGGCGGCCGGATGCTCCATGCGGTTGTCCTCGATGGTCGCGCGCCGCGCCGAGACCATCACCCGGCCGTGATCGAAGCGGTTGCGCGCGATGCGCACGTCGGCGGTGCCATAGCGGCGGTTGAACACGATCGACAGGGGCGACACCGTCTCGGGCAGCGGCTGCGCGAAGTCCACCACCGCGTCGTTGCCGGTGAACAGGACCTTGGCCACCTTCCCCGTCCAGCCCACCGGCGCGTAGTCGGCGCGGAACAGCTCCAGGGTGTCGCCCACCGCGACCTTCATGCGCCAACGCGGGTTGTTGATCAGCGCCAGGGTGGACGGCCCCTCTTTGCGCACGCCCTGGGCGTTGTTGTCGTGGATGTTGATGCAGTCGTCGCCGGTGCCGGTGATCTCGCTGTCCTCGATCGCGATCGATCCCTGCGAATCGAGGACGTGGAAGCCGTCGGCCGAGGTGCTGTAGGCGCGGCGCGTCCCCGGCTTGATGGTGATGGCGCACCGCCGCAGTGCGAGATGGTGCAGGTCGCCGCGGCACACCCAGCCCATGCCCGGCACCGAGTACACGGTGACGCCGTCGAACAGGAGATGGCTGCTGTCGTTGATCTTGAAGGCGCCCATCTCGTAATAGAGGTGGCGGATGAGGTAGTGGTTGCCCTGCTCCAGCGCCAGCGGCTCGGAGAAGGTCGCGTGGATGGCGCCATCGGCGGCGATCTCGCGGGTGGCCGGCTTGGGCGACAGGCGCTGCGAACCGGTTCCGCGCATGGTCTGGGGATCGATCCGCGTCATCCCCGACCAGGCTGCATCCTTCACCCGTGCCACGGTGGCGGCGGCGAGATCGGGGAACGAGAGGACGGCGGAGCGGCGATCGTCTGCCAGCGAATCCACCCGCGCGACGCTGGCGATCGGGTTGAGCGACCAATCCCAGTCGATGCTGAGGCCGCGGACGGCGAGGCGCTGGCAGTTGACCAGGTTCCACACCGAGGCGTTGCGCAGCAGCGTGGTGTAGACCAGCTCGGCCCCCGTCGCCTCGATCGCCAGATCCTGCAGGCCGCTGAGGGACAGCGGATCCTTGGGCGCCATGCGATAGGTCCCCGGCGGGATGAGCAGGCGCGAGGCCTTGCGCTCGGCGCAGGCCTTGAAGGCGCGCGCCAGCCCGACCGCGTTGGCTGCCGCTGCCGCGTCATCGGCCGCCGCATCCGGCAGCATGCCGAACTCGGCGACGCTGACCTGCACTCCGGTGCCCGCCACGGGCGGATCGATGACGATCGGCCCGCAGCCGGTCGCCACCGGCACTGCCGCCGCGGCCGGGGCCTGCGCATCCGGCGTGGCGGGCACGAACGCGAAGCCGGTGCCCGCGCGGATGACCAGGCTCTCGACGATGAGTGTGCCGGCGCCCTTGCAGCCGACGCTGAAGGTCCAGTCGTCCACCGGCGCCAGCACCATCGGCATGCGCACCACGCCCTGGTCGCCGGGATCGCCGAGCCAGTTCTGCCACACGTCGCGCTCCTGCCCGAGGGTCTTCGAGCGCGCGAACATGTGGAAGCTGCCGAAGAAGGGATTGCCGGGGTAGGGCGGCGCGGCGATCACGCGGTAGCGCAGCTCGGCGAGGTACTCGTGGCCGCCCTTCAGGGTGCCGGGCGGGGCGGTGATCAGGGTGTTCCAGCCGTCGCCGGTGGCGCCGACGCGCCCATCCGGCGCCGACGCCTGCGCCTTCCACCGCCACACCACCGGCGCCTCCGGAAGCGCCGCCACCGGCGCGGACGCGGCTGCGGCTGCGGCTGCGGTCGCTGCAGCCACCGGAGCGACCGGATCCGGCGCGATCGCCGTACGGCTTGCGGGCTCGTCGCCGCATCCGCCCAGGAGGAGGAGGCTGCCGGTGACGACGGCGATGGATCGGCGCATGCGTGCTCCGGGGCAGGTGGGCTGCCGCAGCCTAGCCGCTGCCGGGCCGGGCGGCAAACCCCGCCATCGCTCCGGACATGTCAGGATCGCTCCGTCACTGGCCCAGTCCCTCGACCCGCCGGCCCAGGGGCGGGATGGCGCCGGCCGCATCGCTCCACGGCCGCTCGCCGAAGTTGACCGTCACGGTCACGCCATTGGCGAAGACGCTGCGCTGGACCGCACGGTCGGCGGTCAGCCAGGCGTGCGCGGCCATCTCGCTGTAGCCGGTCGCGCGCGCCACCGCGGCGGTGGCGGCATAGCTGCGGGCATAGCGATCGCGGTCGGCCTTCCAGCGCGCACGATCGAACATGAACATCGGCATGGTGCCGTAGAGCGCGTTCCACAGGTCGCGCCGGTCCCACAGCGCCGGCAGCTTGTCGCTGTAGTCGCCCCAGTACCAGTGGGCGACGACGCAGTCGTGGTAGACCAGCTCCCACAGCGGCAGGCGGTAGCGGTGGCCGGTCTGGAAGGTGGCGACGTCGGCCGGCACCTCGTCCCAGCGCCGCATCATGGCCCGGCCGGCATCCGGCACCCGCCACGGGCCCAGGCTGAGCATGCCCTCGAAGTAGTGCACCACCGGCACCGCCGCGTCGTGGCCGGTCTCGCTGCCGCACACCAGGCCGAACTCGCCGCTGACCACCCGCAGCAAGTCGACACGGAAGCGCCGGCTGTCGCTGCGCGTCATGGGATGGCGCGGGTCCCAGCACTCGCGCCACGGGCTGGCGGTGGTGGTGTCGATGAAGCGGCAGCGGTAGGGATGGTCCGCGAGCTCGGCGGCGATGCGCTGGCGCGCGTAGGGCGGGGCCTGGCGGTCGCACAGCACGCCGCAGGGCACCATCGGCCCCTCCTTCGCCTCGATCTCCCAGCCGCGCACCGGCCGGCCGTCGCGCTCCAGCTGGATGTCGCCCCGCTGCCATGCCGCCGTCGTCCAGTCGGGATGGGTATAGCGCAGGCGCGGGAACTGCGCCGGATCCATGCTGTCCTGGTAGATGTCGTAGCGGCTGGTCAGCACGTCCATCGCGTTCAGCTCGCGGATCGCCGCCGACGGCAGGGCGTCGCTCCACAGGATGCGCTGGATGCCGGCGGCGCGCATCTCGCGGCAGATTGCCGCCGCCGCGCCGTCGTCCCAGCACCAGGTGTTCACCGCCCCCACCAGCAGGTCGACCGCCGGCACCGACGCGCGCTTGTCGGCCAGGGTGCGCAGCAGCCCGGTCTCGGCGGCGTGGCGGCGGTAGCGCTTGGCCATGGCGACATGGCCGCCCCCATCGAACAGGACATAGCGCAGCGACCGTTCGCCCGCGAAGGCCTGGCGGCTGGGGAGCCAGATCGGCGCGGCGCGCAGCAGCCCGCCCAGGCGCGGGAGGTCGACCTCGGCGTCGTCGGGCGTGCCGACGATCGCCATCCAGCCCGCCCCGTCCGCATCCATCGCGCCGTACCACGGCATGCACAGGCCATGGCCGCCATGCAGATGGAAGCGGCCGGCCGGCGGCACCGGATCGTCGACCGGGAAGGCGACGCCCTCGTTCACCGGCAGCACCAGGTCCTGCCCGGCGGCGGTCAGCAGCGCCCCGGGCCAGCGCAGCGGCGCGCGCATGGCGCCGTCGCCACGCAGCTCGACCGTCAGTTCGGGCGCCGTGGGATCGGCGCGCAGGGTGACCGCCAAGCGCAGGTCGTCAGCGGGCACCGCCAGCTCCAGATCGATGCCGCCAGCGCCGGCCTGTCGCGCCGACACCACCACCGCGCCAGCCGCCGGCGCCTGTGTCCAACTGCGGCCGCTGCGCCGGTCGGTGAGGGCGATGGTTCCGGCACGGGTGTCGAGGTCGGCGCGCAGCGCGGCCCCCTGC
>JAFLCQ010000266.1 GCA_017302815.1 Planctomycetota bacterium
AAGGCGAGCTTGGCGGTGGCGAGGCCGATGGCCGCCATCAGCGCGGCGGCGGCCATCCGTTCACGGTTTGCGGTCACGCCGGAAGAGTCGCGTCGTCGATTGCAGCAGCCTGGTCACGCCGTCGGTGGCGGCGCCGACCGCGTCAGTCACCGACTCGATCGCCGACGCCCGGCCGGTGCCGACCACGTCGGTGAGCGAGCGGGCCGCCTTGGCCGCGCTGTCGCCCGCCGACGCCACCGGGGCGGCGACCTTGTCCAGGAAGGATGCGCTGCCGTGCAGATGGTGCGCGGCGCGCAGATGGCTGACGGTGTAGACGCGGTTCAGCACCACGTAGATCGGCACCACGCCCTCGTGCATCAGGATGGTGCGCGCGCGGGTGGCCGAGAAGCGCAGCGTGCCGCCGGCGTGGCGTCGCGGCACCGGCAGCAGCCGGTCCACCGGGGTCAGGTGCGAGCTGGAGGCCACCGGCTGGTCGAGCTTCCACTTCCGCTCGCGCGGCGAATAGCAGACGGTGCCGGGGCCGTCCGGGCCTGGACCGGTGATGTACAGCGGCTGGCCGCGCTGATCGCGCAGGCTGAACAGTTCGGTGTGGTCGTAGAGCCGGCCGCCCCACGAGCAGAAGGCGTTCTGCTCGGGCAGCCATTCGAGGTGGTCGGGGCAGATGCCCAGGGCGAGGAAGATGTCGGCCACGTCCTGCAGCATCTGCTGCAGGTTGTTCGCGAACTGGCGCTGCGTGCGCTCGCGGCTGCGCTGGAGGGCGATGTATTCGGCGACCTCGCGCTGCTGGCGCTGGCGCAGGAGTTCGAGGTCGTCGCGCGCCTTCGCCGCGGTGGCCCGCTCGATGGCGGCCGAGGCCTCGGCGTCCTGGGCCTGCATGCGGCCCATGATCTTGGCGATGGTGGCGGCATCGTCGGCGGCGGTGGCGTCGGTGCGCCAGAGCTTCGCCAGGCGCGAGGTGGTGTCGGACTGCGGAACGGGGGCCGGCGGCAGCTCGACCGCGTCCGGTGGCGGCGGAGCGACCTTGGCGATGCGCCGGGTCTGCAGCTCCTGGTCATCCCTGACCTCCTTGCCGACCTGGTAGTCGTCCAGGAGATCCCAGCCGTTGCTGGGCGTCTGCTCCTGCGGGCCGCCAGGGGGTGGAGGTTGGGGCATGGCGTCACCCCCCACCATGGGCTGCAGGCGACGGGCGACAAGCCGCGTGCTGGCTTCCCTGTGCACGGCGGGGCTGCCAGTGACCGGGAAATCCCGGATTCACCCCAGCAGGCCGGCCCAGGCGTCCTCGAAGACCTTGCGTCGGGCGATCCACGCCGCGCCTTCGCGGTCGAGGCGGTCGGCGAGCTGGGCGAGGCCGAGGTTGCCGGTCGAGCCGGCGTGGGTGCGGCTGCGCACCACCGCGTCGTGGTCCGGATTCTCCAGCCGGTCGAGCGAGCAGCCGACGCTGCGGTAGGCGTCGCGGAAGGGGATGCCCTGCTCGCGCATCAGCCGGTAGGCCTCGTCGGTGGCGTAGATGTCCGGGGTCAGCGCGGCGAGGATGCGCTCGCGCACCGGGGCGAGGGTCGGGGTGGCGGCGGTGGCCACCACGACGATGCCGCGGGCCAGGCGCACGCCGTCGATGACCAGGGCCTTGGTGTCCTGGAGATCGCGCGAGTAGCCGCTGACCAGGGCATGGGTGATGCCGGCGAGGCCGCTGCGCAGGCCGGCGAAGCGCGCCGAGCGGGCGCGGATCAGCTCGAAGAGGTCGGGGTTGCGCTTCTGCGGCATGATCGACGAGCCGGTGGTGAAGCCCTTGCCGATGCTGAAGAAGCCCGCCTCCTGGCTGGCGAAGAAGACGATGTCGGCGGCGAAGCGGTTGAGGTCGGCCACCGCGGCGCCGATGGCGTCCAGCACCGCGCTCTCGGCCTTGCCGCGGCTGTTGGCGTCGGCCAGGGCCACTCCGCCCCAGCGCGCGAAGCCGAGCTGCCGCGCGGCGAATTCGCGATCGAGGGGCAGTCCGACGCCATAGCTGGCGCCGCTGCCCAGCGGGCATGCGTCGATGAAGCGGAAGGCGGATTCCAGCAGCACCAGGTCGTCGAGCAGGCCCTGGGCGTGGGCGGCGAAGAACATGCCGACGCTGCTGGGCATGCCGCGCTGCATGTGGGTGTAGCCGGGCAGGGGGTGGAACTCGTGCGCGCGCGCCTGCGCGAGCAGGGCGGCGGCGCAGGCGAGGACCTCCTCGGCCATGTTCGCGAGCGCGTCCTTCTCCCACAGGCGCAGGTCGGTGAGGACCTGGTCGTTGCGGCTGCGGCCGGTGTGCAGCTTCTTGGCCGGCTCGCCGATGCGCTGCGTCAGCAGGGCCTCGACCTTGGAGTGCACGTCCTCGTCGGTCGCCTCCACCGTCCACGCGCCGGCGAGGTACTCGCGGTGCAGCTCGCGCAGGCCGGCGGCCAGCTGGCGGCCGTCCTCGGCGGTGACCAGGCCGACCTTGGCCAGCATGCGCGCCTGGGCGATCGAGCCGAGGATGTCGTAGGGCGCCAGGACGCGGTCGTAGGACCAGTCGTCGCCGACGGTGAACTCGTGCACGACACCCGCGGTGTCGTCGCCGCCTTTGGACCAGATCGCCATGATGAGGCGAGAGGGTGCGGCGGCACCCCGGATGGCAAGCGTGAGGCTACTTCGCCGCCGCCAGCTCGCGTTCGACCGCGCCGGTCAGCTCGGCGTCATCCGGGGCGACCTTGCTGCCGAAGCGCGCCTTCACCGCGCCGTCGCGGCCGATGAGGAACTTGTTGAAGTTCCACGAGATCGCGCCGGGGAAGGGGCTCTTGGTGGTCAGCCAGGCGTAGAGCGGCGTGATCCCGTCGCCCTTCACCACCGCCTTGGACATCATCGGGAAGCTGACGTTGTAGGTGGTGCTGCAGAAGGTCGCGATCTCGGCGTCGGTGCCCGGCTCCTGCCAGCCGAACTCGTTGGCCGGCACGCCGATGACGACCAGGCCGGCATCCTTGTGCCTGGCGTACAGGGCCTGCAGGCCCGCGTACTGCTTGGTGAAGCCGCACTTGGAGGCGACATTGACCAGCAGCACCACCTGGCCGCGGTGCTGCGCCAGCGGGTAGTCCTTCCCGTCGATCGCACGCAGGGTGAAGTCGAGGGGGCCGCGCACTTCGGCGGGGGCGGGCGGGTGCTCGGCGGCGGCGACCGAGCCGAAGATGGCGGCGAGCATGGCGAATACCTTCATGCTCCCAGGCTAGTGCCGCCCGCCGCCCGGCAGCCGGCGATGCATCATGCCTCCACACCAGCGGGCGGTTGCAGGCGACGCGCCCGGACCAAGCTGGCCCGGATCGTGCTTACCGCCGCCCAGCTCGCCCGCACCGGATCCGCGACCATGCGCGCCGCCTCGGTCTCGTCGTGCCTGCTGCTGACCCAGTGCGGTCGGCACCTGACCTGCGTCATCGCCCGCGACGCCTCCGCCGCCGAGGACGGTGTGGCGCTGCTCGATGCGCGGGTGGCCCGCTTCGTCGACAACGGCTGGTCCGAGCAGCAGGCGCCCGAGCTGCGGATCGTGCGCGACGGCGAGCAGTTCGGGGTGTGCGATCCGCAGCGCCGCTGGTGGGTCCCCCACCACTCGCTCGTCCCCTACCGGATGGTCGAGCTGGCCCCGGCCGAGCACGCCCGCCTGGTCGGGCACGTCGCCGCGGCGCGGCCGTGGGACCTGTTCAAGTACATCCAGCTGGTCTATCTCGGCGAGGACGGCTTCAGCGGCGGGCGCGACGTGCTGACCGCCCCGGCCGGCTACGGCGACCAGGTGCGTCAGGACCGCTGGTACATGAGCCCGCCGGCGAAATAGAGGGCATTGCCTCTGTCCGAGGTCCGGGGTCCGGTGGTCCTGTGCCTCAACCGCCCGTGGCTTCACGCGCGACGATCCGCATCGCAGGCTGCGTAGGCGTGCATTTCACACGACCCCGGACCCCGGACCCCGGACCCCGGACAGGGGCAATGATCAGGGCAACCGCGGGTACTTGGCGAAGTCGGGCTTGCGCTTCTCCAGGTAGGCGCGGTGCCCCTCCTTGCCCTCCTCGGTCATGTAGAAGAGCAGGGTGGCGTTGCCTGCCAGCTCCTGCAGGCCGGCCTGGCCGTCGCAGTCGGCGTTGAAGGCCGACTTGAGGCAGCGCATCGCCAGCGGGCTGTGCTGCAGCATCTCGTCGCACAGCGCCAGGGTGCGCGGCTCCAGCTCGGCCAGCGGCACGACCTCGTTGACCAGACCCATGTCCAGGGCCTGCTGCGCGGTGTACTTGCGGCAGGTGAACCAGAACTCGCGCGCCTTCTTCTGGCCGACGCAGCGCGCCAGGTAGCTGGCGCCGAAGCCGCCGTCGAAGCTGCCCACGCGCGGGCCGGTCTGCCCGAACATGGCGTTGTCGGCCGCGATCGAGAGGTCGCACACCAGGTGCAGGACCTGGCCGCCGCCGATCGCCCAGCCCGCCACCATCGCCACCACCGGCTTGGGGCAGGTGCGGATCTCGCGCTGCAGGTCGAGGACGTTCAGGCGCGGCACCGCGTCGCCGTCCTTGCCGCCGACGTAGCCGCCGTGCTGGCGCACGCGCTGGTCGCCGCCGCTGCAGAAGGCCTTCTCGCCGGCGCCGGTGAGGATGATCGCGCCGACCTCCTGGTGGTCGCGGGCGTGCTGCAGGGCGTCGCGCAGCTCCTGCACGGTCTGCGGGGTGAAGGCGTTGTGCACCTCCGGCCGGTTGATGGTCAGCTTGGCCACCAGGCCGTCGCGGCGCTGCATGTGGTGGTAGAGGACGTGGGCGTAGCCGCGGTCGATGGCCTGCCAGGCGGGGGTTTCGGGCATGGGGACGCACTATCGTGTGCCGGGAACGGCGGCAACCCGCGTGCGCGGCCGGCCCCGGCCGTACCGTGCCGGCCATGGACGCCTTCGGCATGACCGCTGCGCAGGCCCGCGCCTGGGCCACCTCGATCGGCCTGCCCGCCTTCCGCGGCGAGCAGATCGTGCAGGGGGCCTACCGCGCCGGGGTCGAGACCTTCGCGCAGGTGAAGGGAATCCCCAAGGAGCTCGCCGCCCGCCTCGACGCCGCCGGACCGCTGCTGCCGGCGGTCGAGGCTCGCCGCCAGGAGAGCCAGGACGGCACGGTGAAGAGCCTGCTGCGCCTGCACGACGGCAAGCTGGTGGAATGCGTGTCGATCCCCACCGCCGAGCGCCACACCGTGTGCGTCTCCAGCCAGGTCGGCTGCGCCGTGGGCTGCACCTTCTGCGCCAGCGGCCTCAATGGCGTCGAGCGCGACCTCAGCATCGCCGAGATCGTCTATCAGGTGGTGCACCACCATCGCCGCCGGCCGGTCACCAACGTGGTGTTCATGGGCTCGGGCGAGCCGATGTTCAACTACGACGCGGTGATCGGGGCGATCCGCGTCCTCGGCGAGCCGCTGGGGCTGGGCATGGGCCGCCGCCGCCTGACCGTGTCGACCAGCGGGGTGCCGGCGCGCATCCGCCAGCTCGCGCAGGACGAGCCGCAGGTGACCCTGGCCCTGTCGCTGCACGCCGCCGACGACGAGACGCGCAGCCGCCTGGTGCCGCTCAACCGCCGCTGGCCACTGGCCGACGTCCTGCAC
>JAFLCQ010000267.1 GCA_017302815.1 Planctomycetota bacterium
GTCGGCCAGCTCCTCGGGGTCGGCGCGGTAGCGGCCGTCGGCGATGCGCTCCTTGAGCTCGTCGATGCGCTGCACGTCGGCAGGGTTGGCGTTGCGCAGGATGTCGACCAGCCGCCCCACCGCCGCGCTGTCGCCGGCGGAGAAGACGGCGTCGGGCCGCGCGGAGGATGAGCCAGGGCCGACGCCGCCCCGGGCCGCGTCGAGCTGGCGACGGCGGGCTACCGGATCGAGCGGACGATCACCCTGGATCTCCATGACCTGTCGGTTCTCCCGTCTTCAGTATCGGCAGGCGGCGCAGGCACTTGAGGATGGCTTCGACATCCTCGGTCGCTCTTCCATGTCATTGTCTGGCAATGACATGGACATCAATCAACCCTTCTCGAACTTGATCACCTCGACCGGGCAGCCCTCGGCCGCCTCGATGATCTGGTCCTCCAGACCGCCGCCGGTGTCGGACTTCAGGGCGCCCTTGGCCTCCAGGTTGGTGTCCTCGGACCCGTCCTCGCGCACCTCGGCACGGATGTGGCAGGTGTCCTCGGTGACGTGGAAGACCTCGGGGCAGGCGGTCTCGCAGGCGTTGCACACGATGCAGCCGTCCTCGATCCAGACCTTGGTGATCGCCATGATGCTCTCTCCGGTGGTGGATTCGTACGGACCAGGCCGGGGGTGCCAAGCGGGATCGATGCATGGCTGCCATGCGGGGTGGCCCTGGCACCGGCCGACATAGCATCCCGCCATGCAGCCCGACCCGTCCCGCATCCGCAACCACCGCGCCCCGATGCAGTACCGCCCCTTCGGCCGCGGCGGCCCGCTGATCAGCACCATCACCCTCGGCGGCATGCGCTATGCCCACGGCTGGGAGCAGCCGCGCGACCAGGTGCCGGCCGACATGCGCGCGCAGTGCGGCGAGATGATCCGCCTCGCCCTGGATGCCGGCGTCAACCACATCGAGACCGCCTACGGCTACGGCAAGTCCGAGCACTGCTACGGCCTGGCCCTCAACGACGATCTCGGCATCCCGCGCGACCGCTACTGGCTGATGACCAAGGGCGCGCCGATGACCGCCGACGACTGCAAGCGCATGGTCGACGAGCAGCTGAAGGGCCTGAAGACCGACCGCATCGACTTCTACGGCTGGCATGGCATCAACACCCCCGAGCTGCTGCGCACCGCCTGCGCCAGCGGCGGCCCGGTCGAGCAGCTGCACCGCTTCCGCGAGCAGGGCGTGATCGGCCGCGTCGGCTTCAGCACCCATGGACCCCTGGAGGTCATCATGGACGCGGTGGCGACCGGCCAGTTCGAGTTCGTCAACCTGCACTACTACTACTTCTTCCAGCGCCACCGCGGCGTCGTCGACTACGCCGCCGCCAAGGGCCTGGGCGTGTTCATCATCTCGCCCAACGACAAGGGCGGGCAGCTGTTCAACCCCTCGCCGCTGCTGCGCCAGCTGTGCGCGCCGCTGACGCCGATCCAGTTCAACGCCCGCTGGTGCCTGAAGCACCCCGAGGTCACCACCCTGTCCTTCGGCATGACCGAGGCCGCGCACGTGCAGGAGATGCTGGGCATCTTCCCCGCCCGCGTGCCGCTGTCGGCGCAGGATCTGGCGATCCAGCTGAAGCTCGATGCGCGCATCGCCCAGGATCCGCTGGCGGCCTGGGACGGCTACGAGTGCTCCCACGACCCCTCGGGCATCAACATCCCCGAGGTCCTGCGCTTCCGCCGCATGTGGAAGTGCTGGGACATGGAGGCCTTCGGCCGGTACCGCTACAACATGCTGGAGGCCAAGGGCCACTGGTTCCCCGGCCACTACGCCACCCCCGAGCTGGTGGCCAAGGTCGACGTCACCGCGGCGCCGCAGGGCGTGCCGCTGACCGCGATGCTGAACGAGGCGCACGCGGCGCTGCACAAGGCGAAGTGAAGCAGGATCACCCCGTCCGGGGTCCACAAGGCCTGGTTCCCGCGACGTCAACCACCGCACCCGGCTCGTTGGGACCCCGGACCCCGGACCCCGGACCCCGGACGGCGGTACGCATCGTCCTCGTCCTCGGCCCCACCGCCTCGGGCAAGAGCGCCCTGGCCGCCGCGCTGGCCGGGCGCCTGGGCGGCGAGGTGGTCAGCGCCGACGCCTTCGCGGTCTACCGCGGCATGGACGTGGGCACCGCCAAGCCCGATGCGGCGCTACGCGCGCGCGTGCCGCACCACCTCATCGACATCCTCGACCCCGGCGAACGCTGCGACGCCAGCCGCTGGGTCGCGCTGGCCGAGGCCGCGATCGCCGACATCGCCGCGCGCGGCCGCGTGCCGGTGATCGCGGGCGGGACGCCGCTCTACACCAAGCTGCTCATCGAAGGCATCAGCGCCGGCGCCCCGCGCGACGAGGGCCTGCGCGCGCAGCTGCAGGCCGCCGACCCGGCGGCGCTGTGGGACGAGCTCTCCCGCGTCGATCCGGCCTACGCCGCGCAGCGGCATCCCAACGACCTGCGTCGCATCGTCCGCGCCCTGGAGGTCTTCCGCCTGACCGGCCGGCCCTACTCCAGCTTCCACGTCACCGACGGGAAGCGTCGCGACGACCTGCTGCCGCTGCAGCTGGGCCTGCAGTGGGACAAGCCGGTCCTGCACGCGCGCATCGCCGCGCGCACCCGCACCATGTTCGCCGCCGGCCTGGTCGACGAGGTGCGCCGCCTGCGCCCCCGCCTGTCGCCGGAGGCGCTGCAGGCTGTGGGCTACAAGGAGGTCGCGCAGCACCTGGATGGCGCCCTGGACCTGCCGCAGTGCATCGCCGCGGTGGAGCTGGGCACCCGCCACCTCGCCAAGCACCAGATGACGTGGTACCGCCGCTTCCACGACATCGCCTGGCTGCCGGGCGACGCCGGCGACCTGGAGGAGCGGGCCGAGGCTCGGGCGCGGGCGCACCTCGGAGCCTGAAATGGAGCGACCCATGGCCTGGGCCATGGGTCGTCCGCCGCTACTGCGGCATGGGCGCGGTGCCGGTGATCTTGCCGAAGCCGTCGAGCACGACTTCCAGGGTGATCGTCGATTCGCCGCCGCCCTTGATGTCCTTGGGTATTCCACCGGAATACTCGCAGAGGCCACCGCCTCACCCAAAGCCGAATGACCCGACCTTCTTCCCGTTGACCAGCACGGTCGGAGCGGGCTTGAAGAGGAAGCCGATGTACTGCTCGTCGGCGGCGCCGTAGATCCGGATGCTGCCGGGCGAGATGACGAACTTCTCCTTCACCTTCTGGGCGGTGAACTCGAAGCGGAAGGGCGCGCCGTAGGCGACGGTCGCGTTGCCGTCGGCGGCCAGCGTCACCGGCTTGGAGCGCCCGGGGATGATGGCCGAGATCAGTTCGCGCTTCTGGTTGAGCAGCACGCCGTACTGCAGGGCGTAGTCGCCGGGCAGGGCCATGACCGGATCCTTGCCCGGACCGGCGGCGAAGACCGCGACCTTGCCGCCGCGCAGATGGACATGCCCTTCGCCGGCGGGAGCGGCGTACTTGACCAGCAGCTTGCCGGCAGGATCGCCGACCTGCGTGAAGGCGGCCTTGCCGCCGTCCTCGGCGATCTCGCCCACCTGCCAGACGCCCTTGCGGCCGGCAACCATCTCCGGCATCGCGGCGTAGACGAATCCGCTGTTGATGGAGATCGCGTCGCCGGCGCCGTAGACGCCGTCGCAGGTGTCGTCGTAGAGGAGGACGGTGTCGCCGTCGAGCTTGCCGACCGCGACGCCGGCGTTGTGGTAGCTGATCGTCGCACCGCTGCGCGAGGACATCGTCCCGTGCGGCAGGGCGAGCATCAGCTTCGCCTTCTTGCTGATCGGCACCGGCACGGTCTGCCAGCCGTCGAGCAGCGCCTTCAGCAGCACCGGTTTGCCGCCGCCGACCGCCATGCTGAGGCTGCCCGGCCCCGCGGCGGTGAGGGCTATGTCCGCCTCGCCGATGGTCAGGCTGGTGCTGCCCTTGAAGTTCAGCTCGCGGGCCCAGACCAGCCCACGGCTGACCGCCGGCACCTGCGCCGCACGCACCATGGTCTTGCCGTCGTCCGAGGGCACCCAGCCCTCGCGCACGGCGATCGGAGTCAGGACATCGCGGCCGGGCAGCTCCTGCGGCTTCAGCGTGACGGACTTGGCATCCTCGGCCCAGCCGGCGACGGCCAGAGCGAGCAGTCCGGCACACAGAGGCAGTCGCACGGCGCCCGGTGGCGGTGCCGAACGGTCGCTATCCATCGCCATGCGCCCTCCTGCGATCGGTCAGGCCGGCTTGGCGCGACCAGATCGGAGCCCAGCCTACGCAACCGGGCCTGACGGGCAAGGAGCGGCGCTGCCCTGCGCCGAAGGATCCTTCCACCCATTGGGGCCCGAGGCTTGCGGGGTGCGGGGGGCATCTGCTATGGTGATGGGACGACTGGAGGACCGCCATGCATCCGTCCCGCACCGCCACCGCCGCCATCGCCCTGCTCGCCTGCGCAACCATGCATCTGGAGGCGGCGGAGGAGAAGCTGGTCTTCCGCGGCTCGGTGGCGGTCAAACCGGTGGTCGACGCGGCGGCGAAGGCCTTCACCGCCGCCCACCCCGAGATCGGCATCAGCACCTCCGGCAGCACCTCGGATGTCAGCCTGCAGGCGGTGCTCGCCGGCGAGGCGCAGCTCGGCGCCCTGGTCAAGGATCTGAGCCCCGAACAGCGCAGGCAGAACCCGGAGCTGCGCACCATACCGATCGCCATCGACGGCCTCGTCCTGGTGGTCAGCGCCAAGAACCCGGTCGCCGGACTCAGCCGGAAGCAGATCGGCGACATCTTCACCGGCACCATCGCCACCTGGCAGGCGGTCGGCGGCGCCGACACCGCGATCGTGCCGGTGGTGCGCATGAAGAGCTTCGCCAGCTCGGCCTTCTTCGGCTCGTCCTTCGACCTCGAATACCAGGAGGTCGGCGAAGGTGCGGACAAGCGCATGCAGCACCGGGCGAAGGGCGCCTCGGCGTGGGGCGCCGCCCGCGCCCTCATCACCGACGACCACCCCAAGGGGTTGGCCAAGGTGCTGACCATGCCCGATGCCATCACCTACGCCCCCTACGGCATCGCCCAGGCGATGATCAGCAAGGGCGCCGGCCTGAAGCTGCTGGCCCTCGATGGGACGATGCCCACCCCCGCCACCATCCAGGCCGGCACCTATCCGGTCACCCGTCCCTGCCTGCTGCTGCTGAAGGGCGAGCCGCAGGGCGCGCTGCTGGCCTTCGTCTCCTTCCTGACCTCAAGCGACGGACAGAAGGTGGTCGAATCCTGCGACTTCGTGCCGCTGGCGAAGTAGCCCATGCGCATCGGCCTGCGCACCAAGGTCGCCATCGCCCTGGTGACCATCGGCGTCGCCCTGACTGCCTCATCACTGCTGCTGGTGCAACGGGGACAGGAACAGGCGGCGGCGGCCGTGGTCCAGCGCGTCGGCACGTCCGGCAGCAGGGCGACGGCGGCGGTGGTCGAGGGCTTCGCCGCCGTGCGCGGCGACATCCTCGCCGGATCGCGCGCCGCCCT
>JAFLCQ010000268.1 GCA_017302815.1 Planctomycetota bacterium
GCCCGACCGTGCTGGTGGATGGCGCGCCGCACCATGTCCCCGACGAGCGCGCGCTGGCCGCGCTGCTGCAGGCGACGGTGGGGGCCGCGGCCCGGGCATAGCTTCGCCGGTCGTGGCCCCAATCTGCGGGCATGCGCACGCTGATCGACGGACCGGCATTCGCCCACGCTGCCGGTGCGGGCCACGCCTGGGACGAGGGGCCCGGCTGGCCCGCGTCCTGGATCGCTCCGGCCGGGTCGGTGGATGGACCGGCGGTTCACGACTGGCGCCTGCAGGTCTCCCTGCCCGAGGCGCGGCGCGTGCGCCTGCACATCAGCGCCGACGAGCGCTACCTGCTGGCGGTCGATGGCGTGGCGGAGGGCGAGGGACCCGAACGCTGCGATCTGGCGCGCTGGGCCTACGAGACCCATGACCTGGACCTGGCGGCAGGCGCGCACGTCATCGAGCTGCGCACCTGGAATGCCGGACGCTGCGCGCCATGGGCGCAGAGTTCGCTCGGGCCGGCCCTGCTGGTCGCCGCCGCGGATCCCCCGGACCGCGAGGTCTTCGCCACCGGCCATGCGCTCTGGCGGGTGCGCCGGGTCCCCGGAATCAGCCTGGTGAGGGCCGAAGTCGGCAGCGGCTTCGGCGGCGGCGCGGCGGAGGACGTCGATCTCGCGGCCGCTCCCGGGCCCTGGGCCGACCCGCGTCGCGAGGGTGCTGCGCACGAGGGCTTCCGGCTCTACTGCACCCGTCCCGGCCGCGTGCTGCGTCCGGCCCTGCTGCCGCCGCAGGAGCACCGGCTCCTGTCGTGGGGTGTGATCTACGCGGACGAGGGGGGCATCGACGACGTGTGCATCCCCGGCGCATCCGCGCCGGTCCTGCCGTGGCCGCTGACCCTGCCTGCCGGCGGACGCCTGCGCCTGGTCGTCGATCTCGGCGCCTACGCCTGCCATCGTCCCCAGCTTGAGCTGTCCGGCGACGGCATGGCATTGGTGCGCTGCGCCGAGGCGGCCTGCGCCGATCCAGCCAACCCGGTCGCCAGCAAGGGCCGGCGCGACAGCGTCGCCGGCCAGCACCTGCGCGGCATCACCGACCGCATCCGCGCCTCCTCTTCGCCGGCCACCTGGAGCCCGCTGTGGTGGCGGGCCGGCCGCTTCGTGGCCATCCAGCTGCAGGCGGGCGTGGCACCGCTCACCCTGCATCGCCTCGGCTTCGTCTCCACCGGCTATCCCCTGCAGGTCGAGGCGCGCTGGGCTGGCGACGCGGTCGCCGACGCCTGCCTGCGCACCCTGCGCCTGTGCATGCACGAGACCTTCGTCGACTGCCCCTACTACGAGCAGCTGCAGTACGTCGGCGACACCCGCATCCAGGCCCTGCTGACGCATGCGCTGTCGCGCGACACCCGGCCGGCGGTCGCGGCCCTGCGGCACTTCGCCGCCAGCGCGGTCAATCCCCTCGGGCATCCGACCAGCAACCATCCGGCGGCCGGCGGCCAGGTCATCCCCACCTTCGTGCCGATGGTCGCGGGCATGGCGCACGACCTGCTGCGCTGGCGCGGCTGCCAGGACGAGTTGCGCGCACTCATGCCGGTTCTGCGCCGTTCCATCGACGCCATCCTGCGTTGCGACGGCGACGGGCTGCCGATCGCGCCGTCCGGGTGGAACTTCATCGATGCCGAGCACGGAGCGCATCGCGATGGCGTCCCGCCCGGCTGCCGCCCCGGCGAGGCCGGCTCGTGCTGGGGCTGGCTGTGTGTGCTCGCCTGCCGCTGGATGGCCGATCTCGACAGCGCCGTCGCCGAGCCCGAGCTGGCGTCGCGCTGGCGCCGCCTGGCCAGCGGGATGGCGGCGGCGGTGCACGCCGCGACCTGGGATGGCGCCGGTTGGCGCTTCACCTGCGGGAACGCCGAGCGCTCGCCGCATGCGGCCGTCCTCGCGCTGCTCGCGGACGCCGCTCCGGCGGCGGATCTGGCGGTGGCGGCCGATGCGCTTCTCGACCCTGCGCATCCGCCGGCGATGGGCATCATGTTCAGCCACTACCTCTTCGAGGCGGCTGTCCACCGTGGCCGGCTGGATGCAGTCCGGCCCCTGTGGCGGCGCTGGGAAGCCGCGCTGGGCGAGGGCTTCACCACCACGCCCGAGGGCTGGGGCCGCACGCGCAGCGACTGCCACGCCTGGGGTGCGCACCCGCTGCTGTGGCGGCTGTGCGGCATCGCCGGGATCCGTCCCGACGCCGATGGCTTCGCCCGCGTGCTGATCGCACCGCAGCCCGGGGATGGCGAGCGCGTCCGCTCGGCGGTGCCGCATCCGGCCGGCGGCGCAATCGCGGTCGATCTCATCCGCGCCGGCGATCGTCTGCTGGGCAGTGTCGAGTCCCCGGTCGATGGCGTCCTGCGCTGGGGGGGCAGGGACCTGCCGCTGCGCGCCGGGATCCCGCTGCAGCTGTGAATCTACAACCGGCGATAGAATCACATGGAGAAACAGAGGACCAGAGTCGGCAACCTCTATAGAAACCAGAGTCCATCACCAGAATGGCGAACGACCAGTCCTCTGTATGCCACGTGCGACTCTGGTTCTCCGGTTCTCCATGTGGGTCCAATGCGGCATGTAGGGTGAAACGACGCGGCCCGCCGGCAAGCCGGCGGGCCGCGTGGTGTATCCGTCCGCAGGGTTCAGGCCTGCGGAGCGGCGGCCGAGGCGGCAGCCTCGCCCTCGGCCTCGCCTTCGCCGGTCAGCTTCTTCAGGCGATCGAGGTAGGGGGTCTCGATCTTGCTCACGAACTCCAGGATCTTGGCCCGCTTCTCGTCGCTGATGCGCGAGTCCAGGATCTCGGCCATCTGCATGCGGTCGAGCTGGGTGGGATGCGGCTTGCCCTGGGTGGCGGCGAGAAGGAGGCGGGCAGCGGCTTGCTTGGGAGTCATGTCGTGGTTCCGGATGCGCCGGCGGTGTTTCTCGGCCCCGCGGCGCCGGCGCCACGTCCGCGGGAGCAGCGAGCCTAGCATGGCCGCGGAACCCGCAAGAAGACCAGCGGAAATCGCTTCCCAAGTCGCTGTCGCCACGGGGAATCCGGCGTGCAGCCGGACCTCCGGGCTTTCCCGCACTTGACCCCGCGTCCTGCCCTGCATGCTGCGCCGCCCGCTGCGGATCGGACCGTAGCTCAACCTGGATAGAGCACTACCTTGGGGTGGTAGGGGTTGCTGGTTCAAATCCAGTCGGTCCGACCAAAACGAATCAGGCCCGCCGCAAGGCGGGCCTGATTCGTTTTGGTCGGACCACCATGGGGTTTGCGCCGGTTGCCCCTGCCACGTCATGGTCCTTACCTTGGGGTGGCGAGCGAGGGCCACCCGCGCAGCGGGTCGCGACGCCCCGTCAGGGGCGTCGGCGCCGAGCGAGGGCGAGGGCCCTGCCCGAGCCGGGAAGGGGTTGCTGGTTCACATCCAGCCGGTCCGACCAAGCGCTTCAGGCTCGCCGCAAGAGGGTACTGATGGGCTGGCACGTCCCGGGTGCAAGTGGCGCCTACAGTGCGTGTGCCAGCGCCGAGGCGGTGATGGGATCCTCGGTGCCGTTCATGTTCAGGGTGATGTGGCGGTACATGCCGACCGTGAGGTAGGGGTTGCCGGGCACCAGGTTGATGTTGCCGTGGCAGGTGGGGCAGGTCTTCACCAGGCCGGCGAACAGGTGGTCGCGGATGCAGGACTTGTGGAAGAAATGGCGGCACGGGGTCATCACCGTGTTGCCGCTGGTCAGTTGCTGGGAGCAGATGGCGCAGATGGGATTGGTGGACGAGTCGGTGTGGGTGGGCATGGCACCGCTCGTATGCCGTTAGTTTCACCGCGCAATGTAGCGCTGGCTGTCATGGGCCGCCGTCGGCCATGCTACCAGCGCCGGCCGGGCACCCGCTGCGGCTGCGGCGGCTTGTGCAGGTGGCGGGTGCGGCGTTCCTGCAGGATGCGCTCGAGGTTGCCCTCGGCCTGCATGTACAGCGACCATTCCGCCTCGGTCATGCCGAGGTGGAGATGGATGGGCTGGCGGCGCTCGCCCTCGTTCCAGCGCACGATCTCGTCGACGATGTCGCCGGGCTTGGCCTCGCCGCGCAGGCAGCGGGCGATGAAGGAGCTGGCGGGCTGGGTGGGGGCGGGCATGGGCGCGGAGGATGCGCGCCTGGCCGGCCGCGCAAAGGGCCTGCGCGGCTCAGCGCTTGCGCAGCGGCAGGTTCCAGGACTGCAGTTCGCGCGCGGCGGACAGGGTCCAGGCCGTGTTGGGCGCGATCAGCTCCTTGTAGCGGCGCGCATCCGCGCACAGCCGGGTCACCTGCGCATCGCTGGCGAGGGGGTCGTGGTGGAAGATCACCAGCTCGCCGATGTCGGCCTCGCGGAAGAAGTCGATGAAGTTGAAGATCGTCGAGTGGCCGAAGTTGATGTGGTCGTGGTAGTCGAGGAAGCCGTACATGGCGTCGACGATCACCAGGTCGGCGCCCTTGACGAAGCGGGCGTAGTTCTCGGCCACCTTGTCCGGGTGCTTGCTCACCTCGGTGTCGGTGAGGTAGACCACCGAGCTGCCGGCGTGGTCGATGCGGTAGCCGTAGGCCTTGTCGGGATGGATCAGCGGCAGGATGCGGACCTGTGCGCCTTCGATGTCGGTGGCGGCATCCTCGGGCAGCTGGCGGCAGGCGATCTTCGACGGCAGGTTGTTCCACTTCACCGGGAAGTGCGCGTCGTTCATCTGCAGCGACAGCAGCCGTTCGGCGTCGCTGCGACCGCTCCACACCCCGATGTCGCGACCGGGCTGGTAGATCGGCAGGAAGAACGGGAAGCCGCAGATGTGGTCCCAGTGGAAATGCGTGAAGAAGAGGTGGATGCGGGCGCTGGCGGCGCGGCCTTCGGCCTTCAGGGCCGAGCCGAGGGCGCGGATGCCGGTGCCGGCGTCGAGGACGAAGACGGTGTCGCCCATCGTCACCTCGACGCACGAGGTGTTGCCGCCGTAGGTCCAGGCATGCTCGGAGCGGTCGAGGTAGGCGTCGATGGCGGCCGGCGAAGCGAGATCCTCGGGCCGCGCCTCGAGGAGGAGCGCCTTCGCCTTCTCACGCAACCCTGCAGTGGTCATGGGGGACGCGATCGAGCCGCGCACGCCCCACAGGCGCACCTGCATGAAACCTCCTCAGCCGACCCGCTGGTCGAGCACGCAGGTTAGCCCCACTGCGCGGGCTATGCAAGAGCCGTCGGGAGTCGCCTGTCGGCGGGATCAGCGCAGGTTGGCCTGCGGATAGCACCAGCTGTAGATGTCGCGCCGGTAGGCGCCGGTGCGGGTCGGCTCGTTCTGCTGCACCGACCTGCCCGGTTCGAGCATCGGCCGGTAGGGCGGCGTGGCGATATGCTCTTTCGCACCGCGCTCCTCATGCAGATTCCAGCTGGCGATGCGGTAGGCCGGGCCGGGCGGCGGCGAACGCATCGGCGGCTCGTAGCTGGCCACCAGCAGGGTCGGCTCGGAGCGCACGATGCGCTGGGGGTCGTCGCGCAGGCCGACCATGTCGGTCGGCTTCAGCACCAGGCCGGGGGGACGGCACACGCGGGCGCGGCTGGCGGCCGGA
>JAFLCQ010000269.1 GCA_017302815.1 Planctomycetota bacterium
CTTACCATAGGAAATGGTATTGACGCGGCCTTCCTCAATACCCAGGCCCGTCAGGAAGCGCTTGGCGGCCTCGGCGCGGCGGGCGCCAAGGGCCAGATTGTATTCGCGCGTGCCGCGCTCGTCGGCGTGGCCTTCGACCGTGATCGAGTACTGTCCGTATTTGTTCAGCCACTGCGCCTGCTTATCGAGGGTCGACTGGCCCTGCCCGTTGATCTCGGACGAATCCGATTCAAAAAACACGCGATCGCCGACATTCACGACGAAATCCTGGATCGATCCGGGCGTGGACGCGCCACCGGCACCGTTCAGCGCGCCGTCGGCGTCCGTATTCTTGGAAGCGCAGGCGCCGAGCAGGCCGGCCACCAGAACAGCGGCGGCAATGCGCGATCCGCGCGCGGAAACATAAGCGGGAAGCATCCCATAAACTCCTTGAAATTGGCTCAAGCCCCAGCCAACCACTTAAGATTGCGGCGATTAACGAAAGCTTCCGTAAAGCCTAATGGACTCGCAATAGAGCCGCTCCGGATGGCGACTTTACGGCAAATGGTGAACGCTTTCTTGACGTTGCGCCTGTTTTTAGGCTGGGACGAGCCCGCGCGCGGCGTCGCGCTCGCGCAGCCAGCGCAGAACGGGAATCGCGAGAACCACCATCCACGCCTTGCCGACAATCTGGCCGCCCAGATAATCAAGGGAGCCGAAGGCCAGCGCGAGAAAGACGATCGAGTCAATCACGGCGTCCTGTCCAGCCGCATCCGCCTGGCACGCAACCTCGAGGGCTGGAACTTCGCCCGCAAGCTGCCGCCGGCGCGGGCCCGCGCCCTGGTCGATCGCATCGCCGAGGCCGCCGCCCGCGCCTGCCCCGGCCGCATGCTGCGCATCGACAAGCTCGACGGCCCCGAACGCCAGCTGCTGGTCGAACGCCAGCTGATCTCGCGCGATCTCGCCGCCAGCAAGCGCGCCGCCGGCCTGTGGCTGGGCGAGGACGAGCGCACCGCCCTGATGATCGGCGAGGAGGACCACCTCCGCCTGCAGGTCTTCACCTCCGGCCTGCAGCTCGAAGGCCTGCTGGTGGAGGCGGTCGGCCTCGACCGCGCCCTCGAACCCGCGCTCGGCTTCGCCTTCGACGAGCGCCTCGGCTACCTCACCGCCTGCCACACCAACGTCGGCACCGGCCTGCGCGCCTCGGTGATGCTGCACCTGCCCGCCCTGGCCGAGACCGGCGAGCTGAAGGCCGTGCTGCGCGCCTTCGACAAGCTGCACCTGGCGGTGCGCGGCCGCTTCGGCGAGGGCTCCGAGCCGCACGGCCACTACTACCAGCTGTCGAACCGGCGCACCCTGGGCCAGGACGAGGCGACGATCGTGCGTTCGGTCCACGAGGCCGCGCTGCGGGTGATCGATGCCGAGCGGATCGCCCGCGACGCCATGCTGGGCGACGACGCGCAGCGCAACCGCCTGGAAGACAAGGTCTGGCGCGCCTGGGCGGTGCTCACGCATGCGCGCGTGCTGTCCTCCGAGGAGCTCATCGAGCATCTCGCGTGGTTGCGCCTGGGATTGGCACTCGACATGCTGCATGCCGTGTCGCCCCGACCCACCTGGGCCATCCTGGACCGCATCTTCGTGCAATGCCAGCCCGCCCACCTCCAGGCCGCCCACCCCGCGGCCAAGGACGCGACCTACCGCGACCGCCTGCGCGCCGAACTGGTGCGCATGTGGCTGACCTCGGACCCCGGACCCCGGACCTCGGACCATGTTTGACAAATTCACCGACCGCGCGCGCAAGATCATCAGCCTGGCCCAGAAGGAGGCGGAGCGCTTCCGCCACGACTACATCGGCACCGAGCACCTGCTGCTTGGGCTGGTGAAGGAGGGCAGCGGCGTGGCGGTGACCGCGCTCAACAACCTCGGCATCGATGTCGAGAAGGTGCGCCGCGAGGTCGAGAAGCTGGTGCAGCCGGCGGAGAAGCCGGGCCCCAGCGGCCCGCTGCCCTTCACCCCGCAGGCCAAGCGCGTGCTGGAGCTGGCCAGCGAGGAGGCGCGCGCGCTGGGCCATCCCTACATCGGCACCGAGCACATCCTGCTCGGCCTGCTGTCCGAGCAGGACTCGGTGGCGGCGCAGGTGCTGATCAACCTGGAAGTGAAGCTCGAGGACGTGCGCAACGAGATCCTCGACCTCCTCGGCGCCGGCGACGTCGGCGCCTCGTCGGGCGGCCAGACCGAGCGCCCCGAGGACAAGGGCACCGCCCGCGAGGTGAAGTCGGCCAAGTCCGGCAAGGAGGCCGAGAGCAAGACGCCGGCGCTGGACGCCTTCGGCCGCGACCTGACGGCGGCCGCTGAGGCCAACGAGCTCGACCCGGTGATCGGCCGCGTGCGCGAGGTCGAGCGCCTGTGGCAGATCCTCTGCCGCCGCACCAAGAACAACCCGGTGCTGATCGGCGAGGCCGGCGTCGGCAAGACCGCCATCGTCGAGGGCCTGGCGCAGTCGATCGCCAAGCGCGAGGTGCCCGAGCCGCTGGCCAACAAGCGCATCATCTCGCTGGACCTCGCCGGCATGGTCGCCGGCACCAAGTACCGCGGCCAGTTCGAGGAGCGCATCAAGGCGGTGATGAAGGAGGTCAAGCAGGCCAAGAACATCATCCTCTTCGTCGACGAGCTGCACACCCTGGTCGGCGCCGGCGGCGCCGAGGGCGCCATCGACGCCAGCAACGTGATGAAGCCGGCCCTGTCGCGCGGCGAGCTGCAGTGCATCGGCGCCACCACCCTGGACGAGTACCGCAAGTACATCGAGAAGGACGGCGCGCTGGAGCGCCGCTTCCAGCAGATCATCGTCGATCCGCCCAGCCCCGAGGATGCGGTGAAGATCCTCATGGGGATCCGCGACAAGTACGAGACCCACCACCGCGTGAAGATCACCGACGCGGCGGTCGACTCGGCGGTGAAGCTCTCCGACCGCTACGTCAACGGCCGCTTCCTGCCCGACAAGGCGATCGACGTCATCGACGAGGCCGGCAGCCGCCTGCGCCTGAAGGCCAGCGCCAGGGCGCCGCAGTTCAAGGAGGTCGAGGCGCTGATCCGCGATCTCGAGAAGTCGAAGAGCGAGGCCGTCCTCAACCAGGACTACGAGAAGGCCGCCGACTTCCGCGACCGCGCCGAGCGCAAGAAGAAGGAGCTGGTCGACCTCAAGAAGAAGGCCGCCGAGCAGGCCAAGGAGCCGGTCGGCACCGTCGACGAGCACGTCATCGCCGAGGTCGTCGCCTCGATGACCGGCGTGCCGGTCACCCGCCTCGACCAGGGCGAGGCCAAGCGCCTGCTGCAGCTGGAGGACCACCTGCACAAGAAGGTGGTGAGCCAGCACGACGCCATCACCGCCATCGCGCGGGCGATCCGCCGCACCCGCAGCGGCCTCAAGGACCCCAAGCGCCCGACCGGATCCTTCATGTTCGTCGGCCCCACCGGCGTGGGCAAGACGCTGCTGTGCAAGGCGCTGGCCGAGTTCATGTTCGGCGGCGAGGACGCGCTCATCCAGATCGACATGAGCGAGTACGGCGAGAAGCACAACGCCAGCCGCCTGGTCGGCGCGCCTCCGGGCTACGTCGGCTACGAGGAGGGCGGGCAGCTGACCGAGAAGGTGCGCCGCCGCCCCTACAGCGTGGTGCTGTTCGACGAGATCGAGAAGGCGCACCACGACGTCTTCAACCTCCTGCTGCAGATCATGGAGGAGGGCCGCATCACCGACAGCTACGGCCGCGCGGTCGACTTCCGCAACACCGTCATCGTGCTGACCAGCAACGTCGGCGCCGCCGGCGCCAACGAGGCCGGCAGCCTCGGCTTCTCGACCAGCGCCGACACCGGCGAGAGCTACGCCCGCAGCGCCACCCGGCAGGCCTACCAGAAGGCGCTGGAAGACCACTTCCGCCCCGAGTTCCTCAACCGCCTCGACGACATCGTGGTCTTCCGCCCGCTCGAGCGCGACGACCTCAAGAACGTGGTGCAGCTGGAGTTCAACAAGGTGGTGAAGCGCATGGCCGAGCAGGGCATCACCCTGACCCTGGCCGATGCCGGCACCGAGCTGCTGCTGAAGGAGGGCTTCGATCCCAAGTTCGGCGCCCGCCCGATCCGCCGCGCCATCGAGCGCCTGGTCGAGGATCCGCTGGGCGAGACCCTGCTGCGTGGCGAATTCAGTGCCGGCGCGACCATCATCGTCGACGCCGAGGGCGAGGCCAAGGCCAAGCGCATCGTTTTCCGCCGCGGCGATCCCGCGCCGGCGCCCAGCCCGACCCCGGCCTGACCGGGGCTCAGTCGGCGGTGGCCGGCATGCCGGGGGCGGCCCCGGGCTGGCGATGCGCGACGCCGTCGAGGCGCGTCAGCCAGGCGCGGATCAGGCTCAGCGACTGGCGGATGAGGCGGTCGAACTCGCGTTCGTCCAGCGGCGCACCGATGATCCCGACCGCGCCGACGCGGAACGAGTTCAGTGCCGCGGTCAGGGTCAGGCTGCGGGCGATGGCGATGCGGCGCACGAAGGGCTGACTGGCGTTCACCGCCTTGTGCAGGTCGCCGTAGCCGAACTGGGGTTCGTCGATGTCGGCAATGAGGATCTCGACCATCGCCTTGTCCAGGCAGGTCATGGCCTCGGCCACCGTCGCTGCCGTCAGCACATGCATGCCAGCGGCTTCGAGGCGGGCGGTGATCGTCTTCAGCAGCTGCTGATCCCGGGTCGCGACCAGGCAGGTGATCCTGCTCCGCCCACGGCTGCCGTTGCGGGGGCGTCTCGGGCGATTCTCTCGTGCTGGGCGGTCACTGCGCATGTCGCGGACGCTCCGAAAATGGCCAACTGCAGTATACCCCACGACCATCCGGACGGCAAACGCCAGCTCCAACTCCACGCTCAGCCGGTCTTTCCGGTACCGGGAATGTCGAATGCCGACAGCTGCAACCATGGACTCGCCTCCATCTGCTGGCACATGGTCCGTATGACCGTCGACACCCAGCCGGATCTCGCCGAGGCCCGCCTGCTCGGCCTCATGCTGTGCCGCCATGACGACGCCTGGCAGGTCGAACTCGACCTGCTGCACCACGGCACGGCGCTGGCCGTGCGCTTCGACGGCATCGCCCACGTGCTGCTCGCCGGCATTCCGGCCGCCACCGCCGACCACGTCGCCTGCGCCCAGGTGCGCAGCGTGCCGCCGGCGATGCGCGGCGACCTCGGCATCGGCGATGACCATGTCGCCGTCCGCTTCGAGTTCACCTCCGGCACCTCCCTGCTGGTGGTGTGCGCCGACTTCACCTGCGCCCCGGCGACCTGAGCGACACCGCGGCCCATGGCGGTCGCGCCGGCAGCCATAGCCTGGCGGCATGCGCATCGCGATCCCGCTGCTCCTCGTGTCCGCCGCCGCCAGCGCCGCCGAACCGGTCGCCGCCGCCGTGGACGCCCGCATCCGGCGCTTCGAGGCCTCGGTCGCCGCCGCCTTCAAGCCGGTGCAGGCGCAGCTCGACGGCTGGCGCGCCAAGCGCGCCAAGAGCGCCATCGCCGAGGTCTCCGGCCTGCTGCCCAAGGCTGGGCCGCG
>JAFLCQ010000027.1 GCA_017302815.1 Planctomycetota bacterium
GAGCAAACGTAGCTGTAGGCTGCGGAGTAAACGTCGGCGGAATCGGTGTGGCAGATGGCATGGCAGCCGCAGTTTGCGTAATAATCACCCATGCTTCGGCAACCGCCGTTGCCGCCAAATCCTCCGCCACGCCAGCCCCGGGACAGGGCGCCGTCGCCATCGACTGCCGGGCGGACGACCACCGCACCCGCACCCTGCTGGCGGCGATCGCGCATCGCGAGACCGCCATCGCGGTCGGCATCGAACGCGGCATCCTCGCCGGCCTGGCCGGCGGCTGCTCGCTGCCGCTGGGCTGCCTGGCGCAACGCCATCGCGGCTCATGGCGCCTGGTCGCCCGCCTGGGCACGGCCTCCGGCCTGCGCGAGATCCGGCTGGACGGTCCTGCGGACCTGCTGGCGGAACGGGCGCTGGCCGCGCTGCGCTCCTAGCGGAATGATGGGGCGAAGCCCGCGCGGCTCATCGGCCGCCCAGCGGCTGCACGAGATGGCGGTCGTGCCCCAGGCGGATCAGCGCTTCCATCGCCGCCAAGACCGGCGGCGGGACCTCCTGCGGGATCTGGTAGCCCAACCTGGGATAGGCGAGGATCCTCTGCAGGTCGCCGACCATGGTGCTGATCACCTCGTCGGGATCGATGGCCCCGGCGCACCAGGCGGCGAAATCCAGCGGCGGCGAGCTGATCGTGCATGGCAGCTCCGGCCATTGCCTGGCCATGGTGGCGAAGGTGCGGCGCTCCATGAACGGCTTCTGCACGCAGATGGCCGAGCCCACCACGATGCCCCGCTCAGCCAGCAGGCGACGGGTGAAGCGGATGTTCTCCCCGGTGTTGGTCGCCTCCTGTTCGAGGATCAGGGCCGAGGCCGGGACGCCCCGCGCCTGCATGCGCTCGGCGAAGGCCTCGGCCTCGCTCTTCCCGAACAGGCCCTCGGTCAGCCGGCCGGACTTCCCCGACACCGCGACCAGCGGCGCAAGCCGCCGCGCCCACAAGTCGGCGGCATGGTCGGCGACCCGCAGGTCGTTGCTGCCGAGCACGAAGATGAGATCGGATGGGCGCGGCTCGACGCCGAGCACATGGTAATCCCACACCAGCCGGACGAGGACGTCCACGCTCGTACGATCGGCATCCACGCTAGCCCCGCCGCCTGGCCACGGGCACGTAGCGGAAGGAGAGCGGCGCCAGCTCGACGCGGCCGCCCAGTCCGCCCGCCTCCCAGCCGAGGCGCGCTGCGTCCAGGCGCCAATCGACGGCCATCGCCGCATCGCGGAGGTTGGCGAGCAGGACCAGCGCCTCCCCGTCGTTCCAATAGACCGCCGAGAGGACCTCGCCGTCGCCGGTCGCCACCGGGCTGGAGGCCTGGCTGGCGAAGCGGGCGAAGCGGGTGAATTCGATCGCCGCCAGTTCGTCGAAGGCGGCGAGGAACTCCTCCGACGGCCGGTCCGGCATCACGTGGTTGAGCAGGCAGTGCAGCATGAAGCGGCGCGGATCGGCGGTCTGCGCCGCGGTCGCCAGCACCAGCCGCGAGCAGGTCTTCATGCATTCGGCGATCGGCGGGAACATGTCCCGTGCCGGCCGGTCCGGCCCCGGCGACTCGTAGACCAGGACGCAGGTCGCCAGGTTCTCGGCCATGACGAAGGGTTCGAGGGACATGTGCAGGTAGAGGACGCCATCCGGACCGACCCGCTCGCGCGACCAGGCGAGGTGGTCCATGAAGGCCTCGATGTCCCAGTGCACGTAGCCGCGATGGCGGCGGTTGCGGCAGGCCATCGGGAAGGTCCAGTCGAAGTAGAGGCCGTCGAAGGCGTGCCTGGACAGCACCGTGTCGATGCTGCGCTTCAGGATGCCGCTCCATTCCGACAGCAGGCACATCTGCGCGCCGTACACGCCGGCCGGGGACGGGTTGACCAGCATCCGCCCATCGTCGTGGATGGTGCGCTTGCAGGAGTCGGCGATGCGGGCGAAATCCGGCGACTCCGGGCTGTACTCGTGCAGCGAGAAGTACGGCGTCACCGCGATGCCCTGGCCATGCAGGGCGGCGATGCAGCCGTCGAGCGCCTGCATCTGCGCCGGCGGATACGGCGGATACGAGCCGTCGCGCCACCACACGCCATCGGAGCGCTGACCGTCATCGTGGTGGCGGACGAGCTGGCCCCCGTGCCGGCCGAGCTGCGCGATGCGCTCGTCGCCGAGGAAGGCCAGGCTGCCGCCGGGCCCGGCGGTGTTCGAAGAGCCCACCGCACGCAGCAGCGGGCGCACCCGCTCCTGGACGAAGGGCAGTCCGAGGAAGAAGTCGAACTCCAGCCGGCCCGCCAGCGGGAAGGAGCTCCCCCAGATGTCGAGCGGGCACAGCGTCACCTCGTAACCGCCGAGCGTCCGGTCATGGCAGACGCGGAAGCGGCCGATGTGCGGGGTGCCGGCGAAGCGCTCGTGCCACTGCTCGAGGTTCTCGCCGCAGAACCAGTCGAAGCCCTCGACCCCGCGCTGCAGGAACATCAGGTGCAACGGGATCTCGCCGGTCTCGACCGCGCAGGCGTCGCGGAAGCTGTCGCCGCCGCTCAGCTTGTGCCAGGAGAGGGCGTTGCTGACCGCCGCCCAGTCGCTGGCCGACTGCCAGGCCGGCCGATAGGTGAACTCGTCGAGGTGCGGCGCCACCACCGGCCGCGCCACGGTCACGTTCCAGGCGTCGGCGACCGGCTGGTGCAGGTCGATGACCAGCTTCTGCCGGACGACGCCCCAGCGGTGGTAGGTGAAGGTGTGCAGGCAGTCCGCCGGCAGGATCGCGCCGAAGGCGTCGATCAGCCGGCTGCGGCAGGCGATATGCACATCGCCATCGCGCTCGCCGACCGTGATCACGGGCTGGGCGTCGAGGGCGTTGTCGTAGCTGCGGCTGGCGAACGGGGTGCCGGCGCGGATCCGGGTCGAGCACGGGGCGCTGAAGATGCTGCTGCCGGAGCCATGCGGGAACACCACATGGTCGATGTTCCCGCCATGCCGCCCGGCATGGCGGACCTGCCAGTACTGGCAGGCGACGATGACGTCCGCGCCCTCCTGCCGGACGCTGTAGACGGCCGGTGCCGGACGATGCATGGCCTGGCTCACGATGCACGCTCCTCGAGCAGGAGGCTGAGCATGGCTGCGCCCCAATTGTACTCGGCCGCACCGCTGGCCTCGCTGCGGCCCGCGTCGGCGACCATGTTCTCGGGATGGTAGGGATCCTTGAGCCAGGCGGCAAGGACGCGACGGCGGGCGACGGCAGCCGCCTCCGGCCGCTGCGCCTGCAGCATCTCGATCAGCCAGTAGGAGATGTGCGGCCAGGCCTTGCCGCGCCAATAGCCCATCGGATCGAAGGTCGGCTCGTCGTAGGCGACGCTGGGGAAGGGGATCTCGCCAAAGAACTGCGCCGGGTCGAGCAGCGCATCGAGCAGCGATCGCCGCGCCTCCTCCGGCACGCGCATCCCCGCCCACAGCGGCCAGAACAGGTAGAACGTCCTGACCCGGCGATGCCGGCGGGTGGCGTGGTTGTAGTCCCAGAAGCGGCGTTCGGCCGGGACGTAGCAGATGCGCAGCAGCGCCTCCTCGATCGCCGCCGCGCGCGCGCGCCAGGACCGCGCCTCCTCCGGCCGGCCCAGGCGCTCGGCGAAGCCGGCGAGGATGGTGGCGTCGCGGAAGAGGAAGCTGTTGAGCGAGACCGAGGCCACCGGCGGCAGCCAGCCGTGCGTGCGCTCGTTGCCGACGGCGAACTCATCGTAGAGCGGCGAGTCGTCGGCGGTCTGTCCGCACCAGGTCCATTCCGCCAGGCCGTCGCGGTCGCGATCCCCCTGCTCCTGCCAATGCCGATGGTTGAGCGCGAGGACTGGGTAGATCTCCCGCAGGAACCCGTTGTCATCGGGATGCGCCGCGAGATGGCGTTCGACCGCCCAGGAGGCGACCGGCGCCTGCGCCTCGCCGATGGCGTCGCGGCCGGGCAGCGGCCGGTCGAAGACGTGCTCGGGGCAGAAGCCGTTGGCCGGATCCTGGCGGACAAACACCGCCCGGATGGCATCGCGCGCGAAACCGGGATCGAAGCGGGTGAGCGCCGCGGCGGTGAACAGCGAGTCCCAGAAGAAGATGCGGGTGAAGCCGCCGCAGTTGGGCACGCAGGTCGAGGCGGTGATCCTGCCGAGCTCTCCGGCGCCATCGCCCTGGTAGGCCGTGCGCAGCAGGCTCCAGCGCGCCCTCCAGGCGCGCTGCGCGCGCGGATCCCCTGCACGGCCGTCCCAGACGATGCGGGCGAGGAAGTCGCGCCGCGCCGAGGCCGCGGCCGACGCCGGATCGACCGTCGCGGGATCGGCGTCGCTCCACGGCGCCTCGGTCTTGCCCGCCGGCAGCACGCGCACGGCTACGACGAACAGGAAGCTGCGCGATGCTCCGGGTTCCAGGCGCAGCTCCGGGGCGCTCAGGCGCCAATGCAGCGCGCCTGCTTCTTCGCAGGATCCGCTCTCCGGACCGCCCGCGAGGTTCGCCGGCAGCGCACTCCCGATCGCCAGACGCAGGCCATCGGCCGCGCGCCAGCGCAGGCGCGCCTGGGGCGCCGGCAGGATGCCGGACGCGTCGCGCAGGCCGACTGTCAGCTCCCCCGGACGCCAGGACGCGGCGTTGCCGCGCAGCGGCACGGCGGCATGGCCGAAGCGGGACAGGTGGTGCGGGTGCGGCGGCCAGCGGTCGCCCGGCGCCAGGCCGGTCCAGCACGGTCGCAGCACAGCGACCTCTGCACCGCGATTGGCGAAGGTGACGCTGCACAGCAGGGCGCCGGCATCGAGGTAGAGATGATGCGAGCGGACCGCCACCGCGCCGCAGGAGGCCTGCTGCTCGACGCTCCAGGGCAGATGCTCGGTGCTGCTGGCGGTGACCGCGAACGGCAGGTCATCGACCAGCTGGTGCAGGTTCAGCGCCAGATCGACCGGCTGCACCGCCCCGTCGCACGAGCGCGGCTGGAGCATGCATGGCCCCACGCCGCGACCGGGGTCGAAGGTCGTCCCGAAGCGCGCCGCCCGGTCCACGAAGGGATGGTTGAAGCCCCCCAGGGCGATCTGGTTGCGGAAGATCCGATCAGCGTCGATGGTCATGCCGTCCTGCTTTGTCCGTGGTTCGATGCGATCCGAGACGGCGTCGCCAGCCCTACTGCGGGACGACCTTGAAGACGCCGGCCTGCTCTTCCCGCTTCGGATCGCGGGAGTAGCCGACGCGTCCGTCGGCGAAGATGAGATTGACGCCGTCCTGGTGGCGGCGGATGAGGGTGAATGGCGCTATCTGCCCGGCCGCCCAGCCGATCGAGGCTCCGGCCGGACCGCTCTGGAGATTGCCCGGCGTGACCTCCCAGCGCGGCTCCGAGGTCTCCGATACCAGGGCGACGAGGCTGCGGAGAAGGTAGCGCTGCATGGGGACGCGGCCATGCCAGCTGCCCCATGGCGTCCAGATGTCGGGCGAGGCCAGAGCAGAAAAGCCGTAGTTCGGGTTGGTCACCGTCAGGCTGGTCGAGGGGCAGCGGAACAGGCTGCGGCTGCCGGCGACGGCCTGGCCGTCGACCAGATCGTAGGCATCCTCCATGGTCGATCCGATCAGCCGCGGGTGCGTCCACACCGCCGTCCCGCCTCCGCTATACAACGCATCGCCCAGCCAGGAGGCGGGCAGATCGGCATTGCTGATGTAGCGCGGAGGCAGGAATCCGTCGTTCTCGTCGGCGTAGAGCATCAGCCCCAGGCCGATCTGGCGCATCTGCGATGCGCAGGCCGACTGCCTGGCCGTTTCGCGGACGACGCGTACGGCGGGCAGCAGGGTCGCTGCCAGCACGGCGATGATCGAGATCACCACCAGTAGTTCGATCAAGGTGAAGGCAGCTCGACGATCCGACGCAGCCATCACGCCTTTAATCGACATGATCATACGATTTATCTAACTGCTTTTACCTGCGTGTCAATCGGAAAGGCAGCGCCTGTATCACACCTTTATTGTTGTTTATCTTAAGATCATTCGTTTTATCATAAAATCACCACCAGGATGGTGAACGAGGACTGGACGCATGCAGCAGCCTCTGACCACGCCTACGCCCCATCTCTACGCACGACCTGCACGGCCCGGCGGGCATGGCCGGCTCACCCTCCTGGCCGAGGCCGGCACCACCCTGATCGAGATCCTGGTCGTCGTCGCCGTTATCATGGGGCTCATCGCGGTGCTGGTGCCGACGGTGGCGATGATCCGCGGCCGCGTCCACCTGCGCACCGCGCATCAGGTCGTCGACATGCTGCACCAGTCGATCGAGGCCTACCGCCAGGATGACGGCCAGCGCCGATATCCGCCGCAGCCCAACGCCGACCGCAGCCTGTCCCGCCGCGAGGTCGACGATGCCCGGATCGAGATCGGCACCCTCGAACTGCTGGAATCGCGCGGATTCCCCGCGGCGGCGGAGCAGCGTCATGACGACGAAGGCCGCCTGCTCGATCCGTGGGGCGATCCGTACCGCTACTGGCCGGGCACCAGGCGGAGCGATGTGGTCCCTGATGGCGTGCTTCCCAGCTGGAACTGGGACGAGGCTGCCGCCCGTCCCGCGGCGTGGGGTCGACGTCCCGATCCGGCCAGCCTCGTCCTGGGCGATGGCCCTCTGCTGTACGCCTACGTCTGGTCGACGGGCGGCGGCGCGAGTACGCCCGAAGCGTGGATCCATCCTGCGGACAGCCGTCGCTGAGCCATGACCGCTGTCCGCGCCTTCACCCTGGTCGAGCTGCTGGTGGCCATCGCCATCGTGGCGCTGCTGCTGGGCATGGCCATGCCGCTCATATCCGTCGCCCGGCGGCACGGGGCCATCGCCAACACCCAGACCATGCTGGCGAAGGTGCTGACCGCCCTCGAACTGTTCAAGGACGAGGTCGGTGCCTATCCCTACCAGTCCCCTGCCGACAGCCTGGACGGCGCGGTCCGCAACCGGCTGGCCTACCATCTCGCGCATCGCCTCGACGACGCCGAGCGCGCCGCCCTGGGCCAGGACCTGGCGACCGCCAGCAGCGCCTTCGCCAGATCCGGCAGCGCGACGCTGGCGATGCTGGACACGGACGTCGCCGCCCTGGAGCCGAATTCGCTCTTCCGCGATTCCCACGCCAGCCTCGCCAACCGCCTCGCCGCCACCCGGGCTCGCGTCGCGATCATGGCGGGATGCAGCGGCCTGACCGGATTCAAGGCCCCACCACCGGGGACCTTCGACCGCAGCGGCACGCCGGTCCTGCCCGCTCCGGCCAGCCTCGGGTGGGGAGACGACTACCTCGCTTCCGACATCGCCGCGCGCGAACTGCGCATCGACCCCGGTGCGGCCTCGGATCAGCGCGACGGCACCTGGCAGATCATCGACCGCTGGGGGCTGCCGCTGATCTACGTCAACCCCGTCATTCCCGGAGTCGTCCCGGCGATCTACCAGGAGGCTCCGGAACCGCTCAGCTTCGGAACCCGCGCCTTTCCCCGCTTCCCGGTGGATGCCTATCAGCTGGGCGCGCGCGGCCGCGCGGAAACGGCGACGCGCTCAACCGCGATGACGGCGACGGCCGTCCCAGGCATGCGCTTCAAGCCCGAGCTGTGGTCGGCCGGCCCGGATGGCCTGTTCGACGACATGCGGGACGCCGGCGCCAACCGCGACAACATCCCCGCCTCGGCGGTCTACCTCAAGGGGCTGCCGTGATCCGCCACCGCGCCTTCACCCTGGTCGAGCTGCTCGTCGTACTCGGCATCGTTGTCCTGCTGATGGGCCTGATCCTGCGCAGCACGCGGGGTGACCAGCGCGAAGCCGCCGTGCGCGGTGCGGCGATGGAGCTGGCGGCGACCATGCGCCGGGTCCACCAGCGCGCCATCGCCACCCACCAGACCTACGGCATCGCCTTCAACATCCAGAACGAGCCGGGCAGCAGCGGAGCGATCCTCAACAACCGCAGCGGCGGCCACTGGTACCGCATCATCGGGCCCGCCAAGCGCACCAAGCACGGCCGCATCGCGAATTCCAGCCTGCTCCACGATTTCATCCCGTGGGCCTGGGCCATAGCCCATGAGCAGCAGCGCGTCGTCGGGCAGTTCCTCGATTTCGTGGACGATGTCGAGCTGAGCTGGATCTCCGACCCGATCGTGCTGCCGCCCGGGAAGGTCCGCTTCCTCGCCCTCGGCGACACCGAGGAGGGATCGCGCTGGCGGGCGGCGCTGCCGGATCCGGGATGGCAGGGCCCCTACCCGCCGACCTATCCGCGTCCGTGGTTCGGTTACTTCGATCCGGCGGCCCGCAAGCTGTGGGCCTGGGGCGGCTACGACCCGGACATCCCATGCAGCGGATTCTACTACCAGGGCCTCAACGCCGACGTGCCCGGCTACGACACCGCTGCCGCGGCTCCCCCGATCGTCGGCTGCCGCAACCCGACCACCAGGACGATCGACCAGGACTGGGACCCGCCGCGTGGCGGGACATGGCCCAGCTGGGACATCGCCGACCGCGACCGCAACGGCGACGGCGACACCGCCGACCGCTACGAGCAGGAGGTCGCGGTGCCGCTCTGGAAGGCGGGCGAACCGAGGCCACTGGTCAATGCCGCGTGGCTGGACGCGGTGATCATCTTCATGCCGAACGGCAGCGTGCGCTTCGGCGAATGGAACCGCGCTCGCCGCGCCTACAGGCCCGGCATGCCCGATCCGGCCACCGGTCCGCGCGGCAGCGATGCGCTGATGTGGGGCGGCATCGCCGACCGCGCCAAGGTCGGGCATGGCTGGTCCCCGCCCGATCCGGCGCCGTACCGGCCGATGACCACCTTCGACCAGTGGTGGGGCGCGTACGACATGGGTGAGGTCGGCCACTTCGACACGCCGACCGGCGCCTGGCGCATCACCCTCGCCCCGGACGTCGCCGATGATCGCAGCGAATTCCCCGACGCCGCCATCGCGTTGGCGACGATGCTGCCAGCCTGGCGCATAGCGATCAACACCTACGGCTTCACCACCGCGGACCGCGTCGCCCACCGGCCCGGCTATCTCGCCTCGCTACCAGCCGGCGACGCGGTCTGGCCGTCGGCTCCGACCGACTGGCAGGACATGGACAGGATCAACCAGAGCTGCCGCATGGGCTACTGGCACGAACCGGCCAGCGGCTACTACGATGCGCCGTTGGTGCCCAAGGGCCATCCCATCACCACCGTCATCGATCCCGCGATGCTGACCCGCCGCGTGTGGTGGAAGACGCTGCCATGATCCCCCGCGCCGCCTTCACCCTGATCGAGACCCTGGCGGTCCTGCTGATCCTCAGCCTGGCGATCGGTTCGGCCATCGCCGTGCTGCGCATGGCCACCCGCCTCGCTGACGAGGGGCTGGCGCGGACCAGCGCATCGGTAACAGCGCAGATCCTGCTCGTCGATGCGAATCCGTGCGGGTTGACGCCGGACATCAACGACACGGACGGGGACGGCTGGCGCGGCACCGGCGCCTTCTCGTGGACCGGGGCCTACACGATGGTCAGCAGCGGCATGATCAACGGATACTGGGCGATCCGGACCGAGACCTCGCAGGCGGGCGACATCATCGCTCCGGCCATGCGCAAGGCCGTCGTCGAGGTCGAGGTCTTCCTGGGCCTGGGCGGAAGACGGGTGGCCTGGGCGAAGGAACCGGCGCTGATCCGGCAGGCGGCGCCATGAGATCCGCTCACACCAACGGCGCACATGCCGCCTTCAGCCTGATCGAGATCCTCGTCGCCACCTCCCTGTCGGTGGCGATGCTCGCCCTGGTCATGGCAAGCCTCCGCCACATCTCCCGGCTCGCCCTCCTCGGCGAGAATCGGCTGGTGCTGCACCAATCGATCGCCGGCGTCCACCGTGCCCTCGACGACCGGCTGCGGGCCGTCCATCCCTGCACTGCCTGGCATTTCTCCGTCGACCCCGTGCCGCCGGCCGGCTTCGCTGGCGTCGGCCCGTTGCCGGCCGGCAGCTTCAGCCTGACGTTCATGGCCTCGTCAGCGAGCCTGACCGACCGTTCCGGCATGACCGAGCGCGATGTCAGCGACATGTCCTGGTGGCGGCTGGTGTGGATGCCGGCGCCTGCCGGGGCCGGCAGCGGATCCAGGCTGGCGCTGGTGCCCGGACCCGGGCTGCGCCCATCGCGCGGCAGCCATTGGTACTACAACCCGGACAAGTACGGCATCGTCGATCTGAACAGCCCGACGCTGAAACTCTACATCTTCGGCATCGGGGAATGGGCCAGGCGGGACAGGCGCCGGGACATGAACGACAACGACTTCCGCTTCTGGAGCGGCATGACCGCGGCGATGTACGACAACATCACCAATCGCGGCACGCCGACCCAGCCTGACATCGCCGGCGACGATGCCGAGCTGTGGCTCCGCCTCGCCTCAGGCCGCTTCGACCTTCTGCGCGGTTCCGGCGTCGAGATCCCCTCCTGCGCCATCTCCTGGCGGGACCAGGGCGGCCACACCGTGACCTACGATTCCGCGGCAGGGTCGCTGGTGCGCAGGGACGCGAGCGGCTCGGTCGTGCCGGCGCTTGGCCACGCCTGGGACAACGGACTCGTGGCGGACCGCGACGGCCTGTTCGCCGACGCCCGTGCAGCGATCCCGTCCGCCCCCGGCGAATCGCGCTCGGTGCAGCAGCAGCGTCCCGTGCTGCTCTCCATCTCCTGCATCCTGACCAGGAGGCTCGGTCACATGGCCGCCGACCGCGATGAACGGGATGCCGCCGGCAACGCCATCATCTCGCAGCGCTTCCACCTCGCCTTCCCCCTCTCTCCCACCCTCCCCCGCCCATGAGGAGCACCGTCATGCGCGCACCAGGATTCCGGCCGGTCCCCGATCCCACCCGGCGCGGCTCGGTGATCCTCGTCGCCATGGGCATGGGCATCGCCTGCACCGCCCTGGCCCTCGGCTACCTGTCCGTGGCCCGCCTGAGCGTCAGCGGCGGCCGCGATCTGCAGCTGGCGCAGCTCGCCCAGCAGAGCGCACGGGAAGGCGCGGCGCATGCGCTCGCCGCGACCCTGCGCTCGTACCTCCGCTGCGCCAGCGCCCCGACCCTCGCGGCCCCGACCCACTACCGCCAGGCATGGAGCCTCGGATTCCGCGCCATCGACAGCCTGGATGAGGGCGCTGCGGCCACCCGCAGCCAGGACTTCCACCGCTTCGGCAGGGCCGGGACCGCCTTCGACGACAACGGCAACGACACCGGGATCGACGAGTCGCCGCTCGACATGGAGCTGGAATTCGGCGGCGCCCTGGTGCAGCGGCCCTACATCCAGCACTGGGGCGTGGTCCGCGCGCACTATTCGTCGCGCTGGTTCGAGCCGGGATTCTGGCACAGCGATCCGACTGCGAAGCCGACCTCCTTCCACCTCTACACCCGCGGCAGCGATCTCACTACCCCGGTGGGGAACGATCCGGCCGTGCATTTCGTGCCGGACACCCCGGATGATGCGGCGTACTTCGACGACGATCTGCTGCCGGTACCGGCCTCCCGCAAGGCCGAGGCGCGCTACCGCCTGCGCTACGCCGTCGCCATCGAGGATCTCAGCGGCCACATCCCCTTCAACACTCCCGGGGAATACAAGCTGCCGACGCCGAGTGCCCCGTTCCCGGCGACCTACCCCATCAGCGCCGCCGACGGCTACGCCCACCGCGAGATCGACCATGCCAAGCTGGGATCCTTCCTGCCCGGCATGTCGTCCATCTCGATGTCGATCGGCAACTCGGCCTACTGGCCGCTGCAGTACGCCCTGCATGGCCTCGCCGCCTTCAACTGGTCGAATGCCACGCCGAAGGAGCTGCTGTCCCTGTACGATTTCAGCGGCGCCCAGCCGGTCGGCCCGAGCCTGGCGGGCAGTCCGACCTTCCTCGACGACTACTCGCTGAGCAGCGGCCCGGACGGGATCTACGACGATCCGCGCACCGTCTTCACCGCCACCAGCAGCCATGGCATCAACGCCACCTGGGCCGGTCCGCCAATCAGCTTCGACATCTTCCGCATGCTGCAGACAAGCCATTCGGAGAGCGCCCTGCGCACCTACACCTTCAGCCTCTTCGCACCGCATCTGCAGGCGACCTCGGCGCCGACCGCCGCCCGGGACACCTATCCCGGCTGCGACCATCCGGTGCAGATCAACATCCCGACCATGACCCGTGAAGCCCTGCTCATGATGCTGCACGCCCACCTGCCGGCGGAGCCGAGGACCTACCAGTGCACGGCCTGGACCTGGTACGTGGCCGATGGCTGGGACGTCAACGGCTGGGCGAATTGGAAGGCGACAGGGAACGGCGGACACGACATTCCCGTCGGCGCGCCTGCCCACATGGTGACGATCGCCGCCAACATGGCCGCTGGCGGTCCGATCGTCGAGCATTACGGCGCGAACTTCCGCACAAAGCTGCCGGGATGGGACCCCGCCTATCCCATCGTCTCCCCGGCCACGGACTGGACGCCGGAGCTCGGGCGCGATGTCGACCTGGCGACCGGCAGCCGGCCCAAGCCGCTGATATGCTCGGGATGGGACAGCCCATCCGGTATGGGCCTGGTGCCTGGCGACATGGGCGGCTGCTCGGTAAGCCCCAACATCTCCAGCATCTACATCGCACCCAAGATCATCGGCATGGACAGCAAGGAGTACTACCGCCTCGACGTGCAGTCGGTCGGCAGCTTCGGCGACATCCAGGGGCCGAGCTATGTGTACTCCGCCTCCTACTGGTGGGACGTGCACGCCGCCCTCCTGCACAGCCTGCTGGTGACCGTCCTGGCCTGGCACGGCGACGACGGCTCGGACAGCCGCAACTGGAAGACGGGGAATCGACCGAACGGCCTGAAGTGGCCGGCGGGAACACCCATCGGCGTCGCCGGCGCCCACGTCCTCGACCGCGACACCGACGGCGATGGCCAGGACGACGCGCCGTCCCTGCTGGACAGCGTCGAGGAGGTCGACCGCCTCTTCGTCCGCAACATGGGCGAGAACTTCGGCGTGGCACAGGCGACGCCGAGCATCGGCCTGCGCCGCCACGCCCGCTCCGACGCGAACTTCTATCCCGGGCACGGCGCGCTCCTCCTCTTCGATCCGTACACCGCGAACAGCAATCTGAAGATGCTGCGGGACGGCGGCGACCACGCCCTGTACACGCAGCAGCGGCTCAACGCGATGGAGCTGGTGCTGAACGACACCCGCCTGAGCTTCTTCGGCAGCAGCCCGCAGTATCCGGGCTTCCGGCCGATCGATTTCGACGGCGACGGCAAGGCCTGGTGCAGCTGCTACACCACCGCGGGCGGGGCTGCGTACGTGCGCGCCGACGCCGACGGCGACGGTTTCGGCGACGATCAGCCCGACAAGCGCTTCACCCTGACCGGGAATTTCGTCTTCAGGCCATCCAGCTTCTACCGCGCATTCATCCGGGGCGAGGTCTTCGACCAGCTCAAGGGACGGCCGGCCGCCGAGGCCCTGCTCGACACCGCCTTCGTCATCGATGCCGATGGCTCGCTCTACGACGTGCAGGGCAGGCCGACCGCCGACTGGTCATCGACCGCGAACGCCTGCCAGGGCGTCGCCGATTCCACCTTCCTCTATCAGCGCTGGCTGCGCCATCCGCAGATGGGCAACAACCTGGTCCCGGTCGTGCCATGACCACCGAACCAGCAGCGCAGCCGGACAAGCCGGCCGACACGCAGCGGAAGCCCACGCGCCGAGCGCGCGGGTACGCTGTCGCCACCGCATCGCTGGTGGTCCTGGCGATCGCCACGCTCGCCTGGTGGACGCCTCAGCCCTCCGCTGGCACTGTGGACATCACCGACTTCACCGCCGGCACCTGGCAGGATCGCTGGGTGTGCGGCCAAGCCGGCAGTTTCGTCCAGACCCCTGGGGGCCTGCGCACCCTGTCTCCCGGCGCCAGCACCGTGATCTTCCGCTCCCGCCTCGCGGCACCGGTGTCGATCGACTACCAGGCCGAGATGGAGGCGGGAGCCTTCCCCGGCGACCTCTCCCTGATCTGGTCCGAGCGCGAGGGTGTCGACCGCGAGCCGTGGAATCTGCGGGACGGATCCCGGCGCGTCATCCTGGTCCAGCATGCCGCCTTCGAAAACACCCATTCGACGCTGCGCGACGACGGCGGCCAGGTGGTGCTGGCGCGCGACAACCGCCGCCTGCAGTCCGGTCGCACCTACAGCATGCGCGTCGAACTGCAGCGCGACGCCATCACCGCCTTCATCGACGGCGAGGTGGTGCTGCACAGCGAGCTGGCGGTGCCGTTGACCAGCGGCTATGTCGCGCTCTACGGCCACTTCCCCGGCAAGATCTTCCGCAGCGCCCGCATCACCCGGCTCGGGCCCGCCACCGAGCCCCCCCTGTCAGCCGGAGACGCGCTGCTGCGCGCCGGCCATTACGACGACGCCGCCGAAGCATACGGCGCCGCCGCCGAGCTGCAGCCGGGTACGCCGGTCGCCGAACTGGCCCGGTACCGCAAGGGCTACGCCGAACATCTCGCCGGCAGCAAGCAGCAGGCGCGCCGCGCCTGGGCGGCGCTGCGCGATCCCGAACTGCTCACCCGTGTCGAGATCCTCCAGCTGGATGACCTGGTCTACACCGGCAGCCGCGACCGCGCCTATGCGCGCTTCGCCGAGCTGTGGCCCACCGCCAGTCCGGCGAACCATCGTGTCCTGGTGCAGCGCTGGCAGGACTGGATCCGGGCCGCGATCACCGATCCCGCCTTCGGCGACGATCAGCTGGGGACACTGCTCGCGGTGCGCAGCCGGCATTTCCCGGACGACGCGGTCAGCGGCGAGGCCACCGCCGCCGCCCTGCTGAGCATGCGCCGCTATGATGCCGTCCTCTCGGGCTTCGCGTCCTACTCGCAGCAGCGCTACATGGCCCTGCTCGCGCTCGGACGCGGCGACGAGGTGCTCGCCGGGGACTGGGCGCTGAGCTGGCAGCGCGCCCACACCCGCTTCGTCACCGGGGATATGGAGGCGGTGGTCAAGGATCCCTATTCCGCTCCCGTCCAGGTCGCCATGGCGCTGTGCAAGCTCGATCGCGCCCACGAGGCGATCCCGCTGACGCCCGATCGCCATCCCGGACTGCTGCATGCAGGCCGCGCCCAGGAGCTGCTTGCCGACGCCAGGCTGCCACCCGACTGCATCGGGCAGGCCCTGATCGCCCTTGGGCGCGGCGGCGAGCTGCTGGACACGGCTTCCGCCGAGATGCGCGCGAGCGCGGCCTACGGCACCGCCCTGCGCCTCGCCGGACGCATCGATGACGCCGAACGGCAGCACGGCGGACCGCTGCCGGGTCTGCGCCTCATCGCCGCCCTCGAAGGGGGATCTCGCGAGGCCGTCGCCAACGCCCTCGGCGCCTTGCGGCGGACCCACCAGCCGCTCATCCACACCGAGATCGGGGCGGACAACTGGTTCTCCTTCGCCGTCGTCGACGCCTACGCCGCCTGGATCCTCGACGGCGACGTCCGGGGCGCGGCCAGCCTGCTGCGCGAGAAGGGCGCTCTGCTGCGCCACGACGTGGCCCGGCGCCCGACCCTGGTCGGCGCCGTCATCGCCGGCGATGCCGATCTCGGCAGCCTCGCCGGACTGCCTTTCCGCAGCGAAGCCGACGCCTGGACCGCGGTGGCCACCGCCCTGCGCTCCGAGCTGGCTGGAGACCTGACGACGGCGGCCGCCGCGTATGCGCGCTTCAGCGCCCTGCCCATGCACCGGCGGCTGCTCGCGGACAACCTGCCCAACGCTGAAGTCGAACGCTTCGTCGCCTGGCGTCAGCGCCGACTGGCCGCCACCCGAGCTCCGGTCACGCCTCCCTGACAGACCCGTTACGACTGGCGCATATGCGCTTGAATGTTGCTGATCAATCGTATTATCTTAAATAGATCCACCAGCGAGGCAGCCATGTCGACCCGCTTCACCTTCCGCATCCCGACGCTCGTGGTCGCCATCGCCGGTCTGCCCGCCGTCGAGCCGATGGTGCTGTTCGGCGCCGGCGCCCCCCCGCCCACCTGGAACGTCGCCATCGTCGGCTGGCAGAAGCTCGCCAGCCTGAAGGACGGCGTGATCTCGATCTCCGCCCCGGATGCGCGCGGCGGGATGATCGTCGGCGCCAGCCTGGACCCGGCGACGGCGTCGGATCTCACCCCGCGCATGCGCGTGCGACTCGGCGCAGGCAACACCGCCACCCGGTTCAGCGTGAATCTGAGCGATGCCGACAAGACGCGGCACAAGTTCTCCTTCGATCTCACGGGCGTGCCGGTCGGCACCTGGACGGACGTCCTGCCGGTCTACGCCCCGGCGATCAGCGCCCCGATCGATGCGGTCGAACCAGGCGAGAAACCGGGCCTCGGCCAGATCGTCGAAGTCGCCCTGATCGGCGACTGGTCGGGGAACGCGGTCCAGCTGGAGATCGACCGCATCGACGCCGTGCCGGCCGATGCCGCCATCCAGGCGCAGCGCGAGAAGGGCGGGCAGGTCGCCGCGGAGGTCGCGGAGCAGAAGCGCAAGGCGGATGAGGAGCTGGCGCAGCGGAAGGCGGCCCTGCTGTCCGGAAGTATCGAGCACCCCGCCGACGGCGCCAGGATCGTCAACATCGGCGCCGTGGCCCCCGACCTCCTCGGCATCGAGATCCAGGAAGGCGAGTTCCATCCCGGCGGCATGCTGCCCTACGTCGCCCAGCCCGGCGATACGCGCAGCGATGGCGGCGAGGAATGGGTCGTCCGCGACGGCAGGCTGGTCCGCGAGCTGGTCGGGCAGACCATCCAGCGGACGGATCCCGGCCGCGCCGCGACGGCACCGCTCGGCATCCTGGCCTTCGATGGCAGATCCGTCCTGACTCCCGCCCGGGTCGTCGGGACTGCGCTGCAGACCCTGACCCTCGAAGAGCCCGGCGCCTACGAGCTGTCGTCGTCCGATGATCCGGCCTACGCCAGACCGGCCCCGGCCGTGGCGGTCTTCCGCAAGAGCAAGCCGAACTCCCCGCCCGCCGGCCCGGCCATCGCCATCCTGCACAAGCTGTACCTCAGGCTGCCGGCGCCGCTGCAGGAGGGCAAGCGCTACACCCTGCGCTGCAAGGGGATCAACACGCGCGATGAGTCGTCGGCCTACCGGCACGACACCCGCTCGGCGCGCAGCGATGCCATCCATGTCTCGCAGGCCGGTTTCCGCCCCGATGACCCGTTCAAGCGCGGGTACGTGTCCCTGTGGATGGGCACGGGCGGCGCGCTTCCGCTCGCCGGCATCGACGCCTTCGAACTGGTCGACGCGCGCAGCGGCAGGACGGTATTCACCGGGAAGGCGGCGCCGGCATCCGTGAATCAGGCCTTCCACGAGTATCAGCGCACGGACTACGCCATGGCGCCGGTCTGCTGGCTGGACTTCAGCGCCTTCCGCACGCCCGGCACCTACCGACTGCGCATCCCCGGCATCGGCGCGAGCCATCCCTTCACCATCGCCGAGACGGCCTGGCAGGAGGTGTTCAGGACCGCGATGCGCGGCGTGCTGTCCCAGCGCGGCGGCATCGCCCTCGGCCCTCCATTCCTCGACTTCAAGCGTCCGCGCACCAGCCATCCCGACGATGGCACGAAGTTCTACCAGATCGACATCACTTGCGCGCAGGGGCAGGAGGGCGCACGCGGCGACGCCCTCGTCCGGCTGTGGAATGCGCATGGCAGGCTGGAGGAGGTCACCGGCGTCTGGGGAGGCTACCAGGATGCCGGGGATTGGGACACCTACACCACGACGCTGCTGACCGCCAATGCGCTCACCGAGGCCTTCGAGATCGGCGGCGATTTCGCGAAGAAGGCCATCCTCTCGCTGCCCCCGCAGGAGGCCGGGAACCGCATCCCCGACCTCCTCGACGAGGCGCTCTGGGGCCTGGCCGCCTACCAGCGCCTGCAACGGCCCGACGGAGCCGTGCGCGATGGTTTCGGCGACGGCTGGGGCGCGCGCGGCTGCGATGTGAGCTGGAACGACTCCAATCCGGTGTGCGTGTACGCGCCCTCCACCGACGCCTCGTGGCTCTACGCCCAGGTCGCGGCGCGCATGGCGCGGGTCCTGGCGCCCTACGATGCGGCCCAGGCCGCCGCCTACGCCAGCAGCGCCGAGAAGGCGTGGGCCTGGGCGGAAGGACAGAAGGCGACGGAGGAGGCGCCCTCGGCGGAGCAGCGTCGCAACCCGCAGTGGCTCGCCGCCCATCACGGCGAGGCGGCGGCCGCAGCCGCCCTCTACGCCTGCACCAGGAAGCCGTCCTACCATGACCGCTTCAAGGCGATCTGCGAACTGCACGAGGATGCCGACACCGCCTACAACGGCCAGGGCATCGAGCCCATGCAGCAGGCCGACGCCACCTTCATATACGCCAGGATCCCCGACGAACTCGCCGATCCCGTGCTGAAGAAGCGCGCCGTGAACCGCTACGTCCTCGCGGGCAACGTGGCCGTCCACATCATGCAGAGCAACGCCTACAACATCGCCACCGCGTATCCGGGCGTCCCCATGCGCGGGTTCTGCTCCTATTTCTCGAATCCGGGCATGGGGCCCAGCATCGTCCGGGCGCATGCGCTGACCCGCGACGCGCGCTACCTGGCGGCGGTCGTGGCATCGACCGGCTTCACCCTCGGCGCCAACCCCGAGAACCTCAGCTTCACCACCGGCGTCGGCGCCAACCCGATCCGCTACCCGCTCAAGATCGACAGCCTGCGCACGGGCCAGGAGTCACCGGTCGGCATCACCGTGTACGGACCGAGCGACCAGGCCTCGGGCAGCTTCTCCGAATGGGTGCACACCTGGTTCCTGACGCCGGCGCGGATGGTGCCGGCCTCGAAGTCCTGGCCGCCGCCCGAGACCTATGCGGACATCCACATCTGGCCGGACGCCAACGAATACTGCGTCAATTCGCCGATGGCCAACGCCGCCTACGTCTGGTGCTACCTCGCCGCCAGGCCGTGAACCTGGGCGCCGCCTTGACCGTTCCGTGTGGATCGTAGACCCTGGGCCATATGCCACGCGCCAAGGCCGTCGTCACGCTGAAGACCATCGCCAAGCTGGCCGGGGTGACGCCATCGGTGGTCTCGACGGTGCTGACCGGCCATCGCGGCTCGATCCGCTACTCGGAGGAGACCGCCGAGCGCGTGCGAGCGGCCGCCAGCAAGCTGCACTATCGGCCGGACCGCATGGCGCAGAGCCTGCGCGCCAAGGAGCACCAGGCCATCGGCCTGCTGACCTCCAGCCTGTTCATCCTGCCGCACGTCTTCCTGCACTGGCTGTCGCTGGCGCTCGGCGGGCGCGATCGGCTGCTGATCATCCAGACCCTGCCGGCGGACGACGCCCTCGATGCCTGCCAGATGCTGCAGCAGCGCTTCGTCGACGCCGCCATCTGCGCCGAGGTGCCGAGCAAGGCCGTCCTCCGTCGCGCCAACGAGATCGGACTCCCCCTCCTCTTCGTCAACGCCGACCCGGACATCACCGCTCCGCGCCTGCTCTTCGATGAGGCGGGTGGCATGCGCCTGGCGGTCGGGCACCTGCATCAGCGCGGCTACCGCAACCTCGTGCTCTGCGACGACGGCGGTGATGGCTACTGGGTGGCCGAACGTCGCAAGGGCTGCCGGGCCGCCGCCCAGGATCTCGGGCTGCCTCCGCCGCGCATCATCGCCTCGCCGCGGACTGGGCATGCCGCCGACGGCGCGGAGGCCGATCGCCTGGTCGCCGCCTGCCAGCCGGGCTGCGGCCTCATCATCCAGGATGGCGGATTGGCCCCCTTCCTCCTCCCGCGCCTGGCCGCCCGTGGCCTGCGCATCCCCGAGGACGTCGGGGTGGTCACCCTCGGGCACGCTCCGGCGATGGACATGACCTGGACCATGGCCGAGGTGAACACCAAGGATCTCGCCGCGACGGCGACGGATGTCCTGCTGACGCCGGGAGCCCTCGACGGCGTGGCGTGCCGAAGGGCCCCCTACGTCCTGGTTCCCGCGCGATCGACCGATCGTCCGGCGGGCTGAGCAGCCGGCGCGTGCAGCAGCCACAGCGTTGGCACGGCTAAGGGCTGGCGGCGAACCAGTCCCGTGCCACCGCCGGCACATCGCCGGCGCGGATGCGCGCCGCGACCGCATCGCGGGTCTTCGGCCCCACCCCGGGGATCGCGTCCGCCATCCAGGTCAGGCATCCGTCCGCCGGCATGGGCGTCGGCGCGCCACGGTCGGGCATCGGACGCAGCCAGGCGATCCCGCCGAGCGCCAGCAGCAGCGCGGCGGCCAGGCCGGCCACATGCACGGTGCAGCTCGCTCATGCGGCCATGCCCCG
>JAFLCQ010000270.1 GCA_017302815.1 Planctomycetota bacterium
GGCCGCAGGCCGGCGGTTGACCCGCGCCGCTGACTCCAGTCAATGCCCGCATGCGCAAGGCGACGTCCGGCACCGCGCCCGTGACCATGCGCCGCATCGCCGAGGCCTGCGGGGTGTCGCGGCCGGCGGTCAGCATGATCCTGGGCGGCAAGGGCCAGGCCTTCTCGGCCGAGCTGCGCGAGCGGGTGCAGCGGACCGCGCGCGAGCTGGGCTACCGCCCCAACCAGGGCGCCTACGCGGTGAAGACCGGGCGCTTCGGCGCCCTCGCCCTGCTCCTCGACCAGGACTGCTACCTGCCGCCGGCCCTGCTGCGGGCGCTGACCGCCGCCTGCAGCCGGCGCGGCCTGCACCTGGTGGTGGCCGACTGCAGCGATGGGCAGCTGCTGGCCGAGGAGTCCAAGCTGCTCAGCCACCTGCTCGCCGACGGCCTGCTGCTCAACCGCATCTCCGTCCCCACGCCGGCGGTGCTGCGTCGCCTGGACGCGCATCCGCTGCCGGTGTGCTGGCTGAACCAGCGCCTCGGCCGCGGCTGCGTCCTGCCCGACGATCCCGAGGCGCTGCGGCGCCTGGTCGCCGAGCTGGTGGCGCGCGGGCACCGCCGCATCGCCTATTCCGAGCTGACCCGCAGCGCCCACGGGCACGCCAGCGAGGACGACCGCCGCGAGGGCTACCTGGCGGGCATGCGCGCGCACGGACTCGATCCCATCCTGTGGTCCGAGCGCGCCGACAGCGGCGAGCAGCGCGTCGCGGTCGCGCTGCGGCAGCTGCGCGAGCCGGAGCGGCCGGACGCGCTGCTGTGCTACGGCGGACGCGGCATGTATCCCTACCTCGCCGCTGCCCTGCGTCTCGGCCTGGAGATCCCGCGCGACCTCAGCCTGGCAGCCTGCCTGGAGACCTTCCACCACGACGACACCGGCCTGGTCCTGGGCGGCCTGCTGACGCCGTGGGAGGCGATCGCCGAGGCGGCGGTCGCCCGCCTCGCCGCCGGCGAGCGGGATACGGCCGACCTCGCCGTGCCCTACGGCGCCTTCATGCCCGGCCAAACCGTCGGCGTCCGCGGCTGAGCCGGTTGCGGACAACCCGACTCCAGCCTGGGCTCAGCGGTCGAAACGACTGGAGAACTTGACCAGCAAGCACCGCAACCATGGGGCCGCCTCCAACCTGGCCAGAGTCTGCTTGAGTTGCCCACCATCTCCGGCCTTCCCGCCCCAGGCGTAGAACCCCTTGATGGCAGGAAACTCCCGCCTCAGAAGCTCCGTCGCCTCGATCGGCGATGACACCTGCTCGATGCCATATCGCGCAAGTTCCGCCTCGTAGCCGCGCACCCGGGCCTCGTCTTCCCGGCGCCACTTCTCCTTCGGCTGTGCGGCCAGCGCACCGATGAACTTCGTCGGGGTATACCAGACGACCGAGAATCCCGCCTTCTTGAATGGATCGAGAGATGCGATGCTGGTCGATTCGACGACAATGCGGCCCTTGTCGACAGTGGCAGCCTTCAGCTGCGCCTCCAATTGGCCGCACGCAGCGCTGGCCTCCTCGTCCGCCAGCGTCTTCACATCGAGCCACACATGCAGGTCGGAAGCTGCGAGCTCGCCCAGCATGGTCGACAGCGACAATCCGATGGACGGCGCCGGAGGGTGGCCAACGTCGAAAACGCCGGTTTCAGGCATGTATTTCACATCAATCTCCACACCAGAGAAGCCGCACATCGCCTCGCGCAGCTTGCCCAGTGAATCCACACGATGCGCCCAGATGCGCGCGCGCAGATCCGGCCTGACCCGGGACACGGCACGGATGACGTGTCCACCTGGAACGGACAATGGTTTTATATCCTTATCGTAGTCCTCCGAACCGATCATCCTCGGCCGGGCCACGTAGGCATCGGAGAACAGGCTTCTGCCATCCGGAAACCCCGGCAGCTCGAATCCAAGCAGATCGGCATAGCTGCCGGTGAATGAGGAGGTCATGAACGGACGACGAAGCCAGTTCCCCATCCTTTCCGCGACGTCCGATCGCAGACGCCTGAATTCCGGAGACAGCCATACGACAAAAGGGATCTCATACACCGGGGCGGTCGCAAACTGCTCCGTGTGCGTGTACGAATCGCTCACATCGCAGACATCCTGCCCATGATCCGGGAAATACACGACGGTAGAATAGCCGCCAACCTTGGAAACCCGGCGAATCACCGCATCCACCAGCGTGTCGGTAAACGCGATGCTGTTATCGTAATGATTGATGATTGCCGATTGCCTGTCCGTCTTCCCAGGGATCCGTGCGTCGATCGGGAAGATCGCAGCATGCGCCGGGTAACGCATGGCATATTTGCTGTGGGATCCCATGAGGTGAAGGAAAATGACCTTCTTGTCGTCCGTAGCCGCGAGCGCCTCGTCCAGCATGCCCAGCAACGCATCATCGTGCCGCGGTGAGGCGTGGTTGAACTTGACCACGTCGCAGCTCTGGCCGATGACTGTGGCGATGTTGTCGTAGATGCCCGCCGGATCCTGGTTCGAAAACCACCACGTCTTGTAGGACGCCTGGCGCAGCAACCCGGTCAGGCCTGCCGTCACCGTCTGCTTTTCCATGTCCAGATTCTCGTCTGGATAATACAGCAGGATGGAGGGTATCGCCTTGGCCGTATGCGTGTAGCGGGATATGACGTTCTCAAATGCGAAGATGTCATCCCTCTTGGACAGCGCTGGGTTCGTCTGCCTGAAGTAGCCGTACAAGCCCTGGTGCCATCGCGTAGCCGCCTCACCGACAACGAATACATGCACTTCACGCCCTGGATCCGCGGATCGCCGCACCAACGCTGTATTCGTCGAGGCTATCTGCGACACGAGTTCCCGCTGCAGCGCTCGCTGTTCGCGGTACTCTTCAAATCCCGTCACCGCGCATACGTATGGATTCCTCTCCCAGGCACGCTGACGATATTTGGCTGACACCAGTGGAACCAGCAACCCCACGGCAAGACCCGCCAGTACAACACGACGCTTCATCGCATCGCCATCTTTCCATGTGTATTTCAGCATACCCCAAGCGATGCCGCCGACCAGCAAGGCATAGGCACCGACCGCCACTGCAGGCGCTGCGCCATAGACCGATATGAACTCTCCGAGTTCACTGGCCTTGGTTTCCATGATCACATAGATCGTGTCTCGATTGGGGAGATATCCAAACATGGTGAGATAGACCACCACTGGAAGACCTACGGCAAACCCCAGGAGCAGGCACAGAATCACCCCTGTCCGTCCCCAGAACGCCAACGGCATCAGCAGTAGGAGGTTTACGCACATCGCATACATGACGTCCGTGCAACTATCCCAGGTGCATCGTCCTACCGCAAACGCCACGACCGAAACCAGCACAAATGGCGCAAGAAGGACAATCGGCAGCATGGCCGGTCTGACCCACAACGACCATTTTGACATTGATGAACTCCATGATGCCGCCTCAGGCGGCAGAGCTTAAACACGATCTCGTCGGATCCACGCAGTTACCACTCAGCCTGTGAGATACAAGACGACACCAGATCTCCCCGGTAACGAAACGCGGGGTAATCACGACTGCACCTCGCATTTCGGGCACCCACCTCGGCTATCAGACTTCCCCCGCTTGTCCCATCTCTGCGCTCGCCTTCGGCCGCAGCTCCCGTTGTCCACTCGCACAATCACTCCGATGTGCCGGTGAGGCCAGCGTGCTTACGGCCGGGCGAGGCCGGAGCGCAGCTCCGGGAGACACCTCGCTGTTCGGCGCTGAACTGCGGGTCCCACCCGGAGGGTGTGGCGCACGACGCCGCTGCGACAGACATGCTGGCGGGCATGCCGACGACCCGCTTCCCCGTCACCGCCATGCGCGCCCTGCTGGAGATCGCTCCCGGGCAGCTCAGCCGGCTCCTGCTCTGCCTGCCGCCTGGCGCGGAAGGCTGGAGCGACGGCCCCGGCCGCTGGAGCATCCACCAGGTCGTGGCGCATCTCGCCGACATCGAGGAGTCCGAGGCCGGCTGGGTGCCCCGCCTCGCCCATCTCCTCGCCTGCTCGCCGGGGCCGCTGCCGCGGGTCGACAACCGGCTGCGCCTGCCGGCCTACGCCGCCCTGCCGCTGGGGGATCTGCTGACGCGCTTCGCAGACGCGAGACGGCGGAGCCTGGAGCGTCTCGACGCCTGGAGCCTCGGCCCGGATGCCCTCGATCGCGTCGGCCACCACCCCGATCGCGGAGCGGTCCGGGTCGCCGAGCTGCTGTCGACCTGGACGCTGCATGATCTTGATCATCTGGCGCAGATCGTGCGCATCGTCGGCGCGCATGGGGCCGGGGACGCCGGTCCGCTGGCCCCCTACCTGCGCATCTGCCAGCCCGTGTCCTGATCCTGTACTGCGCGATCCGGCAGGATCTGTGCCTGGCGCGATACAGGCCCGCGCTAGGCTCGGATGCATGCGACGCTCGCGTTCGGGTCTCGGTGGCGCCCTCGCCGCACGCACGGCCCAGCGCATGCGCGAGCTGATCGACGCCGGCGGCTACCAGCCCGGCGAGCCGGTCCCCGCCGTCCGCCGCCTGGCGTCCGACTGGGGCATCAGCCCGGCGACCGCCGTCCATGCCTACCGCCGCCTGGTCGACGAGGGGGTGCTGACCGGACTCGAGCGCGTCGGCCACCGCGTGCTGTCCCGTCCCGCCGATGGCCGCCTCGATCGCGATCGCCGGCCGGGGGCCAGGCCAGCCCACGCGCGCATCGGCGACGCCCAGCTCGCGTTCCTGCACGACTGCGAGCGGCTCCCCTGCGGCTTCCTCGGCACGGCCCATCCCGATCCCGCGCTGGTGCCGGCGGCAGAGCTCCAGGCGTGGATCCGCCGGCGCCTGCGCGAGGATCCGTCATGCGGCCTCGACTACCGCATCGGCGCCGGCGACCCCGAGCTGCGCCGGATCATCGCCCGGCAGCACGGCCTGCGCGGCAGGCGCGCATCCGCCGACGACGTCGTCCTCGCCAACGGCTGCACCGAGGCCCTGGTCCTCGCGCTGGGCTCGCTGTGCGCGCCGGGGGACCTGGTGGCGGTCGAGTCGCCGACCTTCTTCAACCACCTGCGCATCCTCGAGCACCTCCGCCTGCGCGTCGTCGAGGTGCCGATCGACCCCGCCGCCGGCCTCGATCCCCGCGACCTGGCGCTGGTCCTGGAACGGCACCGGGTGCGCGCCCTGCTGTCGGTGCCCGTGCTGCACAACCCGCTGGGCGTCAGCCTGACGGCCGAGCGGCAGCGCGCGATCCTGGCGGTGTGCGCCAGGCACGGCGTGGCGGTGGTCGAGGATGCGATCTACGCCGGGCTCGCCGGGCCCGGGGGGCGGCCATCGCTCTACCGCGACCAGGATGCGCCGGTCCCCGTCATCACCTGCGGTTCGGCATCGAAGACCATCGCCCCCGGCTGGCGCATCGGCTGGGTGCTGGGCGGCGCGCACCACGAGCGCATCCTGCAGGCGAAGATCGTCGGCAGCCTGGGCTCGCCGGCGCTGCAGCAGCGCGCCCTCGCCGGCTTCCTCGCCGGGCGCGGCGAGC
>JAFLCQ010000271.1 GCA_017302815.1 Planctomycetota bacterium
GTGTTCAACGCCGTGGCGACAGTCGGCGAGAGGTTCGAGAAATGCGCCGGCCCCTTGAAGTCGAGATTGACCTGCGAGTTCCAGGTCAGTCCGACTCGGGTCCCCTCGTCGACCTCGTAGAGAAGGGCGATCGCGGTCACCACGGCGCCGACCTCGGGGGCGCAGGCGGCCGTGCACAGCGCCTCGGCCCCGGCTTCGGCGCGCACGCCGCTGCCGGCAAGGGCGGAACGCAGGGCGTCCAGCCGCGCCACCTCGCCGATCACCGCGACCCTGGCCTTGGCCGCGACGGCGCAGCGGGCCAGTTCCTCGACCTTGCTGTTGGCGGTGACGGCATGCACCGGCACACCGAGGCGGCCGGCGACATCGAGGGTCGAGGCGCCGATCGAACCGGTCGCCCCGAGGATGCAGATCGGTCGGCTGCGCGGATCGTCCACTAGGCCAGCTCCCGCAGGTTCTTCAGCAGCAGGTCGCACTGCTCGGGCGTGCCGACGGTGATGCGCAGCTTGCTCGAGAGTCCCGGGCGGTCCCACCAGCGCACCAGCAGGCCGCGCGCCTTCAACGTGCGGTAGATGTCGCCGGCTTTCGCACCGACCTCGCAGAGCAGGAAGTTCGCGCCGCTGGCCGGCCAGGTCCAGCCCAGCCGGGCGACCTGCTCCTCCAGCCTGGCGCGCTCGGCCAGGGTGCGGCGGACCAGGTCGCGGTGGTGGTCCTGGTCTTCCAGCGCGGCGATGCCGGCCGCCTGGGTGAGGACGTTGACGTTGTAGCTGTCCTTCACCTTCATGAACTCGGCGACCAGCGGCGCGGCGGCGAAGAGCAGGCCGAGGCGGGCGCCGGCGAGGCTGTAGCTCTTGGAGAAGGTGCGCAGCACGACGAGGTTCGGGTGCGCATCGAGGTGGGGCAGGATCGAACCACCGGGGCAGAAGTCGACGTAGGCCTCATCGACCACCAGGATGCCGTCGAGCGCATCGGCGAGGCGGCGCAGCTGATCGACTGGGACGACGGTGCCCGAGGGGTTGTTGGGGTTGGCCAGCAGCACCAGCTTGGCGCCCAGGCGCGGCAGCACGGCGGGCAGCTGCCAGTCGCGTGCCCAGTCGACGTGCTCGATCGGATTGCCCTGGATCGCCGCGAGGTCGTCGTACAGGCCGTAGGTCGGCCACGGGCAGGCGACGCGGTCGCCAGGGCCGAGAACCGAGCGGTAGATGATGGTGAGGCAGTCGTCGCTGCCATTGCCCGCGAGCACCTGCTCCGGCGCGACGCCGTACAGGGATGCGGCGACCTCGCGCAGCCTGCGCGCGCGCGGATCGGGATACTTGCGCAGGCGGTCGTCATCGACGCCGGCGAGGGCGGCGCGCACCCGCGCGCTGGGCGGCCAGGCGCACTCGTTGGTGTTCAGCTTGATGCAGTCGATGACCTGCTCGCCCGGGGTGTAGCCGTGCATGCTGCGGATGTCGCTGCGCAGGTGGCGGAGGCCGGCGGCAGGCAGGGCGGGCTTGGAGGCGTCGTTCACGGAGGGGAGGGTATGCCGGCCGCCACGGCGCCAAGGCCCGCGCCGCCACGGGCCCGGGCCCGTGCCGCAACAACCCGGGCAGCAACAAACAGCACGGTCGTTGCAGGAACGCATCCCGGTCCATGGAACATCCACACGGGGGATGGAATACAACGGATAAACAGCGGTGTTTGCATCAGGTGGGGGTGACCCCCGACCTTCGACACGCGCGTGTCATCGCGATCGGCTCGTGGCCTGGCAACGGGTTGCAGCCTATACTGAAGGTGGAGGGGGAGGCCATGACGCAGCCAGGCGGCATCCAGCTCCCCCTGCCCACGGACGGCCTGCCCGGGCTGCTGCGGCAGGTCCTTGCCGTCAGGCCCCGCAGCCGGCACCTCGGCTGGCGCGAATCCGGCTACTGGCGCTGGATCTCCAGCGAGGAGGTGGCCCGCGAGGTCCGTCGCGCCACCCTCGGCCTGCATGCCCTCGGCGTCCGGCCCGGCGCCACCGTCGGACTGGTGGGCGCATCCTCGCCGCACTGGCTGATCGCCGATCTGGCCATCCTCTCCCTCGGCGCGGTCACCGTGCCCCTCTTCCCGAACCTGGCCGACGAGCATGCCGTGCACGAGATCGGCCACAGCCGGCTGCGCGCCCTCCTCGCCCTGGGGGACGAGGGCGCCGCCTTCGCCATCCGCCATCGCCGTCTCGTCGGATCGGTGGTCGAACGCGACGCCACCACCCCGCCACGTGGCGCCATCGCCTGGGAGGACATGTGCCGGCGCGGCGACGACCTGGGCGAGAGCGATCCCGGCCTCTATCGCCGCCTGGCCGAGGTGATCGCCCCGGACCGCCTGGCGACCATCATCTACACCAGCGGTTCGACCGGCATGCCCAAGGGCGTTGAACTGACCCATGGCGGCCTGCTGTCGCAGATCGACGCCGCCCTGCGGCTGTTCCCCCTCGATCCTGCTCGCGACCGCGCCCTCAGCTGCCTGCCCCTGGCCCACGTCTTCGAGCGCATGGTGGTCTACGCCTATCTCGCGGCGGGCATCCCGGTGTGGTTCGCTGACGACGTGCGCCAGGCGGGGCTGCTGATGCGCGAGGCGCGCCCGACCATCATGACCATGGTCCCGCGCCTGGCCGAGAAGCTCTACGATCGCATCGCCGGCGGGGTCGATGCCGCCTGGGTCGGGCGCCGCGCCCTCGGTCGCTGGGCCCTGCGCCAGGCCGAGGATGGCGATCCCGATGCCGCTCGCGGTATCGGCCTGCGTCTCTCCGATGGCCTGCTCTTCCGCCGCGTCCGCGCCGCCCTGGGCGGCAGCCTGCGCCAGGTCATCGTCGGCGGGGCCGCCCTCGATCCGCGCTTCGAACGCTTCCTGCGCAACATCGGCGTGCCCCTCTATCCCGGTTACGGCCTGACCGAGGCGGGGCCGGTGGTGTCGTGCAACGCGCCTGCCGCCCGCCGGACGGGCAGCGTCGGCCGGGTCTTTCCCGGGGTCGAGATGCGCATCGCCGCCGGCGGCGAGATCGAGGTGCGCGGGCCAGGCGTGATGCGCGGCTACCACCGCGAGCCGGCGGCCAGCGCGGCGGTCCTCTCGCCGGACGGCTGGCTGCGCACCGGCGACCTGGGCGTGGTCGACAGCGACGGCTTCCTGCGCATCACCGGCCGCATCAAGGAGCTGTACAAGACCGCCAACGGCAAATACGTCTGCCCGGTGCCGATCGAGAGCGCGCTGCAGCGCGATCCGGCCGTCGACCACGCCTGCGTCATCGCTGACGGACGCCCCTTCGTCGCCGCCCTGCTCTTCCTCAGCGAGGAGGCGGTGCGCCAGCACGCCGCCGATGGCAGCCCGGACCAGGCCCTGCGAGCGGAGATCGAGCACCTGGTCGCTGAGGCCAACGGTCATCTCGACGCCTGGATGCAGGTCCGCCGCTGGGCGGTGGTGGCGCATCCCGCCGCCATCGGCCAGGAGCTGACCCCGACCCTCAAACTGCGCCGCGGGGCGGTCATCGACCGCTACCACGACCTCATCGACCGGCTCTACGCCGGGGGAGGTGCCGCATGAACGAACGCATCGCGCTGATCGGCGGGCTGCGTACGCCCTTCGCCAAGGCCGGCGGCCCGCTGGCCGGCTGGCAGGCCGACGACCTCGGGGCCTTCGCGGCGCGCGAGCTGCTGGCCCGCACCCGCTTTCCTGCCGACCGCCTGGACGAACTGATCGCCGGCAACGTCGCCCAGCCGATCCAGGCCGCCAATGTCGCGCGCATCATCGCCCTCAAGGCCGGGCTGCCCGAGACCCTGATCGCCAGCACCGTGCACCGCAACTGCGCCTCGGGCATGGAGGCGGTGACGGTCGCCGCGACCAAGATCCGCGCCGGCGAGGCGGATGCGATCCTGTGCGTGGGGGCCGAATCGATGAGCAACATCCCGCTCATCGTGAACGCCGAGATGACCGCGCTGTTCGGGCGCGTCGCACGGGCGAAGACCGCCTGGGCCCGCATTGCGCCATGGCTGGGCCTGCGCCCCCGCCACCTCATGCCGGTGATCGGGGTCCAGCTCGGCCTCACCGATCCGGTCTGCGGCCTCAACATGGGCCAGACCGCCGAAGTGCTGGCGCGGGAGTTCGCGGTCAGCCGCGACGAGCAGGACGCCTTCGCCCTGCAGAGCCACCGCCTCGCCTGCGCTGCGCGGACGCGCCTGGGCGAGGAGATCGTCCCCATCCCGTTGCCGGGCGGCGCCGGCATGCTGGCCCAGGACGACGGCCCCCGCGATGGCCAGGACGCCGCCGCGCTGGCGAAGCTGCGGCCCTACTTCGACAAGGCGGCGGGGACGGTGACGGTCGGCAACGCCTGCCCGCTGACCGACGGCGCCGCCGCCACCATCGTCTGCCGCGAATCCCTGGCCGCCTCCCTCGGCCTGCCGGTCCTGGGCTGGCTGTCGGGCTGGGCCTATGCCGCCCTCGACGGCCGGCGCATGGGGCTGGGTCCCGTCCACGCCACGGCGAAGCTGCTGGCGCGCAGCGGCGGCCGGCTGCAGGACTTCGACCTCGTCGAGCTGAACGAGGCCTTCGCCGCCCAGGCCCTGGCCTGCCTGCGCGCCTTCGCCAGCCCGGACTACGGCGCGCGCCTGGGCCTGGATCGCGAACTCGGGCGCATCGACCCGCTGCGCCTCAACGTCAACGGCGGCGCCATCGCCCTCGGCCATCCCGTCGGCGCCACCGGCCTGCGCCTGGTGGTCACCATCCTGCGCGAACTCGCCCGGCGCGGCCAGCGCCGCGGCCTAGCCACCCTGTGCATCGGCGGCGGCCAGGGGGCCGCCCTCGCCCTGGAGGCGCCATGAGCACCCTCTCGGTCACCTACGCCGACGGCATCGCCTGGGTGGACATCAGCGTCCACGGCGAGCGCATGAACGTGCTCAACCACGCCCTCATCCACGATCTCGATGCGCTATGCGCCATTCTGGAGCAGCGCCCGGAGCTTGCCGGGGTGGTGTTCCGCAGCGCCCGCGCCGGCAGCTTCATCGCCGGCGCCGATGTGAAGGTGCTGCGCGCCGCGGCTGGCCGGCCGGAGGCCCATGCCGAGCTGCTGGCCATGGCCCGCGCCGGCCAGGCGCTGATGTCGCGCATCGCAGCCCTGCCCCAGACCACGGTCGCGGCCATCGATGGCGCCTGCCTCGGCGGCGGCCTCGAGCTGGCCCTGGCCTGCGACGCCCGCGTCGCCAGCGATGGCGAAAAGACGGTGCTGGGCCTGCCCGAGGTGCAGCTGGGCATCCTGCCGGGCTGGGGCGGTACCCAGCGCCTGCCGCGCCTGCTCGGTTTCACCAGCGCCCTGGAGCTGATCCTCAGCGGGCGCAAGGTCGACGCGCGCAAGGCCCTGCGCCTGGGCCTGGTCGACCGGGTCGCCGGCCCTCCCTTCCTCGACCGGGCCGCCGTCGACCTGGTGCGGCAGGCGCCGCATCGCCTCCGCCGGGATGCGTGGTGGCTGCGCCTGCCCCTCGTTCCGCGCATGATCGCGGCCCTGGCCGCGCGTCAGGCGCG
>JAFLCQ010000272.1 GCA_017302815.1 Planctomycetota bacterium
GCAGGTGCCGCGTCCGCAATGGCGGGAGATCCGTGGGAGGCTCGATGCCTGGTCCTAGCAAGCACGACGAGCCGATCACGCTCGCTCAGTTCCTCAAGGTCGTCCAGGTCGCCGAAACCGGCGGCCACGCCAAAGCCCTGGTCCGCGAGGGCCGGGCGACGGTGAACGGCGAGGTCGACGAGCGCCCGGGCCGCAAGCTCGCGCGCGGCGACGTCGTCGCCATCGACGGCAAGACCTTCACCGTCGATCGCTGAGGCGCGTCACCAGCGGGCAGCGGCCAGCGCCGCCAGCACGGCGCACGTCAGCAGGATGCCGAGCAGGACGATGCGTCGGCCCAGGCGCGCATGCTCCGTCTCCGCAATGGCCGAGGCCGCGTCGCGATCGCGCACGACCGCATCATAGGCCGTGCGCAACTGTGCGTTGGATGCGGCAAGACGCTCGATCTCGCGCTGCCGGACCACCAGTTCACGCAGCAGCCCCTGCGCCGACTGCTGCTGGTCCTGCGGCAGCAGCCGTCCGGCCTTGCGCGTCGTATCGTCGTCAGGCTCGCTGCGGACGATAGGCGGTCCTGGCAGGCGGCCCCCCTCTTTGATCAGGCGCGACAGCTGCAACTCACCGGCCCCGACCGCGGCGAGGGCGAAGTCCGCGACCGCCCGGCCGCGCAGCGCGAGGGCCTCGTCCAGTTCAGGCTGCAGAGCCAGGGCGCGGTCGCAGGCGGCGATGCAGGCGACGAAGTCCTGATACGAGGCATGGGGATGCAGGCGGTGGCCCTGCGCGGCGGCGAGCCGCGCACGCGCCTCGGCGACGGCCAGCCGCGCCTCGTCCTCGCTGCGCGCGTGCATCAGCCACGAGCGCAGGCCGTCCTGGAACTCCGCCACGGTCGGCCGGTCGGCGGGCCGGTCCGACATCGCGGCCTGCTGCAGGGCGATCAGCCTGGCCGGAGCCAGTTGCGCCGGGATCGGGGTCCACGAGTTGGTAGCGCTGCGTTCGAGGGCACGCCAGACGTCCTCGGCCTGGAAGGGGATGCCGCCGCCGAGGCAGCGGTAGAGGGTGGCCCCGAGCAGGAACACGTCGGTGCCGGTGCCCACCGAGGCTGCGTCGGCCAGCGCCATCTCGGGGGCCATGTAGCCAGGGGTCCCGGCGCACAGCGCCGCCCCGCCATCAACCGCCGGAGCACGCAGGATGCCGTCCGCCGGGGCGCGCACCGACAGGGCCAGCCCCCAGTCGATCAGCATCACCTCGCCGAAGTCGCCGACCAGGATGTTCTCCGGCTTGATGTCGCGATGGATGATGCCGCGGTGGTGGGCGTAGGACACCGCATCGCACACCTTGATCAGCACCTCGATCAGGCGCGGCAGCGGCAGCAGTTCGCGCTCGATCTGGTGTTCGAGGTCGCGGCCGACGATGCGGCGCATGACCAGGTAGTTGCGTCCGGCCTCGTAGATCGGGGTGATGTTGGGATGTTCGAGCCAGGCGGTCAGCTTCGACTCGGCGCGGAAGCGCTCGCGCTGGCGCGGATCGAGGTCGTAGCGCGCCACCTTGACCGCCACGCTGCGGCCCAGCGAACGCTGCGCCGCCTGCAGCACCACCGACATGCCGCCACGCCCAAGCATCTCCCCCAGGATGAAGCGCTCGCGCCCGCTGCGCATGCCGTCGAGATCCTCCAGCCCAGCCTCGCTGGGGGCTGGCATGGTGACCGCGCCCCCAGGGGGCGTGGGATCGCCGACGGTGCTGGATCGGCGGTGCTCGTGGGGCCGCACGCTGGAACGGATGTCCGTGCGATCGACCCGGTCGAGCGTCTCGCTCCACAGGCCGTGCAGGGCATGGATGACATCGGCGGAGGCGGAAACGGTGCTGGCCATGGCGGCGGGGACCATGTTATCCGCACGTGTCAACCCGTGATGAAGGTTGCCACCGCCGTCCATCCGGCGGACGCCAATGGCCTTTGACCATTGGCCCATGGCCAGTTAGGTTGCAGCAACGGAGACGCCCATGTCCCTCCTCGCACGCGTCGGCAACCTCTTCAAGGGCTTCGCCAGCCTCTTCGTCAGCGGCATCGAGCGCCGCAACCCCGAGGCCCTGCTGGAAGTCGAGAAGGAGAACCTGCGCAAGCAGATCGGCCAGTTCAACACCGGTCTCGCCAGCCACGCCGGCATGTGCGAGAAGTTGATGAGCCAGGTGCGCAAGCTGGAGGTCGACGAGCGCGACCTCCGGGCCAAGGCCGCCGCCCATCTGAAGGCCGGCAACCGTGCCGCCGCCGGCCAATACGCCCTGCGCCTGCAGACGGTCACCCGCGAACTGGAGGAGAACCGCCGCCAGCTGACCGACGCCGAGCGCACCTACAAGGAGCTGGTCAAGGCGCGCGACGTCTCGGTCGCCCAGGCCAAGGCCAAGATCGAGCAGCTCAAGAGCTCGATCGACGACATGAAGATGAAGAAGGCCATGGCCGAGCTCAACGAGATGGCCTCGGGCATGATCACGACCATGGGCGGCAGCGGCGACACCCTCAACCGCCTGCAGGAGATGGTCGAGGACGAGCGCAACAAGGCCGCCGGCCGCGCCCGTCTCGCCCGCGACTCGCTCAACACCGACGAGTTCAAGATCAAGGAGGCCGAGCAGGAGGCCCTGGCCGACCAGGCGCTGGCCGACTTCGCCGCCAAGGAGGGCATCTCCATCCCCGGCGGCGCCGCGGCAGCCGCGCCGGTCGCCGAGACGCCCGCCGCCGACCCGGCCGCCGTGCCCGCCCAGCCCCAGAAGACGATGGGCTGAACGCCGTCCGGCCGTCCGGTCGTCCGGTCGTCCGGTCGTCGCTGAACGACCATGTGGCGCTACCTGAAAGCCGCATTCCTGGCCCGGCCCGGGATCCCCGGGCTGGGCCACGTGCCGGTCAACCTCCTTGCCGTGACCTGCCTGGGCATCCTCGGCTTCGTCAATCCCGGCTTCTGGTTCCTCGGCGCCGGGCTGGAGACCGCCTACCTCGCCCTGCTGGTCGGCAACCGCCGCTTCCGCGATGCCATCGACGCCATCGAGCGCGCCGCCCAGCCCCGCCCCGATCCGGCCCTGGCCGAGCAGGCCCTGCAGCAGCGCCTGGCCGCCCCGGCGCGGCGGGTCCTGCTGCGCATCGAATCCGGCTGCGCCCGCATCCTGCAGCTGCAGGAGCAGGCGCATGTCGACGCCTACGTGCTGGAGGCGCATCGCGAGACCCTGGGCCGCCTGCGCTGGACGGCGCTGAAGCTGCTGGTCGCCCAGGCCAACCTGCAGTCGGACGAGTGGGACGAGTCGGAGGAGTCGATCCGCCAGCGCATCGCCACCATCGACCGCGAGATCGCCGCCGCGCCCAGCGCCGGGGTGCGCGAGTCGCACGAGGCCACCCGCGCCATCCTCCAGCGCCGCATCGCCAACCGCGGCGAGCGGCAGCGCCAGCTCGCCGAGATCAGCGCCGACCTCGCACGCATCGAGGCGCAGATCGAGCTGGCGCGCGAGAACGCCTCGATCCAGGGCAGGCCGCTGACCATCGCCAGCGATGTCGCGCTGGCATCAGGCCTGCTCGATTTCGGCAGCGCCGCGCCCGAGATCGCCGACGTCGAGCAGCGCATGGCTCCGCCCAAGGTGAACGCATGAACGACGCCATCTCCCCCCGCGAACCGCAGGCCGCCGCCCGCCCACCGCGCCCGGCCTGGGCCGAAGGCATCGCCCTCGGCTACGAGTCCGGCGCCTCCAGCCAGTTCATCCTGCACGGCAACGTCGCCGACCGCTTCCCCCTGCCGCGGACCGCCGGCGGCGAGGATTCCGGCACCCTGACCGACTACGTGGTGACCTCGCTGCTGGCGCGCTTCGACGTCGTCCTGACCTACGACGTCGGCAATGGCGCCCGCGTCGCCAAGGGCGGCGACGCATTCGCGCAGTGGCCGCACTGGAAGCAGGACCAGACCCTGCCCAAGGCCCCGCGCGCGGCAGTGGAATGGCTGACCCACTACGCGCGCTACGCCGCCAACCTGGCGCGGCTCGGGCAGCGCCGGCTGCAGGTCGCGATCGTGGTCAGCGACGCCCAGCTGGTGGCCCCCGCCACCCAGGGATTCAGCAGCTTCGAGGTGGCGGCGCTGGCCGTGCTCATGCGCGACTGGGCCAGCGACGGCCTGCTGTCCGGGCACAGCCTCGCCACCTTCCTCATCGCCGACGCGCTGTCAGACCTGCATCCGCTGGTCGCGACCAACCCGCGCGCCCAGGTCGTGCAGGTCCCCCTGCCCGACGCTACCGCCCTGGAGTCGGCCCTGCGCGACCTCGCCCGCGAGTGCCCCGCCGCCCTGGCCCCCTTCGCCAGCGACTTCGCCAGGCCGGCCCGCGCCCTGGTCGGCGCCACCCTCTCGTCGGTCGACGGCATGGTGCGCACGCGCCAGCACAAGGCGCAGCCGCTGGCCGAACGCGATCTCGCCGAGGCCAAGAAGCGCCTGATCGAGGCCGACGCCGGCGGGCTGATCGAGTTCATCGACTCGAAGAAGACCCTCGACGACCTCGCCGGCATGGAGCGGGTGAAGACCTGGGTGCGCCAGGACATCGCCCTGTGGCGGCAGGACGACCTGCAGGCCATGCCGATGGGCTATCTGATCTGCGGCCCGGTGGGCACCGGCAAGACCTTCACCGTCGAATGCCTCGCCGGCGAGGCCGGCGTGCCGGTGGTGAAGCTGAAGAACTTCCGCGACAAGTGGGTCGGCTCGACCGAGGGCAACCTGGAGAAGATCTTCCGCCTCGTGCGCGCCCTCGGGCGCTGCTACGTCTTCGTCGACGAGGCCGACCAGTCGCTGGGCAAGCGCGAGTCCGGCGGCAACGACGGCGGCATCGGCGGCCGCGTCTACGCCATGCTGGCGCAGGAGATGAGCGACACCCGCAACCGCGGCAAGGTGCTGTGGATCCTCGCCAGCAGCCGGCCCGACCTGATCGAGGTCGACCTCAAGCGCCCGGGGCGCATCGACGTCAAGATCCCCCTCCTGCCCACCGCCACCGCCGACGAGAGCTGGGCGCTGATCGTCAGCCTGTGCCGCCGCCGCGGCCTGGAGCTGCCGGCGCAACCCTCCACCGAGCTGCGCATCCTGGTGCCGACCTGGCTGACCCCCGGCGCCGCCGAGTCGCTGGCGGTGAAGGCCTACCGCGTGCACCGGGTCGAGAAGAAGGATCCGCTGGCGGCGGTCGAAGCCTGCCTCAGGGACTGGCGCGCCCCGGTGCCGCGCGAGACCATGCAGTTCCAGATCGGCATCGCGGTGGCCGAGGCGAGCGATGCGACCTTCGTGCCCGAGGCGTTCCGCGCGTGAACGCCCTGCCGGAGCGGTGGATCGCCGCCGTCCCCCTCCTGCTCGTCCCGTGCTGCTGGCTGTGGTGGTGGGTCGGCGGACTCAATCCCGGCCTGGAGACCGGCCGCTCCGCCGCGCTGCTCCTGCTCATCGGTGCCGGCCTGGCGACCTGGCGCCTGCGCACGGCGGACGCCCTGCCGCGCCCGGCGCTGCCGC
>JAFLCQ010000273.1 GCA_017302815.1 Planctomycetota bacterium
CGCCGCCGCCACCTGCAGGTCGGCGGCGAGGCCGAGGGCGGTCAGCGCCTGCGCCTGCACCTCGCGGTCGGCGTCCTGCAGCAGCGGCACCAGCGCGGCGACCACAGTGTCGCCGAAGAGGCGGCGCGCGCATACCGTCGCCGCCTGCCGGCGCAGGGTGGCGGCCTCGGCGCGCAGCAGGCGCACCAGCAGCGCCTCCACGGGATCGCCGGCCGCTTCGAGGAGGGCCGGGAAGAGCGACTTGGCCGTGCCGGAGGCCAGCCGGCCGTCGGCGTCCAGCTCGGCTGTCGCCTTCGCCATCAGCTCGACGGTGCGGGCGTCCTGCTCCTGGCGGCGGTTGCGCAGCGCGTCCATCCACACGACGTGGTTGGCCCAGATCGCCCGGCCCGGCGGCGAGAACGGTGCCCCGTGATCGCCACCGGCGAGCTCGCGGTAGACCAGGCGCACCCCGGCCGCGCGCATGCGGTCGCGGGCGCCGCGCATCTGGTCGGGCTTCACCGTCGGGTCGCGTTCGCCGGTGACCGCGTAGTAGGCGATGCCGCTGCCGTCGGCGGCGGGCTTCTGGCAGGTGCCGGCCCACAGCACGGCGCCGGCGAAGAGGTCCTGCGCCTCGGCGGCGAAGTGGCCCAGCCGGATGGCGCCATGGCTGTAGCCCCAGGCGAAGACGCGACGCGGATCGGCGCGATGGGTGGCGATGGCCCAGGCGACGGCGTTGCGGATCGGCGCGTGGTCCACGGTCTCCCAGCCCGCCCCCTGCGACTTCAGCCCCAGCACGATGTAGGCATCCTCGCGCTTCGCGGCCTGCAGCGCCAGCGAGCAGGCGTCGAGCAGCTGCCGTTCGTTGCCGTTGATGCCATGCAGGGCGACGATCAGGCCGGGGGCCGGACCCTTGGCGGCCGGGGCGGGGATGCGCGCGGCGTAGACGACCGCCGGCGCCCCATCGCGGGCGGGGATGCTGCCGGTCTCCTCGCGTGCGGCGGCCGCGGCGTGGATGGGGCATGCGAGCAGCAGCAAGAGGACGAGAACCGGCATGGGAGGCTCCGGAACATCTCTATCGCCTCCGGCCTCGGAGGGGAGGGGCGATCGGTCTTCTTGGACGGGAGTCTGGCGGTGCCCTCCTGCCGTCAGCTTGTGCGCGGCGTTGCTGGTGGATCCTGCGGGGGTGAACCTGCAGTTCTGCTTCGAGGCGCGCTGCTCCAGATCCAGACCGGTGGCGGCGCACAGCCATCCATCGCTCGAACTCGTGTACTGCACCGCGGGGCGGTTCCGCACCACCTTCAGTCGCCGGCGCTTCGAGCTCGCCCCGCAGTCGTTCTCCATCGTTCCCGCGACCATACCGCATGATCAGGTTAATCTCACGGACGCCGTGACCATCTGCATGGGCGTCGATGCGAGCGGCCTGGAGTCCTTCGCCGGGGCGTGGGCCGATCCGGGCGGCATCCTGCAGGCGCCGCTGACCGCGATGTGCCGCGAGCTGCGTGGCAGGGAGCGCGGCTACGACATGGTCGCGCGCGGCCTGCTCCTGGAGGTGGTCGCCCTGGCGCAGCGCCAGATCCTGCGCGAAGCGGATGGCGACATGTCGCCCCATGAGCACATCGTGCGGCGTGCGCTGGAGATCATCGAGCACCGCGATGGCGCCCTGTCGGTGGCGGAGGTGGCGGCGCAGCTCTTCATCAGCCCGGACTTCCTGCGCCACCTCTTCCAGCGGCATGCGGACGGGTCCCCCAACCACTACATCGCGCAGGCGCGCCTCGCGCGCGCCAAGGTGCTGCTGCGCCAACCCGGGATGGCCGTCGCCGAGACGGCGCGCCTGTGCGGCTTCGAGAACGTCCACTACTTCTCGCGCTTCTTCCGCAAGGCCACCGGCCGCACCGCCACGGAGTTCCGGCAGGACCGGCCCGGTCCGCCAGCGTCCACCTGAACCGTTTTGTGCACCTGATGGTCCGCCCCGTCCATTGAGCCCCGGCCCGCCGAGGCGTATCCTCGGCGGTGCGCCATCACGACCGCAGCGGCGGTCCGGCGCAGGAGCAACGGACATGACGCATGGAATCACCGCACGGCTGGCGCTCCTCGTCGCCGTGATGTCGCTTGGCGTCGCGGGCCTCGACGCCGTTGAGGCGAAGAGACCGCCCGCGAACGTGATCTTCGACTGCGACATGGGCAACGACTGCGATGACGCTGGAGCGCTCGCTCTGCTCAACGCCCTCGCCGATGACGGCGAGGCGCGGATCCTCGCCTGCATGATGTGGAAGATGCGCAAGGACGGGCCGGTATCCGGTCCCGCCGCGGTCATCGACGCGATCAACACCTACTACGGACGGCCGGACATCCCCATCGGCATCGGCAAGAAGGGGGTCTATGTCGCCGGCGCCACGAACTACACCAACACCCTGGGCAAGGATTTCCCCAACGACACCTTCGGCAAGTCGATCGACGACTTCCCCGAGGCCATCGACCTCTACCGGCAGGTCCTCGCCGCGCAGCCCGACCGCAGCGTGACCATCGTCTGCGTCGGACCGCATACCAGCATCAAGCATCTCCTCGCCAGCGGTCCGGACGCCAGCAGCCCGCTGTCCGGGCGGGAGCTGGTGGCGCAGAAGGTGGCGCTGCTCTCGCTCATGGGCGGCAAGTTCCCCGAGGGCGACGAATTCAACCTCGGCTGCGATCTCGGCGGCGCGATGGCGGCGGCGCTGGAATGGCCCGGCCGGGTGATCTGGAGCGGACTCGAGATCGGCGGCCCGGTCATCACCGGCCCGGGCCGCATCGGCATCCCGAAGGAGAGTCCCCTGCATGCCGCCTACAAGCCCTACGGCGGCCAGCGCCAGAGCTGGGACCTCACCGCCGTCCTCGCCGCGGTCCGCGGCCCCGCGCCGTACTGGGGCCTGAGCACGACCCCGGGCCACTACTGCGTGGTGCCGTCGAAGAGCATCCCGGGCTACACCCACCATTGGGAGGGCCGGAGCGACCGCGACCAGACCTACCTCGTGCTGCGCCGGCCGGCCAGCGAGGCCGCCGCCGCCATCGACGGCCTGCTGCAGGCCGGGCCGTCGCGTCCCGTGGCACCGGCGACCGCGGCCGCGGCCGTCATCCTCGACACTTCCCTCGCCAATGCGGACGAGGCCGGCGCCCTCGCGCTCGTGCACGCCTTGGCCGACCGCGGCGAGGCGGAACTGCTCGGCTGCATCTTCCCCGGCCGCTCGGGTGCGCCGCTGCAGGCCATCGACGCCATCAACACCAGCCGCGGCCGCCCCGACATCCCCATCGGCATGATGCAGAAGGGCGACTGGGTGACGCATGGCGATGCGGTGAAGGGGGTCGCGGCGTCGTTCCCGCAGGATGTGTCGCCAGGCCAGCTCCCCGAATCGGTGGCCCTCTATCGCCGCCTGCTCGCCGCCCGCCCCGACCGCAGCGTCACCATCGTCTGCACCGGCAGCCAGAACGCCCTGGCGCAGCTGCTGGAGAGCAAGCCGGACGAGCTCAGCCCGCTCGCGGGCCGGGCCCTGGCGGCCCAGAAGGTGAAGGTCCTGGTCGTCGCCGGCGGGCAGTATCCGGACGGCGGGGACTACGCCTATGCGCCGCGGACCCTCGCCTCCGCCATGACCATCAGCGTCGCCTGGCCGAGCCGCGTGGTCTATGTCGGCAGGGAGATCGCCACGCAGATCCGCGTCGGAGCACCGTTGGCGCAGGGCGGATCGGCGGATCCGCTACGACCCCTGGCGGCCCCGGCGTCCGAGACGACGGCCGGGGCCGGCGCCATGGCAGCCGTCCTCTACGGGGTGCGCGGAGCCGCTCCGCTGTGGGACGACACCATCGCCGGAGCCTGCTACATCCAGCCCGCCAGCGGTGGCACGCGGTGGCTGACCGATCTGTCGCGCGACCAGGCCTATCTCACGGCGAAGATGCCGGCGCGGGAGATCGAGCAGCTGCTCAACCGGCTCATCGCCCGTCCACCCGTCCGGCGCTGAGCGCGAACGCCACGGAATTCCGCGCCATGTCAGAGCAACGGACTGCCACCCCGGGACCGCGCGGCATCACCGGCATGTCGCTGGTGGAGATCCTCGTCGTCATCGGCATCATCGCCGCGCTATCGGCCCTGCTGCTGCCGACGGTGAAGATCGTGCGCGATGCCGCCTACGCGGTGCGCTGCGGCGGCCACATCCGGCAGCTTGGCCTGGCCATGCACGGCTACGCCAGCGACAACGGCGAGCTGCTGCCGCCGGTGAAATGGGACCGGTCCGGTCTCGGGCTGACCAACTGGACCTCGCTGATCTCGCCGTACGCGGAGGGAGACCAGGACAACAACGGCAATGGCGATCTGGGGTGGGGCGACGTGCGCTCCTCCAGCGTGTTCAGGGGCTGCCCGTTGTACCGGCCGGGTCCGTCAGATCCCCAGCTGGGCTACGGCATGAGCGTGTTTCTGCTCGATGGCGCCCTGGCGGGCTGGTGCAACAGCCCGCGCGCCGATGGCAGCCCCTTCTATGGTTCATCCGGGGTCACCAGCTTCCGCCTGCCGGCGATCACCTATGCCAGCAAGCGCATGCTGCTCGGCGAGGTGAGCGGGGAGTTCCGCATCTGGGAGAACACCACCGGCAGCGGAACCTCGATGTCGTTCCGGCACGGCGGCAAGAAGCTGGCGACGGTCCTGTTCTGCGACTTCCATGTCGGATCGCTGGATCTGGCTCGCGCCCGGAAGTCGTTCTACGCTCCGCAGACGCTGCCGTGATGCTATTGTCCGCTGGTGCTCAGCCAGGCAGCAGGATGAGATCCCCGTTCATGCCCATCTGCTTGGAGTGGGCGCAGCCGAACCAGGCCATGAAGCTGTCGCGGATCTGGCCGTCGTCGTTGTTGATGATCATCGCCAGGCCGAGGTTGCCGCCCGGGCGCGGTGTGAATGGCGACAGGCGGTGCCAGGGGATGGCCAGCTCGTAGACCATGTCGCCGCGGCTGCCGGTGCGGACGATGTTCATGCGGAAGTCCTTCACCTCCTCCGCCGGCGCGCGGGCGGCGTCGGCCGAGGCGTGGCACCACGCCTGCATGCCCTTTCGGCTGAGGGCGACGATGTAGTCGTACTTGCCGGGCTTCTGCTCGGAGTCGCGGCAGGGGTCGACCAGGAACTGCAGGCCGTCGCCGCGCCAGATGTTGCCGTCGACCTCGGGCTGGCAGTGCACGTCGTCCTGCACCGCCATGCCGAGGTAGAGGAACTCGTCGTCCCACAGCAGGCGCATGATGCCCGACAGATCCTCGGGGCCGTCCCAGCGCGCGGTGCGCTTGGTCAGGGCCGCGAACTGGCCCGGCCGGTCGAGGTGCAGCGCCTCGGCGCGCTGCCAGGCCGGATCGCCCAGCCTGCCGTCGAAGCGCTTGCCGATGAAGCCGGCGCAGCGGCTGGCGATGTTCACGAACTTGCCGACGAGGTCGGAATTGACCTTGGCGATCATGTCGTCGAGGTTGAGATCGACGTCC
>JAFLCQ010000274.1 GCA_017302815.1 Planctomycetota bacterium
TTATCCCGCATGCAGCCCAGGTGCAGCAGGCGGTGCAACCGGCGGGCGATCCGCCCTCGCGCCTCGACGACTGGTCCCCAGGCGGCGATGTGCGGTTCGCGCGCGGCGAGCTCCAGCACGCGCGACCCCAGATCGGCGGCGGGATCGCTGTCGTCGTCGAGGAAAACCGCGACGTCGGCGTCCGAGGCGGCCAGCAGGGCGTTGCGCGCCGCCGGCAGGCCGGACAGGTCGGGACGGTGCAGGACCTGGGCGTCGGGCCAGGCCACCGCGACCCGCGACTGATCGCAGATCCGCACCGTCGCGCCGCAGCGCCGCGCCAAGGCCATGACGGACGGCCGCGAAGCGGCGAGCTGCGCCGCCCGGTTCTTGCTCGGGATCAGGACGTCGAGGCGCATGCCGGACGGGACAGCGAATGGTAGAGCCCGAGCGCGGCCTGGACGTCGCCGTCGAACAGCTTGCGTCCGTGGTCGAGCACGATCGCGCGGGTGCAGATGGCCCGGACCATCGCCTCGTCATGCGACACGAACAGGACGGCCCGCCGGGCGAAGTGGCTGCGTACGCGCTCCAGGCACTTGCTGCGGAAGCGCTCGTCGCCCACCGCCAGCACCTCGTCGACGACCAGGACCTCGGGGTCGAGGTGCGCGGCGATGGAGAACGCGAGGCGGACGAACATCCCCGAGGAGTAGCGCTTCACCGGCTCGTCCAGGAACTCGCCGATCTCGGCGAAGGCCACGATGTCGTCGAAGACGGCGTTGATCTCGGCGCGGCGCATCCCGAGGATGGCGCCGTTGAGGTAGATGTTCTCGCGCCCCGACAGGTCGGGGTGGAACCCCGTGCCTACCTCCAGGATACTGGCGATGCGTCCGCGGTAGATGATCCGCCCCGTGCTGGGCCGGGTGATGCGGCAGAGCAGCTTCAGCAGCGTACTCTTGCCGGCGCCGTTGCCGCCGAGGATGCCGACCACCTCTCCGGGGCGGACGTCCAGGTCCACGTCGGCCAGGGCGACGAACGGGTGGGTGGGAGCCTTGCGCATCCATTGCAAGCTGATGCAGCGCAGGATGTCGTCGCGCAGCGAGATGCCGGGCAGCCGGCGGCCGTGGATGGTGTAGCTCTTGCTCAGCCCGCGGATGCGGATGGCGACATCGTCGGGCAGATCGCTGGACACCAGCTCAGATGACATCGGCGAACCTGGATTCGACGCGGCGGAAGTACCAGTAGCCGCTCAGCAGCAGCAGCAGGGCGCCGACGATGCTCAGGGACATGGCCTTCGGCCCGGGCATGACCATCCCCGGCAGGACGCACCAGCGCAGCCATTCCACCGGCCCGGCGAGGGGGTTGAGCCAGGCCCACCAGCGCCATTCCCCGGGCAGCGTCGCCACCGTCCACGCCACCGGTGTGGCGAGTATGCCGAACTGCAGGATGATCGGCACGAGCGCGCGGAAGTCGCGGTAGCTGACCGTCAGCGCCGAGAGCCACAGGGCCGCGCCCAGCGCCGAGGCCGCCATCAGGACGATGGCCAGGGGGGCGAACACGACCTGCCATGGCGGGGCGATGCCGTACCAGGCCATCACCGCGGCCAGGAAGGCGATCTGCACGCCGAGATCGACGGTGTTCAGGATCAGGCTGCTGGCCGGCATAAGCATGCGCGGGAAGTAGATCTTGGTCACCAGGGCAGGGTTGTTGACCACCGCCCCGGCCCCTTCCGCCAGCACCGAGGCGAAGAACTGCCAGGGCAGCATGCCGACAAGCACCAGCAGCGGGTATGGCACGCCCCGGCCATCGAGGCCGGCCACCGTCCCGAAGAGGAACCCGAACACGCCCATCGCCAGCACCGGGCGCAGGAGCACCCAGACGATGCCCAGCGCGGTCTGGCGATAGCGGACGACCAGATCGCGCCGCGCGAAGAACCACAGCAGGTCGCGATGGCGCCAACAGTCGCCGAGGTAGGGGTGGCGGCCCTCGGCATCCAGGATCCTGATCGTCCTATCCACGCGCGCAGGATCGGCGCTCGTGCTGGGCCTGCAACGGCGCGACCCCCTGGGATCCGGCGCGGCCGGGACGCCACGGGCCTCCCAAGGCCGGTCGCCGATCCACGCGGGTGGGGTTATTCTTGACCCGAAAGCTGGGGCTGGAAGCATGCTCCGATCCACTGCGCCGGAGCGCTCGTGGCTGGAGCCGCCGCATGAAGGCCGTCATTCTCGCCGGTGGCATGGGGACGCGGATCAGCGAGGAGAGCGTCATCCGCCCCAAGCCGATGATCGAGATCGGCGGCAAGCCCATCCTCTGGCACATCATGAAGATATACTCCTCCCACGGGGTGAACGACTTCGTGATCTGCCTGGGGTACAAGGGCTACCTCATCAAGGAGTGGTTCGCCAACTACGCCCTGCACACCAGCGACGTCACCTTCGACCTGGCGCGGGGCTCGGTCGAGGTCCACCACCGCACGACCGAACCCTGGCGCGTCACCCTCGTCGACACCGGCGAGGCGACGATGACCGGCGGGCGGTTGGCGCGCGTGCGGCACCACCTCGACCGGCACGAGCCGTTCTGTTTCACCTATGGCGACGGCGTCGCCGATGTCGACATCGCCGAGCAGGTGCGCTTCCACCGTGCCCACGGCTGCATGGCGACCATCACCGCCGTGCAGCCGCCGGGCCGCTACGGCGCCCTGCAGCTGGATGGCGAGCGGGTGGCGGCGTTCGTCGAGAAGCCCCAGGGCGACGGCGGCTGGATCAACGGCGGGTTCTTCGTCCTCGATCCCGGCGTCGCCGACCTCATCGCGGGCGACGGCGTGGTGTGGGAGGACGGCCCGATGCGCCGCCTGGCGGCCGAAGGGCAGATGCGCGCCTTCATGCACCGCGGCTTCTGGCAGCCGATGGACACCATGCGCGACCGGACCCAGCTGGAGCGCCTGTGGGCGTCCGGACAGGCGCCGTGGAGGCGCTGGTGACGCCTCCCGGGGCGTGGCGCGGACGCCGAGTGCTGGTGACGGGGCATACCGGATTCAAGGGGGCCTGGCTGTGCCAGATCCTGCTCGATCTCGGGGCCGAGGTGCATGGCCTGGCGCTGGCTCCGGACACCGCGCCGTCGCTCTTCGAGCTCCTCGGCCTGGCCGGACGCATGCCGCACCGGGTCGGCGACATCGCCGACCCGGCCGTGGCCGCATCGGCCGTGGCCGCCTGCGCTCCCGAGGCGGTGTTCCACCTCGCGGCGCAGCCCCTGGTCCGCCGCAGCTACCGCGAGCCTGCCGCCACCTGGCGCACCAACGTACTCGGCACGGTCAACCTGCTGCAGGCAGTGCGCGCCCACGGCGGCGTGCGCGCCGTCGTGGTCGTGACCTCCGACAAGTGCTACGAGGACCGCGGCGACGGCCGGGTCCACGACGAGACCGGACGGCTGGGGGGGCACGATCCCTACAGCAGCTCGAAGGCCGCGGCCGAGCTGGCGGTCGCATCCTGGCGCAGCTCCTTCCCGGATCTGCCGCCGACCGCGACGGTGCGCGCCGGCAACGTCATCGGTGGCGGCGACTGGGGCGAGGACCGCCTGGTGCCCGACGTAGTGCGGGCCGCCGCCGCCGACGCCACCCTGCGGCTGCGGCGGCCCGATGCCGTGCGCCCATGGCAGCACGTCCTCGAGCCGCTGTCGGCGTACATGGACATCGCCTGGCGCCTGCAGCAGGCTGGCGGTGGCGCCTGGGCCGAGGCCTGGAATATCGGCCCGGACCCGGGCGCGATCGCCACCGTCGGGACGGTGGCGGGGCTGCTGGTCCGCGAACTCGGCCGGGGACGACTCGACGCCGATCCCGGTCCGCATCCGCATGAGACAGCCGTGCTGCGGCTGGACGCCGGCAAGGCGCGGACGCGGCTGGGATGGGCTCCGGCCTGGGGCCTGGACGAGACCGTGCGTAGGACCGCCGCGTGGTACCGGGCGCAGGCGTCCGGCGCCGATGCGGTGGCGCTGTGCCAGGCGGACATCGCCGCGTATCGCGCGGCCATGGCGGCGCCCGCATGACCACGGACGGGCAATTCCTCGGACCGGCCGGAGTGGTGCTGCTGCACCGGCGGCGGATCGACGACGCGCGCGGGTCCTTCGAACGGCTGCTGTGCGCCGAGGACATCCGCCGCCACGGCCATCCGGGCACGTTCGCCCAGGCCAACCGCTCGGTGACCCTCGGGCCGGGCACGGTCCGCGGCATGCACATGCAGCTGGCCCCGCATGCCGAGTGGAAGGTCGTGACCTGCACGCGCGGGGCGGTGCATGATGTCGTGGTCGACCTGCGGCGCGGTTCGGCCTGGTTCGGCCGCCATGTCGCGGTGCGGCTGTCCGGCGACCGTGCCGACAGCGTCATCGTCCCGCCGGGCTGCGCGCACGGCTTCCAGGTCCTCGAGGGTCCGGCAGAGATGATCTACGCCCATTCGCATCCGTACGCGCCAGGGGCCGAGTTCGGCGTGCGCGCGGACGATCCGTCGCTGGCCATCGCCTGGCCGCTGCCCATCGCGGCCCGCTCGGGGCGCGACGCCGGGTTCCCGGACCTGGCCGCCGCATGGCCCGGAGTCGAGCCGTGAAGTGCAGGCACTGCTCGGCCGAGGTGTCGCTGCCGCTCATCGATCTCGGCGCGGCACCGCCATCGAACGCCTACCTGCGGCCCGAGCAGCTCCAGGCCGGCGAGGTCCATCTGCCCCTGCGCGTCCTGGTGTGCACGCGGTGCTGGCTGGCCCAGACCGCCGACCATGCCCGCGCCGACGCCCTGTTCACCCCGGACTACGCCTACTTCTCCTCGTACAGCAGCAGCTGGGTGCGCCACGCCGCCGCGTATGTCGAGCGCATGCGCGCCAGCCTCGGGCTCGGCGCCGCCAGTCATGTTGTCGAGGTCGCGTGCAACGACGGCTACCTGCTGCGCCATGTGCGGGATCGCGGCATCCCCTGCCTGGGCATCGAACCGACGGCCGGCACCGCGGCCGCGGCCCGGAGCCTGGGCATCGAGGTGCGCGAGGCCTTCTTCGGCCGCGCCCTGGCGACCGAGCTGGCGGCGGAGGGCCGCTCCGCCGACCTCATGGTGGCGAACAACGTCCTGGCCCATGTGCCGGACATCAACGATTTCATCGCGGGCTTCGCGATCCTGCTCAAGCCCGACGGGGTCGCGACCTTCGAGTTCCCCCACCTGCGCCGGCTGGTCGAGGGCTGCCAGTTCGACACCGTCTACCACGAGCACTTTAGCTACCTGTCGCTGCTGGCGGTGGCGACGATGTTCACCGCCAACGGCCTGGAGGTCATCGCGGTCGAGGAGCTGCCCACCCATGGCGGGAGCCTGCGCGTGCACGCGCAGCGCGGCGGCGGTCCGCGTCCGGTCGCGGATTCGGTCGCCCGCTGCCTGCAGGCCGAGCGCGATGCGGGCATGGCCCGCGAGTCCTGGTACCTAGGGCTGCAGCCCGCGG
>JAFLCQ010000275.1 GCA_017302815.1 Planctomycetota bacterium
GGCCGGCCGCAATCGCCTCGCAACAGGCGGCACACGCCGGGATCGGCGAATTCACGGCGGGCATGGACGAGGCCACGCTGATCGCGGTCGACCGCGACGACGCGCCAGCCGGCGGCGAGCAGGGCGCGGACGATGCCGCGGCCGATGCCCTGTGCGCCCCCGGTGACGATGGCGACGGGCGAGGGAGCGCTGCTGTCCATGCCGGGATCGTGGACCCGGCCGCCCGGCCGCCAGCCCGCGTCAGGGCTTGGCGTCGGGCGTCGCGCGCAGGACCTCTGCGATCGCCGCCTGGATCACCGGCACCAGCGCGGGCTCGACCTGGCCGTAGGCGGCTGGCTGCAGCTTGGCCGGATCCAGGCCCAGGATGGCCGACGCGAAGGTCGCGCCGCACAGGTAGGATCCGGTGGGGCCGAGGTGGATGCCGTCCTTGTACAGGTGCCACGCCGAATCCCAGCCCGGCACCAGGCCGGCGCGCAGCTTGACGTCGATCACCGCCATGACGTCGCCGACCGGCAGCAGGCGGAACTGCGCCTGCGGTTCTGTGGCGCGCGCCGCCGCCAGCAGCTTCTGGCTGTAGTCGCGCCCCTCGTTGCTGTTGTCCCAGCCGCCGGTGTAGTCCTGCCCGTACAACGCGGCCCACGGTTTGATCCGCGCCAGGTCGACGGTCAGCCGCCCCTTGGCCGGATCGTAGTCGTCCTTGTCGAACTCCAGCCCCTTGCCGTCCAGAGTCGCCATGCGCGGCCAGCGCTCGTAGATCCAATAGCGGCAGTCGGGGTTCTGCGGCCGCTGCAGGGCGACGATCGCACGGATCACCTCGATGTCGTGCGGGATGTGGCGATCGAAGGGTTGCATGGTGATGTGGTCCCAGGCGAACTCGCTGCTGGCCTTCTTCGAAGCGCCATAGGGATCGCGGGTGAAGCCGCCCTGATCCTTCCACAGCCAGTCCAGCGGAGCGCCGGGGATCATGTGGCGGCCCCAGGCCACCGGCCGGCCGTTGGCGGCGCCGAAGCCGGCGAAGGCGTCGTAGTTCACCGTGTCGGTTACCGAATTGCCGATGAAGTAGACCCGGGCCTCGCCGGCGGCGAGCGCGGCTGCGAGGAGGAGCGAGAGGAGGAATGTGCGCATAGCCCGCCAGCATGCCCAGGCCGGGTCGGATCCGCAATCCGTCGAACGGATTTGAGCAACGCCGTCTTGTCGAGGTCCAGCGCGTCACAGGGCGGTCATCGCATCGCAGGCGCGCCAGCGGTACCAGCACATCAGGCCCTCTGCATCAGGCAGCCCAGGCGCGCAGCCCTGCGGTCGATCGAGATAGAGGAAGGTGCACCTGGAGAACGCGAAGGGTCGCAGGCGCTCCGGCGCGCAGGGATTCACGAAGCGGAACAGCAGACGATGGCGGAAGTGGATCGCATCCCGGTCCATGATGCGGTACATGGCGACCGATGCGTCGGCGACGTCGCGCGACACCACGCCATGGTCCGGGCCGACGAATCCGCCCTGGCGGAAGTACCAGCCGCCGTCGAAGAAGTCCTCCAGCCCGGTGCCGAGCAGGCCGGCGCCATCGTCGTCGTCGACCTCGACCTGCTCGTTCGCCTCCAGCATGGCGAGGTAGCCCGGCTGACGGCCCTGCATGGCCAGGGTGCAGCCGGCCATCCGTCCGGCCCCGGTGACATCAGCCATCACCACCGGATCGGTGGCGGCCAGACGGCCGCAGGCGAAGTGCGCATGGAACCAGCCGGCGTCATCGGGCAGTCGCGGCAGCAGCTGATACTGGGCGTTGAGGAAGACGCGGGCGTCGATCCGCGTATCCAGGTTCTCGAGTTCGATGCGGAAACCGCTCCGGAACGGCATCGGGAACCTGCACGCGAAACCGCCGCTGGGCATGCCGATGCGGCCGGCGGTGAAGTTCCTCACTTCGCACAGGCCATCGCCGAAGAAGTCGCCGACCGGGGATTCGACCGCCGGCGCATCGCATCCATCCCAGTAGATGCGCAGGATGAGGGTCTTCAGGATCGAGGTCGAGACCTCGGCATCGGGCATCCAGTGCGGGTGGAACCAGCCGGGGAAGGTGAGCCACAGGCGGACCAGCGCCCCGGTGCCCTGCACCGCACCGATGTCCCTGCGCTCGCCCCTGCGCACCCAGACCACCTTCTCACGGCTGGCCGGGTCGAAGGTGGTCAGCTGCCTGGTTGTCGCCATTCGGTCGATGCGACAGATATCCTCGATGGTGGGGAGATCCATATCAGCGGTCCTCGATGCGGTTTTTACCATGCATGGATCGTATCAGTGGCTCTACAGCCGCCATGTCGTAGACGTCGTCTGTTTTGTCGTATCCTGCTGCTATGCCCGAAGCCGAGATCAAAGCCTACTATCCTCCCGCCGTGGCGGCAGCCCCTGGAGCGCAGGTGCATCGGCTCGGGGTGCGTGAACCGATGCCAGCCGGCCTGGTCGACCGCCCACGTGGCAGCGACGACGTGCTGGTCATGGTCTTCCATGGCGAGACCGCGATCGATGGCGGTCCGGTGCAGGCCGGCCCGTTTGCGCGGGTGTGGCCGCCGCGCACGCCGCATCGCTACGGCCATCCCGGCCGCCCATGGTCGCACAGCTGGATCCACGTGCGCGGCGCCGGCTTCGCAACCGATGTCGCGCGCGCAGGCGTGCCCCTCGACCGCGCCGTCGCGGGGTTCCAGCCGGAACCTTTCGAGCACCTCCTCCGCCTGATCCATGCCGAATGCGCCGGCCGGCCCAGGCCCGACCTCGCCATCGTCCTCGACCTGCTGCGCATACTCGTGCGCATGCTGCGTCGCGACGAGGTGGAAGGCCCGGACGGCGCCATACCCCCGGCCCTCAGCCGCCTGTGCCAGGAGCTGCATGGACGCCCAGGGGCGCATTGGGACATCCCGCGGATGGCGCGGCTGTGCGGCTGGTCCGAATCGCGTTTCTCCCACCGCTTCCGCGCTGCGCTCGGCGTTCCACCGCTCGAATACCTGATCCAGCTGCGCCTGCGCCGTGCGCGCGAACTCCTGAACGAGCCGGGGAAGCGCGTCCATGCCGTCGCCGCCGAGGTCGGCTACCACGACCTGCCGCATTTCTGCAGGATCTTCAAGCAGCGCTTCGGCGCATCGCCGCGGCAGCTGGGATCCTGAGGTCAGCGTCCGCCGCGCACCGCGCTCGGCGGCCGGCCGAAGCGGCGGGTGAACAGCTTAGTGAAGTGGTGGTAGTCGTCGTAGCCGACCAGGCGAGCAGCCTCGGCGACCGGCAGGCGGCGGTCGCGCAGCAGCAGGTGCGCGGTCTGCAGTCGCACATGGATGAGATGGGCGATGGGCGAGCAGCCGAAATGGCGGCGGAAGCCCGCGGTGAGGTGGGCCACCGAGCAGCCCGCCATGGCGGCGAGGTCCGCCAGGCGGTGCGGCTGCGCGCAGCGCTCGTCGAGATGGCGCCGCACCAGCAGCAGGCCGGCGGGCACGTCGCCGGCGCGCGCGCCATGCGCCGCCCGCGCCGCCTGGCGCACGAAGGTGTGGACATGGTTGCGCAGGATGCCGGCATCGGGCCGAACCTGGCCGCGCAGCTCCTCGTGCACCGCCAGGATGAGCCGTTCCAGCAGACGCGGCGGGGCTGCCAGCGGAGCGTCCACCGGCAGACCGGTGGCGGCGATCCACGTCGCCAGGGCATCGCCGTCGATGTGGATCCAGCTGTGGCACCACGGCCCGGCCGCCGAACCATAGCGCTGCGGGCTGAGCGGACGCCACAGCATCAGGGTTCCGGCCGGCACCGGCGCCGCATCGCCATCCGCACCGGCCTCCACCGCGTGGTTGAAGGCCATCAGCATCCAGTCGTCGGTGCCGCCCTGGCGGTCGAGGATCCCCGACGGCATCCACTCGCGCAGGCCGTAGGCGACGATGCGCAGTCCGTCATCGCCCGGCGGCTGCGGCGGGACGACGCGCAGGCGATGGCCCTGAGACATGACAGTAGCGGATCCGACACATCCGCCGTGTCCACGCCATTCCATCTGTGAGCGGCCGTCCGTATGATGAGCGGCATAACCCAGGAGAATGCGATGAACCGCGAGCTCATCATCACCGGTCCCGGACAGGTCGCCTGGCGCGATGTGCCGGATCCGACACTCGAACAGGGCCAGGTCCTGGTCCGCTGCAGCCACGCGGCGGAGAAGCACGGCACCATGGCCGCCTTCTTCAAGGGCTACGGCAACGCCCGCGGCCGCTGGGATGGCGACTGGAAGCTGCACCGCCCCGGCGATGGCATGGTGTGGAGCTATCCCATCCCGGCCGGCAACATGGCGGTGGGACGGGTCGAAGCGGTCGGCGCCGGCGTGACCCGCGTCGCGCGCGGCGACCGCGTGCTGTGCTACAGCCCCTTCCGCCGCGTGTCAGCGGTGCCCGAGCGCGCCTGCTGGCGCATCGCCGACGCGGTGCCCTGGCAGTCGGCGGTCTGCGCCGATCCCGGGGTCTTCGCCCTGGGAGCCATCCGCGACGGCGGCGTCCGCCTCGGCGACCACGTCGCCATCTTCGGCCTGGGCGCGATCGGCCTGGTGGCGGTGCAGCTGGCGCGCGCCGCCGGCGCGACGGTGTACGCCATCGATCCGGTGGCCGAACGCCGCGCCCTGGCGATGCGATTCGGCGCCGTCGCCGCCTTCTCCGGCAGCGAGGACGTCGGCTTCCTGCTGAAGGAGCGCACCGGCTGTCGCGGCGTCGATGTCGCCATCGACTTCTCCGGCGCGGTGCCCGCCCTGCAGGCATCGCTGCGCGGCGTCGCCTACGGCGGGGCCATCGTCTGCGGCGCCTTCCCGCCACCACACCGCAGCGGTCTAGATTTCGGCGGCGAGGCGCACATGAACCGGCCGCGCATCATATTCTCGCGCGGTTGCAGCGACCCCAATCCCGACCATCCGCGCTGGGACGAGGCGCGCCTCCTCGACACGGTTGTCGAACGCATCGCCGACGGCACCATCGACGGCCGCGACATCATCGCTCCGGTGGTCGGCTTCGCGACCTGCGCCGAAGCCTACGCCCTGGTCGCCGCCGACCCGGGCAAGGCGGTGAAGCTCGGGGTCGACTACTCGCTGCAGGAGGCCTGACATGCGCATCGCCATGATCGGAACCGGCTGGATCGCACCGCAGCATCTCGACGCCCTGGCCCAGGTCTCCGGGGTGGAGATCGTCGCGGTCGCCGGCCGCGACCGCGCCAAGGCCGAGGCCATCGCCACCCCGCGCAAGGCCGCCGCCTATGGCGACTGGGAGGCGATGCTGGCGCGCGAGAAGCCGGACGCCGCCTACGTCTGCCTGGCGCCGGCGATCGCCGACACGGTGGCCCGCGCCTGCGCCGGCCGCGTCCGCGGCGTCCTGGTCGAGAAGCCGGTGGCGGCCGACATCGGCGAGGCCGAGCGCACGCTCGCCGCATTCACC
>JAFLCQ010000276.1 GCA_017302815.1 Planctomycetota bacterium
GCGACGTTCGGCACGTAGTCGAGGTCGCAGCCTTCGCTGGGATTCTCGAGGTTGATGGTCGGCGGGATGATGCCGGTGTGCAGCGCCATCACCGAGAAGACCGCTTCCACGCCGCCGGCGGCGCCGAGCAGGTGGCCGGTCATCGACTTGGTCGACGAAACCATCGTCCTGTAGGCCTGGTCGCCGAGCGTGCGCTTGATCGCCATGGTCTCGGCCAGGTCGCCCAGCGGCGTGGACGTGCCATGCGCGTTGAGGTAGCCGATGCGATCCACGCTGACGCCGGCATCGCGGATGGCGGCGGTCATGCAGCGCGCGGCGCCTTCGCCGTCGTCGCCCTGCGCCGTCGCCTGCGCTGAGTTTCGCCGCGCAGCACCCCGGCGGGCTTGCGCTTGCGCGGGCTCGCGGCGTGGCGCAGTCTAGGGCATGGCCGTGCATATCCCCACCCAGGTCGTCATCTTCGGCGCCTCGGGCGATCTCACCGCGCGCAAGCTGGTTCCGGCGCTCTTCTCCGCCTTCCATCAGGGGCATCTGCCGCCGACCACCCAGCTGGTCGGCGTCGCGCGCCGGCCGTGGGATGACGCCGGCTTCCGCGCCCATCTCGCCGCCACCGTCGGCAAGCCGACCACGCATGCGCGCTGGGGCGAGTTCCTGGGCGGCGTGCACTACGTCCAGACCAACCTCGATACCGCCGAGGACTACCGCGCCCTGGCCAAGTCCCTCGACGCCTGCGCCAGCGGGCCGGTCAACCGCGTCTTCTACCTGGCGGTGAAGCCCGAGCTGTTCCTCCCCGCGGTCGCCAACCTGCATGCCGCCGGCCTGCTGACCCAGGAGGCGCCCAACGGCCCGCGCCGCCGCGTCGTGGTGGAGAAGCCCTTCGGCGCCGACCTGGGCAGCGCCACGGTGCTGAACCAGAACCTGCTGAACCTCATCGGCGAGGACCAGCTCTACCGCATCGACCACTACCTGGGCAAGGAGACGGTGCAGAACACCCTGGTGTTCCGCTTCCGCAACGCCCTGTTCGAGCCGCTGTGGAACCAGAAGTACGTCGAGCTGGTGCAGATCACGGTGGGCGAGTCGATCGGCATGGAGAACGGCCGCGGCGGCTTCTACGACGGCGCCGGCGCCGCGCGCGACATCCTGCAGAACCACCTGCTGCAGGTCCTCGCCCTGGTCGGCATGGAGGCCCCGTCCTCGCTGGCGTCGAAGGACATCCGCGACGAGAAGGTGAAGGTCCTGCGCGCCCTGCGCAGCTTCGACGGCCTCGACCCGCGCCGCCACATCGTGCGCGGCCAGTACGAGGGCTACCGCGCCGAGGCCGGCGTCGACCCCAAGAGCGAGACCGAGACCTACATCGCCTGCCGCACCTACATCGACAACTGGCGCTGGGGCGGCGTGCCCTTCCTGCTGCGCACCGGCAAGCACCTGCCTGCGCGCTTCACCAGCGTGAAGGTGCAGTTCCGCATGCCGCCGCACACCCTCTTCGGCGGCCCCGACGAGTGCCACCTGCGGCCCAACGCCATCACCCTGCGCATCCAGCCCAACGACGGCATCGACATCACCTTCGATGTGAAGCAGCCGGGCCAGGGCCTGGTCATCCAGCCGGCGAAGCTGAACTTCGACTACGCCGAGCGCTTCCAGTCCCCGCCGCCCGACGCCTACGAGCGCCTGCTCATCGACGTGGTCAACGGCGACCAGTCGCTGTTCATCCGCAGCGACGAGATCGAGCAGAGCTGGCGCTGGACCGACAGCCTGCGCCTGGCGATGCGCGGCACCCCGCTGCACCTGTACGGCCGCAACTCGTGGGGTCCCTTCGCCGCCGACGACCTCTTCGGCGAGTGCGAGGGGCGCTGGGTGCAGGGCGTCTGACGGGGGAGCGCCGCTGCGCGATACAACGCAGTCCGAGGTCCGAGGTCCATACAGCACGCGGACGTCTGACGTCGGAGACGCTGCGACGCTGAAGTACCGCCGCGTGAGCGTTCCCAACAGCGATCGCATGCCGGTTTCCCCGGTCTGCGTCGAGGCTTGCCGACCCCGGACCTCGGACCATTTTCCATTCCATTGACATCATGATGCGCATCATGATGCTTCGGGCATGCGCACGACCCTGACGGTCGATGACGACCTCATGCAGCAGTTGCGGGAGCGGGCGGTCCAGCTGCGCCTGCCGCTGGTCGAGGTGGTCAATCGCACCTTGCGGCGCGGGTTGATCGAGATGCCGGCTGCGCGGGTCGCTGAACAAACGGTGGTCTACGGCTCATCAGCGGTTCCCGGGCCCGATGATGTGGCCTTGCGCGCGTGGAGCGAGCGCCTGGATGACGAGCGCGGTCCGCTCTGATGAACCTGCTGCTGGACGTGAACGTCCTGGTGGCGGCGCATCGCGCGGATCATCCGGCCCACGCTCGGGCTCTGGCCCTGGTCGATGGCGAGGCTGGTGGCGGCTTCGCCTGGTGTCCGCATGTCCGCAACGGCTTCCTGCGTCTAGTCACCCATGCGCAGGTGTTCGCGGATCCGACGCCTCTGGCGGTGGCGATGGCGACCCTGGCTGGTTGGCGCCGGCGACCAGCGACGGTCGAGTTGGGCGAGACGGACGGCACGTGGGACATCTTCAGCCGCCTCTGCCATCAGCACCAGGCCCGGGGAAACGCGGTCTACGATCTGCACCTGGCGGCCCTGGCGATCGGCCATGGCGCGACGCTGATCTCCAGCGATCAGGGCTTCGCTCGCATCGCGGGGCTGCGCTGGCGTCCCGTCTGACCCCGGATCACAGGAAGCCGAGCCAGTAGCCGCAGAGCTTCAGCAGCAGGTACAGGACGACCAGGCTGGTGATGGCCGCGATGGTGCAGGCGGTGCGGTTCACGCGCACCCTGCCACGGCGCAGGGCGATCCACGCCGCGATCCACAGGGCGACGGCGCCGAGGCCGAGCAGGACCGCGAGGATCAGCGGCACCCCGCGCAGAGGATGCGCGGAGTCCCAGATCAGCCACGTCCGGCCGCCGCGATGCAGCAGGTGCACCAGCCACATGCACAGCAGGGCGAGGCCGATGCTGTAGACCGGCAGGAAGGAGCCGGGGCGGGAGACGGGCAGGTTGCGCATGGAGTGGCGCGAGCAGGCCATCAGACGGCAGTTGCGAGGCAAGCGGGCATCCGGCCTTCCCGCCTCAGCCACCCTTCCTCGCCCGCCAAACCCCCGGCGGGCAGCCGTAGGTCTCTTTGAATCGCCGATAGCAGTTGCTGAGATTCGCCAGCCCGCAGGTCGCGGCCAGTTCAGGGATCGGCGTCTGCGTCGTGCGCAGCTGTTCAGCCAGCCAGGCCAGGCGGCGGCGGTTGACCAGCTGGATGATGGTGCAATCGAACTGGCGGCGGATGTGCTTCCCCACCGCGGATGCGCTCTTGCCTGAGGCCTTCACCAGGCCGCTGGCGCCGGCGGCCAGCGGGCCGGGGTGGTCGAGGTCGGCCAGCGCCTGCGCCAGCCAGGCCGGCCCTCGTGGCGCCTGTCCGGCCGGGCGCCGCGTCTCGGCCAGCAGCCACAGCAGGAAGGCGCCGACATCCAACAGCGACACCAGATCGCTGCTCAGGCGGTCGCCCCAGTCCTCGAGGGCGGTGCGGGCCGCCGGCGCCACCCGTCCTGCCATGACCTTGCCGGGGACGAAGGGCAGTTCGCCGGCCAGCGGCTGCAGCTTCGGCAGCAGGTCGGCGGGGAAGGCGAGGTTGGCGAGGATCGCCGCCCCGCCGTGGGCGGCCAGGGCATGCCCGGTCGTGGGATGCAGGAAGCGGACGTCGCCGGGGCGGAGGATCTCCTCGCGGTCTTCCAGGCGGTGGCGCACCTGGCCCTGCACGATCCAGAACACCTCGGCGAAGGCGTGGGCGTGGAAGGGATAGCGGAAGCCGGGTGGATAGAACGGTCGGGCGAACCAGGCCGGGCGCTGCGGGGCATGGAAGCGATCGCTTGTGTTGATCTGCATGCCAGTACGGAAAAACATAAGAGGTTGGCGGTTCGGGCAAGGACGGCGGCATCCGCCGTGCTAGGCTGGCGGATGCCATGCGCCGCTCCGCCCTCGCCGCATTCACCCTGATCGAGCTGCTGGTCGTGGTGTCGATCATCGCCGTGCTGGCCTCGCTGCTCCTGCCGGCCATCTCCACCGTGCGCGAGCAGGCACGCTCGGCGCGCTGCCTCTCCAACCTGCGCCAGATCGGCATGGGCTGCCTCGGCTACCTGCAGGACATGGACTGCTACCCCGACACCAGCACATCCAAGAGCGTCTACTGGCACACCCAGATCGAGGACTACCTCGATTCCGAAGGCGACGGCGTCAACAAGAACGCCGCCTTGCGCAACGCGCGCGGGGTCATGCGCAGCTGCCCGGCCTGGCGCTTCTCGCGCTATTACGCCGTGGTGGCGGGGCAGAGCGTGAATGGATCCGCCAACGATGGCGACTGGAATCCCGGCTACGGCATGAACGCCTCACCCTTCCGCCCCGACGCGAGCCTGTGGAACCACATCACCGTGGCCTACTGGAGCAACCCCTACCGTCAGGCGCTGCCGGGGAATGTCCGCCTGGGCAGCAACCGCATCCTGGTCGGGGACTCCCCCGACTGGTACCTGTCCACCGGCGGCGCCCGCGACGACCGCCGCCGTCACCGTGCGGCAAGCAACCACGTCATGTTCGATGGTCGCGCCGTCTCCCTGGCGCCGGCGCAGGTGCCGGTGGCCGTCAATGATCCCGCTTCGCTGCGCTGAACGGAGTCCTGCATGCGCCTGGTCTGCCTCTTCTCCATCCTTTCGGCCCTCATCGCAGGCGAGTCGGCCATCGTGCCGCTGCCGCTGGGCGGAGCGGCTGCGATGCCGTTCCGCGACGAGGTCGCTGGCGACGGTCGTGGCGGCTGGACCGACCAGGGCGACAACGATCTGCGCGCCTTGGCGCCAGGCGAGGTGGTCGCGGGCGAGCTGCGCTTCGCGGTCGGCGAGCGCGGCATCGTCCTGGCGGACGGCCGCATCGCCGGCTGGTCGCGCACCGTCGCGGTGGATGCCGGCGGTCGCAGCGGTTCCGCCATCTATCTGCTGCACGCCTCGGCGTGGACGCCGCGCGGCGAGGTCGCGATCGGCAACCTGCGCCTGCACTATGCCGACGGCAGCAGCGAGACGCGCACGGTGCGCAGCCGCCGCGAGGTGGCCGACTGGTGGAATCCGGTCGATCGCCTGCCCGAGGCGGTGCTGGCGTGGTGCGGCGCGAACGCGCAGGCGCAGGTCGGCCTCTACGCCACGCGCATCCCCATCCCCGATCGTCCGCTGCAGCGCATCGAGCTGGAGGCGGTCGGCGGCGCGGTGTGGATGGTGGCGGCGCTGTCGTTGGGCGCCGACCGGCCGCTGCCGGCGGTCGAGCC
>JAFLCQ010000277.1 GCA_017302815.1 Planctomycetota bacterium
CGGCGCAGGCCGCGGCCGGCCGGCGGGGCTTCATGCGCCGCCGGCCTTGCGTCCGAAGCGGCCCTGGATCATGACGTAGAACAGCGGCGCGAAGTAGACGATCATCACCGTCGAGGTGATCATGCCGCCGAGCACGGCGGTCCCGATGGCGGTCTGCGCTCCGGATCCAGCGCCGGTCGCGAAGGCCAGCGGGACGACGCCGAAGCCGAAGGCGAGCGAGGTCATGACGATCGGGCGCAGACGCAGGCGCACCGCCTCCAGCGTCGCCTCGACCAGCGGGATCCCCTCCTCCTCATGCCGGTTCTTGGCGAACTGCACGATGAGGATCGCATTCTTGGTGGTCAGGCCCAAGGTCGTCAGCATGCCGATCTGGAAGAAGATATCGTTCGACAGCCCGCGCCCGGATGACGCCAGCACGGCGCCGATCACGCCCAGCGGCAGGGTCAGGATGATGGCGATGGGCACCGGCCAGCTCTCGTAGAGGGCCGCCAGGCACAGGAAGACGACCAGGATCGAGAAGACGTACAGCATCGGCGCCTGCGAACCGGCGGCGCGCTCCTGATAGGAGAGGCCGGCCCACTCGTGGGCGAAGCCCTGCGGCAGGCGCGCGATGATCTCCTCCATCGCCCGCATCGCCTCGCCGGTGCTGCGGCCGGGAGCCGGCTCGCCCTGGATGTTGATCGAGGGGAAGGCGTTGTAGCGCTCGAGCTTGGGCGATCCCTGCTTCCACACTCCGTGCGCGAAGGAGCTGAACGGCACCATCTCGCCGGCCGCGTTGCGCACCTGCAGGCGTTCGAGGTCGCTGGGCAGCATGCGCTGGCCGGGCTCGGCCTGGACGAAGACCTTCTTCACGCGGCCGGACTGGATGAAGTCGTTGACATAGGTGCCGCCCGTGGCGGTGGCGATCATCGCGTGGATGCTGGAGATCGGGATGCCCAGCGCGCCGGCCTTGTCCCAGTCGACATCGATGTGGTACTCGGAGGTGTCGTCCATGCCGTTGGGACGCACGCGCGCCAGCCGCGGATCGCGGGCGGCCATGCCCAGGACCATGTTGCGCGCCTCCATCAGCTTCTGGTGGCCGAGCCCGCCGCGGTCCTGCAGCTGCAGGTCGAAGCCGGTGGCGGTGCCCAGCTCGACCACCGCCGGCGGCGGGAAGGCGAAGGCCATGGCGTCGTTCATCTGCGCGAATACGCGCATGGCACGGCCGGCGACCGCCTTCACCTTGAGATCGGCGCGCGAGCGGTCCTGCCACGGCTTCAGCTTCACGAAGCCCAGGCCCATGTTCTGGCCCTGGCCCGAGAACGAGGTGCCGGCGACGCTCATGAAGGATTCCACCGCCTCGGTCTCGTTCTCGCGGAAATGGGTGCCGATGCGCTTCAGCACCGCCTCGGTCTGCTCGATGGTCGAACCCGGCGGCAGCACCGCCTGCACCATCATCACGCCCTGGTCCTCGTCCGGCAGGTAGGCGGTGGGCATGCGCGCGAACAGCCAGCCGAGACCGGCGAGCAGCAGGATGAAGACCGCCACGTAGCGCAGGCGACGCGCCAGGACGTGGCCGACCGCCTTCACCCAGGCGTCGCGCATGGCAAAGAAGACGCGATCGAACCACAGAAAGAAGGGGCGGATCCAGCGCGCAGCGTGCTCGGCCGGCTCATGGCCCTTGGGCACCGGCGACAGCAGAGCGACGCACAGCACCGGGGTGAGGATCAGGGCGACCACCACCGACAGCAGCATCGAGGCGGCGATGGTGACGCTGAACTGGCGGTAGATGACGCCAGTCGATCCGCTGAAGAAGGCCATGGGCAGGAAGACCGCCGACAGCACCACGCCGATGCCGATCAGAGCCGGAGTGATCTGGCGCATCGACTTGGCGGTGGCCTCATAGGGCGAGATGCCCTCCTCGGACATGATGCGCTCGACGTTCTCGACCACCACGATGGCGTCGTCGACCAGCAGGCCGATCGCCAGGACCATGGCGAACATGGTCTCCATGTTGATGGTGAAGCCGAACAGCGACAGCACGCCGAAGGTGCCCAGCAGCACCACCGGCACCGCGATGGTTGGGATGAGGGTCGCGCGGATGGTGCCCATAAACAGCCACATGACGAGGAATACCAGGGCGACCGCCTCGACCAGGGTCTTCACCACCTCCTCGATCGCCACCTTGGTGAAGGGCGTGGTGTCGTAGGGGTAGATCGCCTTCATGCCCTTGGGGAAGTAGGGAGCCATCTCGACCAGCTTGGCCTTGATCGCATCGGCGGTGGCCAGGGCGTTGGCGCCGGCGGCCTGGCGGATGGCCATGGCCGCGGCCGGCTTGCCGTTGTAGGTCGCGACCACGTCGTAGCGCTCGGTGCCCAGCTCGACCCGGGCGACGTCGCCCAGGCGCACCACGCTGCCATCGGCGGCGGTCTTCACCGGGATGCGCGCGAACTGCTCGGGGGTCTGCAGCAGGTGCTGCACGACGATGGCCGCATTGACCCGCTGCCCGGCCACCGCCGGCGCGCCGCCGAGCTGCCCGGCCGAGACCTCGACATTGTAGGACTGCAGGGCGGCGGTCAGGTCGGCCATGGTCAGGTTCATCGCGGTCAGGCGATCGAGATCGGCCCACACCCGCATCGCGTACTGCGAACCGAAGATCTCCACCTCGCCGACCCCCGGCACGCGCGAGAGGATCTTCTCCAGGCTGGACTGGGCGTAGTCGCGCAGGTCGTCGCCGTTCATGCTGCCGTCCTCGCTGATCAGCGAGACGACCATGAGGTAGTTGCGCGTCGACTTGCTGACCTTGACGCCCTGCGTCTGCACGACGTTGGGCAGGCTGGCCATCGCCAGCTGCAGCTTGTTCTGCACCTTCGACCAGGCGACGTCGGGATCGGTGCCCGGGGCGAAGGTCAGCTCCACCCGCGAGGAGCCCGACGACGAGCTGACGCCCGAGAGGTAGAGCATCCCCTCCAGGCCGGTCATCTTCTGCTCGATGATCTGGGTGACGGTGTTCTCCACCGTCTCGGCGGATGCGCCGGGGAAGAACGAGTCGATGGCGATGGCGGGCGGCGCGATCGGCGGGTGCTGCGCGATCGGCAGGGCGCGGATCGCCAGCACGCCCCACAGCATGATGGCGATGGAGATGACCCAGGCGAAGACCGGGCGCTTGAGGAAGAAGAGGGACATCATGGCCGGGCCCTCAGCGCGCCGCGGCAGTGGTTGCCGCAGGAGCCGGTGCGTCCGGCGGCGTCACCGTCACCGGCATCGGGGCGCCGGGCGGCATCATCAGCAGGGCCTGCACACCGACCGTCACCACCGCCTCGCCGGCCTTCAGACCATCGGCGACCAGCCAGCGGTCGCCGACCTCGCGCTCGATCTCCAGCTGGCGGCGCGCGGCCTGGCCGTCGGCGCCGACCACGAAGACGTAGGGTCGGCCCTTGGCGTCGCGCATGACGCTCTGCTGCGGCACCAGGATGGCGCCGTCGCGCACGCCTTCGGGCATCTCGGCGCGCACGAACATGTCCGGCAGCAGCTCGCCGCGCGGATTGGGGAAGACCATGCGGGCGGTGACCGTGCCCATGCTGGGGTTCACCGTCACTTCGCGGAAGCGCAGCTCGCCGCTCTCGGGATAGGCGCTGCCGTCGTCGAGGCGCAGCCGCACGCCCGCGAGCGCGTCGGTGCGCAGGCGCTTGGCCTCGGCGGCGCGGCGCACACGCAGGAGATCGGCGGTGGACTGCGGCACGTCGACGTAGATCGGGTCCAGCTGCTGGATCACCGCCAGGGCCTGCGTCTGGTAGGCGGTGACGATGGCCCCCTCGGTGACGCTGCTGCGGCCGATACGTCCCGCCAGCGGCGCCATGATGGTCGTGTGGGCGAGATCGATGCGCGCGCTGCGCTCCTGTGCCGCGCTGGCGGCGATGTCGGCCTCGACCTGGTCGATGGCAGCCTTGGCATCGTCGTAATCCTGCTGGCTGACCAGCTTCTGCTGCAGCAGCGAAGCCACGCGCTGCTCGCGCGCCTGCACCGCGACGCGGTTGGCGGTGGCGCGCGCCAGGGCGGCCGTGGCGGCGTCGAGGGCGGCCTGGAAGGGCTGCGGATCGATGCGGTAGAGCGGCTGGCCGGCGGTGACGGTCGCACCCTCCTCGAAGAGGCGCGCGACGATCAGGCCGCTGACCTGCGGACGGATCTCGGCCGTGCGGTAGGCGGCGGTGCGGCCGGGGCCCTGAGCCTTGGCTCGAAAATTTATTTCGACCGACTCCTATAACTATAACTCCCACCCATCTCTCCTATTGCCAGACCGGGCGGGATTCCATACAATAGGTAAATATCCCTCCCGCGCTTTACAGATTTCGCGGGTATTGCTCCCACGTATGGCACTTGGCTCGTAAGTGGGATTCTTTTTATATACGGAGTAACCCATGAACAAAATGCTTGGAAAACTACTCGGCGTTCTTATTGTATTGAATCTTCTCTTTGGTGCGTTGGAAGTGCAGCCTGCCTACGCGGCGGGAATCGTGGTCAACACCGCCGTGGATGAAGATGTTGACAACGGCACTTGTTCTTTACGTGAGGCGATCACTGCTGCAAATACAAATGCTGCCTATAGGGGCTGCCCGGCTGGAGCGGGGAGTGATGCGATCACTTTCGCGGGAAACTACACTATCACGCTCAGCGATCAATTACCCTCTGTGACCACGGTGATCACCATCACTGGCAATGGCGCGGCGAATACGATCGTTCAGGCAAACGCCGTCGCGAACACTGCCACCTATCGTGTCTTTGAAATCAGCTTGACAGGAAGCCTAACCCTCAACAACCTGACAGTTCGGCATGGGCGCTGCAATGGTTCTTGTGCAACTGCAGCTACAGATGGTAGTGGGATATACAATATCGGCACACTCGCAGTGACGAACAGCATCATCGCCAATAACTCCGGGACTGGTGGCGGTGGGGGTATCATTAACTATGGCACACTGACAGTGACGAACAGCACCCTCTCCAACAACTCCGCACTCAGCGGCGGTGGGATCAGCAACGCTGGCACGCTGACAGTGACAAACAGCACCCTCTCCAGCAACTCGACAACCAATGGTGGCGGCGGGATCATCAACGTTGGCACGCTGACAGTGACGAACAGCACCCTCTCTGATAACTCCTCACCGGGGAGTGGCGGCGGGGTTTCAAATATTGACGGTACAGTGACTGTGACGAATAGCACCTTCTCCGGCAACTCGACAGCAAACAACGGCGGCGGGCTGTATAACGACAACAGCAGCCCCACGCTGACGAATGTGACCTTCAGCGGCAACTCGGCTAACGCCAATGGCGGCGGGATGCTTAACACGGGCATTGGTAGCAGCCCGACGCTGAAAAATGTAATTCTTGCGAATAGCAT
>JAFLCQ010000278.1 GCA_017302815.1 Planctomycetota bacterium
CCCCGGCGTGCTGGCGCAGCTGGCCGGCGGCTGGGTGCAGCCCGGCCACTGCCTGCTGGTCGCGCGCGGCGGCTACCGCTGGACCTGGGTCCTGCACTGCGGCCCGCGCGTGCGCTTCCCGCGCAACAAGGACCGCGATGCCGGGACGCGGGCGATCATGGCGTGGACGATGGCCTACCAGGAGGCGCTGGTGCGGCGGGCGCCGGAGCAGTGGGTGTGGTGGCACCGGAGGTGGAGGACGCAGGTGGCTCCGTCCGACGCTCCGATTTTGGACACCCGGCCGGCTTGATGCCTGCGCGGCAGCGGAAAGCTGCCCCGCCGAGGTACCGCATGTCCGCCGTGACTACCGCCCCATGCCCAGCCTGCGGCTCGCAGCAGGCCACCGCCGCCCGCTTCTGCGAGCAATGTGGCGGCACACTGGCCGCCCCGACGCCGAAACGTCCGCCGGCCAGCCGCGCCCACCAAGGCGCCTTGCAGCGCGCCCGCGCCAAGGCTGTGGACAGCGAATTGTCATCGATCCGCCAAGCGCGCATCTGCCTGGGCATCATCGCTGGCCTCCTGCTCCTTGCTGCGGCATTGGGCTGGTTCGGCATGGAAAGCGAGCTGACCAACGCCCGCCAGTCAGGCGCCCACATCCGCGGGGATGTTGTGTCGCAGATCAAGACGCTCATCGCCGCGAATGCCGTGCTATCGGTCGGCTTCATCGGATTGGCGATCTGGGCTGGCCGGAACGCGTTCGCCGCCGTGCTCACCGGCCTGGTACTGTACGTGTGCCTGATCCTGGCCTCGGCCGCCGTCGCCCCGATCACGCTGGTGCAGGGCATCGTCATCAAGGCGATCATCATCGGCCTGCTCGTGGGCGGCATCCGCGCCGCTTTGCGCCAGCGCCAGCGGCAGCACCAGACCGCCGCCGGCGCGTAATCGAGGCGCATGGCCAGCTGCATCTCCTGTGGATCCCCGCTGGGCGCGACAGCCCGGTTCTGTCCAGCCTGCGGGCGACGCATCGGCGCACCCGAGGCGACGCCGTCTGACCTCGCCGGAGCCGCCGAAGAAGCGTCGGCGCCGAAGCCCCGTCCGGCGCCGGGTGCCGACATGGACCCGCAGCGCTCCTGGCTGTCCATCCGCGGCCTCCTGGTCTTCGGCGTCATCTGGCTCGCGACCATGCTGCCGATCGCCTGGCTGCCGGCGGCCCACGCCGCGACCGGACAGCTCGTGGTCGAGGGCCTCGACGCGCTGCTGGTCATCTTCGCCATACGGATGCTGGGCGGGGTGGAGCGGCGCCACCTCGATCCACGCCTGGTGGATCCCCGCTACTGGCGCTGGTCGCTGTTCGCATTGATCGTCCTGATACCCATCAATCTCGGCTACCATCAGGCGGTCACCCGCCTGCTGGGCATCGCGGATGACGCCTCGCTGACCGAGGTCTTCCTGTCGTCCGGATTCCCGGTCTGGGCCGCCGTCCTCAGCATCGTGGTGCAGCCGGCGATCATCGAAGAGCTGGGGTTCCGCGGCATCGTGCAGGGACGACTGACCGGGGTCGTAGGAGCCCGGGAGGCCGTCGTCATTTCGGCCTTGGCCTTCGGCATCATCCACATGGCCTGGTTCTCGACCCCCTATCTCGTCCTCCTTGGCCTCGTCCTGGGCTGGCTGCGGGTGGCCAGCGGGAGCCTGCTGCCGTGCATGCTGCTGCATGCGCTGCACAACGCCGTCGTCCTCATCCTGGACATGCGTTGATGTCCGTCCCTACCACCAGCGCTTCTGGCGAAGAAGATCCGGCATCCGGACACGATGGCCTGATCCACGTGACCTGCCCGTCCTGCAGCGCCGACCACGGCGTCCCGGTCGCCATGGCCGGTCGCGTCGGGCGCTGCCCATGCGGCGCCTCAATCCGCATCCCCGACCCGACGCCTCAGGCCAAGCCTGCGTTCGCGGCTCCAGTGCAGCTCCGGTCCTGGATGACACATCCGGCTCTGCTCACGGTCGTCGTGGCGACATGCCTCGCCCTCACCGCCTGGCTGGTGCACGACCCTCTGCTCGACGAGCATCCCTTCGTCATTGCAACGCCGTCCCAGGCTCCAGCCCAGACGCACAACGCTGCGCTCACCCACCGGCCGATGATCTGGCGTCTGGAGACGCCTGACGGCGTCCGCCACCACCTGCTCGCCTCGTGGCACTACGGGCGTCTGACCGACGCGCAGGGCGGCATACCGCACATAGCCTTGGCGGACGCCAGCAAGCTCGCCTGGTATGGCGACGAGGCCGCAGGAGCGCGCAGGGTGTCCGAAGTCGTCCGTGGTTCGGGCCTGCGCCGCCTGCGCATCGCACTGCGCGAGGCAAGCATCGCGTGGGAGCTGGGCCCGGTCACGACATCGCAGCTGCATGATACCATCCAGGACTCCCTGTCGGTCCGCCTCGGCCTCGAACGCAGGAACGCCCTGGCGCAACGCCTCGTCGATCTCGCCCGCAACATGGGCAAGGATGTCGCGATCCTCGACCCCGACGCCGACAGCGGTGGCGATCTGCTCCGCTGCCAGGCCTCCTTCGCCATGCTGCAGTCGCGACCGGAAGCGGCCGCCACCCTCGCCGAGCTCCACACCGCGTTCATCGCCGGCAATCTCGACACATTCGACCTGCCCCCTGCCGCACGCTGGGTCGAACCAATGGCGCCGGACGAACGAGCCGCGCGCATGGCGAGACTGAGCGCGGGAATCTCGGCTGCGTGCGGAGCAGGACGACCCGTCCTCGTGGTCGTCGACGCCCTCGATCTGCCCGGCAGCGATGGCCTGCTGCGCCGCCTGGCGACCGACGGCCTCGGCGCCACTGCCCTAGCCGACGACCCCTTCAGCGAATTCCCCCACGCCTATCAGCAGATTCTCGAGCAGGCCGGGAACATCTCCTTGCGACCGGAGCTTGTCGCGGCCTGGATCCGGCGTGAACCACGGCTGGTGCGGCAGCCAGGGGTCATCGAGGCGCTTGCAACGCTCCTGTCCCACGCGGATCTGCAGCCTGCGATCACGCAGGCGTTGGCGGCAGCCTGCCCACCGTTCAGCCCGCGTGACGCCAACCTGGTGGAGCGTTTGCGGCTCTGGCATACGCCTGGTTCGGGCGCTGCCATCGCCGGACTGCCAGCCGATCGGCGGTCGACGGTGGCGCAGATTGTCCTGGAAGGCGGCGCCGAGCAGGACTGGCCGTCTGTGGTCGGGGCGCTCGGCCGGCTGGAGGCCCCGCAGCTGGTCGCCTGCGCCATGTCGGTCGGCCACCCATCCGCGTACGCGGCGCTGCGCGCCCGCATCATCGCCGAGGGCGCCATGGCCGATCCACGCTGCGTGGCAATCCTGCTGCAGCAGGACGCCAGGCCCGGGTCGCCAGCCGCCATGCGCCGCGATGAGCTGCTGGCGCTGGCCCGCGCGCACGGTGTTCCAGGGGCAGATGCCGACGTCGACGGGCCCTGGCTGCAGCGCGCGGTCGTCGAACATTGGCGCAATCGCCCAGGCGACCCCATCGACACCAAGCTGTGGGCCAAGGTCGGTGCCGAACGCTGGCGGCGCTGGTGGCTGGACGGCTCGGTCGACCGGTCACTGCTGGCGGCAGCGGCGGCGGCCGGGGCACGCAACCGGGACCCCGCCTCGGCCCTCGGCGGCTTGGCGGTCGCCGGCCTGGAAGCGGGCGACAGCGCGCGAGACCGGGTGATGGCCGAGCTGGGTGAGATCCGCTATCAGTGGCTGTTCCTGCTGCGGATGTGGGCATCCAGCCGCCGGGCGACCGAACGGACGGCGACGGAGACGATGCTGGCCCAGCTGGATCCGGACTGGGCCGGCCTCATCGCGACGGCCTATGCCGACCGCGGCATGATCAGCGACGAGCACACCCGACCGCTGGCCCAGCTGGTCGCCGCACATCCGCGGTGCCTTGCGAGACTGCTGGCACACCGCCCCTCTCCCACCGCCGCCACCGGCGCCGTCATCGCCGGCAGGGAGGTCATGATGGCGCGCGAGCTGGGCTCATGCGTCATTCCCGCGGCCGAAGCCATCCTGGCCGATCCAACCGCCGACCGGACCGCCAGGGACAATGCGACGATCCTGCTCGGCGTGATGCGCATGACGCCGGCGCGCTGAGCGCGCCGCGACGCTCACCACCTCTTCCCGCTGATCGCCACCGCCACTCCCGCCAGGATCAGGGCGAGTCCGGCGATCTCGCGCCAGGTCGGGACCTGCTTGAGGTAGAACATCAGGAAGGCGATGAACACCGTGACCGAGATCGCCTCCTGGATCACCTTCAGCTGCGCCGGGGTGAAGGGCCCGCCCAGGGCCTGGGCGCCGATGCGGTTGGCCGGGACCGCGAGGCAGTACTCGGGCAGCGCGATGAGCCAGCTGACGCCGATGATCGCCCACAGCGGCCACGACGGGCCCTGGCCCTTGAGATGCCAGTACCAGGCGAAGGTCATGAACAGGTTCGACAGCAGCAGCAGGACGATGGTCAGCACTCAGTCCCCGGCCTTCAGCATGTCGTTGTAGCCACCGCTGCGGAAGCCGGCGAGGTCGAGGGCGGCGTGGGCGTAACCGGCCGCCAGAACCCCCGCCACCACCGCCTCGCGCTGGCGCAGCACCGCCTCCAGATCCGCCACCGGCACCTCGATGCGGCACAGCCAGGCCTTGCCGCCGCCGACCGCGTGGTGGCGCGCGCGGCAGGTGCGCAGGCCGAGTCCGCGCAGATGGCGCTCGGCCGCCTCGATCATGCGCACGGCCTCGGGCGTCACCGGCTCGCCATAGGGCACGCGCGAAGACAGGCAGGGTTCGGCCGGGCGGTCCCAGGTCGCCAGGCCCAGCGCCCGCGAGCGCTCGCGGATCATCGCCTTGGTCATGCCGACCTCGGCGAGGGGGAAGGCGGCGCCGCGCTCACCGGCGGCCTTCATGCCCGGACGCCAGTCCGCGAGGTCGTCGGCGATGGCGCCGACGAAGAGCTCGGTGCCGGGCTCGGATGGCATCGCGCGCATGACCTCGAGGAGGTCGGCCTTGCAGTGGTAGCAGCGCTGCCCGTCGTTGGCGACGTATTCCGGCTTGTCGAACTCGTGCGTCGCCACCACGCGGTGCTCGATCCCCTGCGCGGCGCAGAAGGCGCGCGCTTCGGCCAGCGAGGCGCGCGCCAGGCTCGGGCTGTCGGCGGTCACCGCGACCAGCCGGCCACCCAATTCCTGGTGGGCGACCGCCAGCAGATAGGTGCTGTCAACCCCGGCGGAATAGGCGACCAGCGCACGGGGCGCGCGCCTGATGCGGGTGCGGAGCTGCGCTTCGCGGGCTTCGGCCTCGTCCATGGCGCGGCAGTGTGGCGGCCGGGCC
>JAFLCQ010000279.1 GCA_017302815.1 Planctomycetota bacterium
CCACCGCAACGGCGACATGGGATCTCCCCGCGTGCTCGGCTCCACCAAAGCTTCCAACCTCCCTAGCACGTCCGGGTTTCGTTCCGTCACCGCTTTTCTCCCTCCCCCCGCCTTCCGAATCCGCCGCCAAGCATCCGGAGACTCCGCCGAGCGCCGGCGCCATCACTGCCGTCGCTCCGGGCTTCGACGATGCCGCCTGGGAACGCCGCCGCCTGCCCGGCGAATGGAGCGCCTGGGGTGGCGACTGGGCGGCCATGGATGGCGAGGCCGTGTTCCGCCGCGCCGTCGACCTCGATCCGGCCTTCGCCGCCCGCAGCGGCACCATACTGGAGCTGGGCCCGATCGACGACGTCGACCGCGTCTTCGTCAACGGCGTCGAGATCGGCCGCACCGGCACCGACCAGCCCGAGTTCTGGAAGCGTCAGCGCGCCTACCGCCTGCCCGATGGATTGCTGCGGCCGGGCCGCAATGTCGTCGCCATCGTCGCGCAGGACCTCTTCGGCGGCGCCAAGGTCGGCGACGGGGCCCAGCCCTTCCGCCTGCGCATCCCCGGCCCGCCTCCGCGCGACGGCTGGTACCATCCCGACTACGAGACCCGCCACGAGGTCGGCGACGACCCGCACCGCTACTACCGCTGGTGACGCGGTCGAAGCCGGCGGTAGCATGGCGGCATGCGCACACCCACCCTGCGCGATGTCGCGCGCGCCTGCCGCGTATCACCCGCGACCGTGAGCAAGGCGCTCAGCCCACACGAAGACCGCTGCGACGTCAGCGCGGCCACCCGCGAGAAGGTGCGCGCCGCCGCCCGGCGCATGGGCTTCGCTCCAAGCCCGTCGCATGCCCGGCGCACGCGCCGGCTGTGGCGCAACATCGGCCTGCTGTGGGGGCGCTTCGCCCCCTTCACCACCGGGGTCTACCACGGCGTCCTCGACGCCATCGGCGGCCGCCTCGCCGACCGCGGCTGGCGGCTGCTCTACACCCCGGTGACCTCCTCCGATGCCTGGCACGAGATGCAGATGGCGCAACGCCTGGACGGGGTCATCGCGGTCTCGCACGTGCCCGACGCCGTCCTTGAAGCGCTGGTCCGGGCGCACTACCCCGCCGTACTGCTGAACCTGCGCACCAGCCTGCCGCTGCCGCAGTTCCTGCCCGACGAGGCGGCGGGCATGCGCGAGCTGGCCGGGCATCTCGCCGCCTTGGGGCACCGTCGCGTCCTGTACATGCCGCACCGTGATCACGGCGTCGGCCACTTCAGCGAGAGCGAGCGCCGCACGCTGCTGCACGGCGAATGCGCCCGTCACGGCATGTCGGTCGCCGATGTCGCTGCCGGCCGCATCGACGCCGCCATCGCCGCCTGCCGGGCCGGGGCCACCGCGGTGGTGTGCTATGACTGGTCCGACGCACCGGCCCTGGTCGCCACCCTGCAGGCCGCCGGCATGCCGGTGCCCGGCCGCGTCAGCGTCGCCTGCTGCAGCGACCTGCACTGGTTCGACCTGCTGACGCCGCCGCTGACCGCGCTGGACATCCCGGTGCGCGCCCTGGCCGAGACGGCGGCCGACAGCCTGCTGGCGCAGATCGACGGCGCCGCCGCACCCGCCGCACCCGTACTGCTGCCCACCCGCCTGCGCATCCGCGGCACCACCGGACCGGTCACGAAACCGCGCGCGAAAACTGCCTCCCGACGATGATGCAGGCATGCGCCGCGCCTTCACCCTGATCGAGCTGCTGGTCGTCATCTCGATCATCGCCGTCCTGGCGGCCCTGCTCCTGCCGGCGCTGCGCACCGTGCGCAGCCAGGCGCAGCAGACGCGCTGCCAATCCAGCGAACGCCAGCTGGCGGCCGGGATCATCGCCTATAGCGGCGACAATGACGGCATGCTGCCGCGGCTGAAGACCCCTCGCGCCGACCCCACCAAGCACCTCTCCTGGTTCTGCGCCATCGCCGAGTATGTCGGCCATGACAGCGACGATCAGGGCACGATCCTCAACGAACGCTCCGGGTCGGTGATCTGGGGCTGCCCCCGCTGGCAGCCGACGACGCTGAGCTCCGCCTACCCCGGCTACGGCATGGTGTGGTACCCGGATGCGCCGAACTCGTACATCACCAACTTCTTCTGGTTGGATCCCAGCGGCGGCTACAACGGCTATGGCGTCGACATCCCGATCGGCCGCATCAGCCTGAAACCGAAGCGCATCCTGCTGGGCGACAGCGCCAACTGGCACCTGTTCCTCGGCGGCTACGCCGCCGACTACAACAGCGCCTGGGATCCATGGCGCCATGACGGCCGCGCGGTCTACGCCTTCTTCGACGGCCACGTGCAGAGCATCGCCGGCAACGCCTACGCCTGGCGCGGCTGCGCCAACCCCGCCGCATCCTCGTGGAATCCGTGAAAGGGTCCGCTCAGGCGGACGGCAGCCAGACGCGCAGGCGCGAGTCCGACCCCCAGGTGCGACCGGCCGAGGCGTAGTCGATGAGATCCAGAGCCCGGCCATCAGCGTCGGCGATACGGCACGCGGCCTGGACCGGGAAGCCGGGAATGATCATGGTCGCCTCGGGTCGTTGGCTCAGGCGCACCACGGCGTCGGGATCGCCGCCCAGGCGCAGATCGCGCGCCAGCACCAGGGGACCGCGGCGCAGGGCGGCACAGGCGCCGCGCGGAGCCGCGATCCGACGCACCGCGAGGTCGAGTTCCAGCTCGATGCGCTCGCCCGGACGCCACTCCCGCTCGATCACCGCGTAGGTGCCCGCCTGCGCGGGGAACGACTCGCCGCCGACGCGCAGCGCGCTCGACGCGCTCCATCCCGGGATGCGCAGGGCGATGGTGAAACGAGCCGCGTGCTGCGGCCGCACCGCGAGGGCGATGCGGCCGTCAGCGGGATAGCCGGTGTCGATGTCCAGCCGCACCGCTCCCGCTCCGGGCACATCCGCCTGCACCGTCCCCGGCAGGTAGAGGTTCACCGCCAGGCCGTCGCCACGGCGCATCACCGCCATCCCCGGCAGGATGGCATAGCCCATCGGCCCGTTGGCGGTGCAGCAGCTGAGGCGGAACCCACCGACATCGCTGGCGAAGTTGTCGGCGCCGCCGCGCGTCCCGCACAGGGTCTGGAAGTAGTCCCAGGCGCTGCCGTCGGGCCGCTGCGCGCCCATCAGCGCGTTGTGCAGGCTCTCCTCGATGTCATCGGCATAGCGCGGATCACCGGTCGCGCGCAGCAGCTGCAGGCACAGCTTCATCCATGTCACGGTGACGCAGGTCTCCATCTGCAGCCGCAGCGCCGGATCGGCCTGGTCCAGGGCGGTGTCGTTCCACTGCTCGCCGGTGCCGGGGCCGCGGTTGTACAGACCCTCGCCGCCGCCGGAGCCGATGATGGTGATCTCGCGCTCGCGCAGGGCGTGGTGGTAGGCGATGGCCGCGTCCAGCCAGCGCCGCTCGCCGGTGGCGCGGTGGTATTCGACCAGACCCTCGAAGCAGGACATCGACTCGTAGGCCTTGGCGATGCTCTGCGCCGGATAGCCATTCCCGCCGATGTCACGCGGCAGGACGCCCGCCAGCGCCGCTGCGAAGATGCTGCCGCGACCGCAGGCGCCTTCGTCCTCGACGATGTAGCGCGCGAAATCCAGCAACCGCGCAGCGCCGGTCAGGCGGTGCAGGCGCAGGATCGGCTCAAGGATGGAGCTCGACTCGATGCCGGCGAAGGCCCAGCCGGTGTCGACGATGCGCCGGCGCGGCGCTGGCCCGACCAGCGACAGGACGTGGTCGGCCAGGCGCAACGCCGCATCCAGGGCACGCGCGTCGCCCTCCGCCTCGTACCACGCCAGCAGCCCGAGCAGGACGTACTTGCGCTCCCACAGGTCCGAGCCCAGCGGCTGCCGCGCCCGCGACTGCGTGCTGATGCAGCCGTCGGCGTCCTGGGTCGCCAGCAGCGCGTCGACCATCGCCCACACCCGCTCGCGCAGCTCGGCGTCGCCTGCATGGCGGTACAGCGGGCAGGCAGCGCGCACCGTCTTGCCCCAGAACTCGCCGCAGGCGAAGGGATCCGGCCGCTCGCGGAACCACGCCGTCAGCGCCTGCGGGTCGAGGACGCGCAGATGGCGTTCGCGGCTGAGACGGATGCGTTCATCCACCGCACCGCGGAAGCGGACGGCCTCGGGCGGCAGCGCATGCAGGCGATCGGCGGGATGCATGCCCGAGCCTAGCCCGGCCGGAGCGCCGGCGGATAGGACTCCGCATCATGCGATAGCATCGGAATGACACGGATTACCAAACCGCATCGTCTCAGGGGATGTAGCGCGGATCGGCGAATATCCGTCCGGCCAGCGACTCCTGCCCAAGGTCGGCGAACCAGCCGGTATGACCATCGAGGAACGCGACATTGGTGCCGCGCCGGTGCCTCGGGACCTGAAGGGTCGGCGAACGGGTCGCTGGCGCCCAGAGGGCGGGTTGCCCCACCGAGAGGTTCGGCGTGCATGGACGGGGATTGCCATTCCCGGGAGACCAGCGCACATCACCGCCCGCATCGATGACGATCACGCACGCGCTCTTGCGCCTGATCGTGCTCAGGGCCGCCATGCCGGCCCAGCCGGGATAGTTGATGCCGACCGGCCATGGCACCGTCCGCACGTCCGGGCAGAATTGCTGGTTCAGCCCGTAGCTGGTGGTTCCTGAATCGATCTGCGTGCTTTCCCGATCCTCCGCGCACTTCAGCACCTTGCGCGCCTTGGCATAGCCGATCCATGAGCGGTCGAGCTCCACGCCCAGGTACTGCCCGACGCTCGCGGTGTTGAGCCAGGTAGCGATGGTATCCCCGGTGGGCAGACCGTATTCAGCCGGTACGCCAACCTCGCAGCGGCTGAACGGCAGGATGCCGCCCTGCTCGTCCGCATAGCCTATGACCGCCATCATGACCTGGCGCTGGTTGCCGCTGCACGAGATGCCGCGTGCCTGGTCGCGCACCACCTTGATCGCCGGCAGCAGCAGCGCGGACAGCACCGCGATGATCGAGATGACCACCAGCAGTTCGATGAGGGTGAAGGCGCGCCGGCGGGTCATGGCGCCGTCCCGTAATCGATCTCGTACCAGGCGGCGGACTCGCCGCCCAGCTCGACCATCGCGGCCGCGCCGTCGCCGCGCACCGGCAGGGTGCGCCCGCTGCGCCGGCCGAACCAGTCGAGGACATGCACCCGCGGCGTCCCCACCCGCTCCAGGCGCAGCTTGCCACGCACCGGTTCCAGCAGGATCGGTCCGCCGCCGAGGTCCTTCAGCCCGCGGCGGAAGGCGCGCCAGGCCTGGCCGCTGTTCTCGGCCCGCGCC
>JAFLCQ010000028.1 GCA_017302815.1 Planctomycetota bacterium
CAGCAGTGGCCTGGCCGGCGCCGGTCGACGGTCGCGCCGTGCTGGCCGGGGTGGCCGGCGCCAGCAAGCGGCGCCTCGAGCTGCCGCTCGGCGGCGGACAGCTGACCATCGAACTGAACCTGCCGCAGCATCGCCCCGCTCCGACGCCATGACCCACAGGATCTCCAGACGCATGCCGTTGAACCGCCGTCCATCCTGGTGGGCCGTCCTCCTGCTGCTGCTCCCGGCCCTCGGCCTGCATGCCGTCGAGCCGATGGTGGCGACGGGCTATCGTCACAACCTCTATCTCGCCGACGATGGCACCGTGTGGGCATGGGGCTGGAACGGATACGGCCAGCTGGGCGACGATTCGACCACCGACCGCTCGACGCCGGTCCGGGTCAAGGAACTGACCGACTGCGTCGCGGTTGCCGCCGGCTACTGGCATAGCGCGGCGTTGAAGGCCGACGGCACGGTCTGGGTGTGGGGATCCAACACCTACAAGCAGCTGGCAACCGCCAGCGCCGGCTCCTACGAGAAGGTGCCGGTCATGGTGCCCAGCGGGGACCTCTCCGGGGTCAAGGCCCTGGCCACGGCCGGCTTCAACCTCATCGCCCTGCGCAGCAACGGCGATGCCTATTGCTGGGGCTACAACACCAATGGCGAGTGCGGGACCGGTACCGCCGGCGGCAACGTCGCCACCCCGACCATCGTGGCGGGTGCGCACAGCTTCCGTGCCATCGCCGGTGGCGGACAGCACAGCCTGGCCATCGCCGACGACGGCACGGTGTGGGCCTGGGGCTGGGACAACAACGGGCAGCTCGGCAACGATGTCACCCTGGCCTCGCAGAGCACCCCGGTGCAGGTGTCGGGCCTGAGCAACGTCATGGCCATCTCCGCCGGCTACTACCACAGCCTGGCGGTGACCGCCGCGAGCGCGGCCTATGCCTGGGGCGACAACCAGTTCGGCCAGATCGGCGACGGGACGACCACGGATCGGCCGACCCCGGTCTCGACCGGCGGCTCGTTCGCGTCGGGATTCACGGCCGGCTACTACCACACCGTGATGTTCCGGTCGAACGGCTTCATCAGCATGTGGGGACGCAACGATCAGGGCCAGATCCGCCAGGATCCGGGCAGCGTCCCGACCCAGCTCTCAAGCTATTCCCCCGGACTGCCCTTCCGCAGCCGGACGGTCGGCGGCACCGGCGACACGGTCGTCCTGATCCAGGACGATGGTTCGCTGGTCAGCTGGGGAGCGAACGGTAACGGGGCCCTCGGCATCGGCAGCACCACGCCGACGAGCTCGTTCAGCAGCAACACGGTGCTGGAGTCCTGGCCGCTGTCGGCCGCCGTCGGCATCGCCAACGGGCAGAACCATGCCGTCGCCCTGCGCGCCGACGGAGCCCTGTGGTCGTGGGGCTATGGTGGGTTGGGGCAGATCGGCGATGGCGCCTGGACGACCCGCGCCACCGCCGTGCGTAGCGGTTCGCAGACCGGTTTCGTGCAGGTCAGCGCCGGTGCCGATTTCGGCGACCACACCCTCGCCCGCCAGTACGACGGCGATCTCTACGCCTTCGGCAGCAACTTCTACGGGCAGAGCGGCACGGCCTCCAGCCAGATCTACTCCCTCAGCCTGACCGCTGGCGGCAGCGGCTACACCAGCGCTCCGACGGTGACGTTCAGCGGCGGCGGCGGCAGCGGCGCCGCCGCCACGGCTTCGTTCAGCGCCGGGGCCGTCACCGGTCTGACGCTGACCAACCGCGGCAGCGGCTATACCAGCGTGCCGACGGTGACGATCAGCGGCGGCGGCGGCAGCGGCGCCACCGCCACGGTCACCATGGCGACGCCGGCCCCGGCGGTAACCTCAGCGGGTGGTTCCGGTGGCTCGCGGCATTGCGTGGCAGGCGACTACCACAGCCTGTCGGTCAGCGGCCAGGGCCGGGTCTACGCCTGGGGCAGGAACAACCAGGGGCAGCTCGGCAACGGCACCTCCACCAATTCCATCGCGCCGGTCCAGTCCGGATCCTTCACCAATGCGGTGGCGGTCGCCGCCGGCAACTCGTTCAGCCTGGCGCTGTGCGCCGACGGCACGGTGTGGGCCTGGGGCGACAACTACTACGGCCAGCTCGGACTCGGGGACAACACCGACCGCCTGTCCCCGACCCAGATCACCTCGATCTCGGGCATCGTGGCGATCGCTGCCGGCTCCTATCACGCCCTCGCCCTGACCTCCACGGGCACCGTCTACGCCTGGGGCCTCAACGGCTCCGGCCAGCTCGGACGCGACACCACCACCGACAGCAACGTGCCGGTGCTGGTCCGCGCCAGCAAGTTCTACAACATCACCTTCGGCTGGCTGTACACCAGCCTCAGCGGCGTGGTCGCGATCGGCGCCGGCGACCACCATTCGCTGGCGGTCACCGCCAATGGCATCCCGCGGTCCTGGGGCCGCAACAGCAGCGGCCAGCTCGGCGTCGGCGACACCACCGACCGGCTGATGGCGACGGCGATCGCCGGCAGCGGCGCCATCGCGGTCGACGGAGGCTATGGCTTCAGCCACGGGCTCGGCGCCGACGGCTTCGTCGCCGCCATGGGCAGCAACGGATCCGGCAAGCTCGGCGACGGATCGGGCTCGACGCAGCAGTCCCCGGTCGAGGTCGTGCGCACCTGGCTGCCCGAGGTGAGCATTGTCGCGACGGACTCCAGCGCGGCCGAGAATCCCAGCGGCACCGCGACCTTCACCGTCAGCCGGCGCGCCAGCGACTGCCTGGTCGCCAGCCTGCCGGTGAACTACGCGATCAGCGGCACCGCGAGCAATGGCGTCGACTATGCGACGCTCAGCGGCCAGGTCGTGATCCCGCCGGGTGCGACCAGCGCGACGATCACCGTGACGCCGATCGACGACGCCCTGTTCGAGTCGACCGAGACCATCCAGCTCGACATCGCGACCACCAGCCAGGACTACACGATCAGCACGACGTTCAACAGCGCGAGCGCGAGCCTGGTCAGCGACGAGGTCCCGCAGGTGACCGCGGTCTCGTCCAGCAGCGCGAACACCACCTACGGTCCGGGCCAGATCGTCTACGTCACGGTGTCGTTCAACCGCAGCGTCAATGTGTCGGGCGGCCCGCGCCTGCTGCTGGAGACCGGGACCACCGACCGCTACGCCACCTACTCCAGCGGCAGCGGCACCAGCACCCTGACCTTCGCCTACACCGTCCAGTCCGGCGACAGCAGCGCCGACCTGGAATGCGCCTCCACCGCGGCGCTGGAGCTGAACGGCGGATCGATCAGCGACAGCACCACGACCTACGCGGCCGTGCTCACCCTGCCGGCCCTCGGCTCGGGCGGCTCGCTCAGCGGCAGCAAGGCCATCGTCATCGACGGCATCGCTCCGACCGTCACCGGGGTGAGCTCCTCGTCGTCGGACGGCACCTACTTCAAGGGCCAGACGGTCAGCATCCAGGTGACCTTCAACGAGCCGGTGACCGTGGGCGGTACGCCGACCCTGACCCTGGAGACCGGATCCGCTGACGCGGTGGTCTCCTTCACCAGCGTGAGCACCAATGTGCTCACCTTCACCTACACGGTCGGCGACGGCCATGTCAGCGCGGACCTGGCGTATGTCAGCACAGCCGCCTTGTCGCTGGCAGGCGGATCGATCCGCGATGCGGGCAACAACAATGCCACCCTCACGCTGCCGGCGATCGGGGCGGCGGGATCGCTGAACGCGAACAAGGCCCTGGTCATCGACGGCAAGCTGCCGGTGGTGAGCTCGGTCACCGCCAGCGCCGCCAACGGGACCTATGGCGAAGGCGCCGTCATCAATGTGCAGGTGGTGTTCGACGAGGTGGTCTACACCACGGGAACGCCACGCCTGACCCTGGAGACCGGCAGTGCTGACGCGGTGGTCAACTACTCCAGCGGCAGCGGCACCACCACCCTGGTATTCGCCTATACCGTCGCCCAGAACCACGTGTCCGGCGACCTCGACTGCCTCAGCGCCGCTGCCTTGTCGCTGAACGGCGGCACCATCACCGACCGCGCCAGCGGCACCGGCAATGCGGCGACCCTGACCCTGCCCACGCCGGGTGCGGCCGGCTCGCTCGGCGCAAACAAGGCCCTGGTGATCGAGGCGGTGCGGCCGACCGTCAGCTCGGTGTCCTCCGCGAACGCCGATGGCAGCTACGGCGCCGGGGCTGCGATCAACGTCACGGTGACCTTCAGCGAGGCGGTCGCGGTGACCGGTACGCCGCAGATCACTCTCGAAACCGGCAGCAGCGATCTGGTAGCGGCCTATGCCTCCGGCAGCGGGACCGCGACTCTCACCTTCACCGGCACGGTCGCCAGCGGACAGGTCAGCGCGGACCTGGATGCGGCGAACGTGACCGCCCTCGCCCTCAATGGCGGCACGATCAAGGACCTGGTCGCCAACTCGCCGAACGCGGCCACCTTGACGGTGGCGATCGGCGGCGCCGCCGGATCGCTGAGCGCGAACAAGGCCATCGTCATCGATGGCGTCGCCCCGACGGTGACCCAGGTGTCCAGCGCCACGGCGGATGGCCATTACAACGCCGGCGACCTCGTCTATCTGACGCTGAAGTTCAGCGAGAAGGTGGCCGTCACCGGCATCCCGACCCTGACCCTGGAGACGGGCGCCTCCGATGCCGTGGTGGCCTACGCCGATGGCACGGGCAGCGACACCCTGGTCTTCACCTACACTGTGCAGGCCGGACACACCAGCAGCGATCTCGATTGCGTCGGGACCTCCGCCCTGGCCCTGAGCGGCGGCACGATCAATGATCTGACGACCAACAACGCCAACGCTGCGGGCCTGTCCGTCCCGGTCGGCGGGACGGCAGGCTCCCTCGCGCTGGCTCGCAACCTCGTCATCGACACCAGCGCCCCGACCGGCGTGTCGAGCTCGGTCTCGACCGACAATCAGTACTTCACCGTCAACTTCAGCGAGCCCCTGTACACCAATGCGGACGGCAGCGGCGCGCTGACGGTGTCGGATTTCACCCTGACCTTCGCCCAGAACGGCGGCACCGCCACCGGAGCCACCATCAGCGCGATCACCGCCACCGACGGATCGGCGCTGGTGGGGGGCGAATCGTCGGTGCGGCTGACCCTGTCGATCAGCGGCACGCCAAAGGGCGTGGAGACGGTCGCCTGCGCCCCGGCCTCCGGCACCGCGATCTACGACCGGGCCGGCAACGCCATGGCCGGCGCTGCGACCACGGGCCCGAAGACGCTCTACGACAAGCGCGGGCCGCAGGTGGCCTCGGTCAGCGCCAGCACGGCGAATGGCTGGTATAACCTGGGCGATGGGATTGCTGTGACCGTGACCTTCGACGAGGCCGTCACCGTCTCCGGCACGCCGCAGCTGACTCTCGAGACCGGCACCACCGATGCCGTCGCTGGCTACGCCTCCGGCAGCGGCGGTACCACCCTGACCTTCACCTTCACGGTGGCGGCCGGGCACACCACCGCCGATCTCGACTATGTCGGTACCTCCGCCCTGGCGCTGAACGGCGGTACCCTGACCGATGCGGTCGGAAACGCCGCCACCCTCGTCCTGCCTGCGCCCGGGGCCGCCGGCTCGCTGGGCGCGAGCAAGGCCATCGGCATCGACACCACCGTGGCCACGATCACCGGCGGCGGCGTCGGTCCGCTCAACGCGTACATCGACGTCGCCTTCAGCGAGGGCGTCTTCACCAATGCCGCCGGCACGGGCGGCCTGGTGGCAGGCGACTTCCAGGTGGCGTTCACCGCCGGCAGCGGCGGCAGCGGCGTGACGGGTGTGAGCGTGACCTCGGTGACCACCACCGGTGGCGGCGCCCCGGCGGGCGGCGAGAGCGTGCTGCGCCTCGTCCTGTCCATCAGCGGCAGCCCGGTCAACGGGACCGAATCCATCGCCATCACGCCTGCGACCGGCGCTTCGATCTACGATCGCGCCGGCAACGGGGTCGATGTGGCCCAGACGACCGGGACGCGCTCGCTGATCGACACCACGGCTCCGTATGTGACCGCAGTGAGCGCCGCTTCCGACGCCTTCCTCAAGCAGGGCGACAGCCTGGCGGTCACCGTCTCCTTCGACCAGTCGGTGACCGTGACCGGGACTCCGACCCTGACCCTGGAGACCGGCGCGGCCGATGCCGTGGCGACCTACACCTCCGGATCGCCTGGCTCGACGCTGACCTTCACCTATACGGTGGGCGCTGGCGAGGGCAGCGCCGATCTCGACACCGCGAGCTCGGACGCCTTGGCGCTCAACGGCGGATCGATCACCAAGACCAGCGGCGTGACCGCGGCGGTGCTGACCCTGCCCACGCCCGGCCAGCCAGGCTCGCTGGGCGCCAATCGCGACATCGTCGTCGATGTCGTCGCGCCGGCCTTCGAAGGCGCGGCGATCGCGTCCGACAACAGCTACATCCAGATCGCCATGTCCGAGGGGCTCTACACCAGCGTCAAGGCGGCCCTGGCGACCGGCAGCACAGGCGGGCTGGTCCCGGCGGACTTCCAGCTGGTGTTCACCCAGAATGGCGGCACCGCCCTGGCGCCGACCATCACCGCGGTGACCGATAGCGATGGGGCGCCGACGGTGGGCGGCGAGAGCAAGGTGCGCATCCATCTGGCGCTGTCGGGTCTGCCGACCGGAGCGGAGCAGATCGCGGTCGTGCCCGCCTCCGCCAGCGCGGTCTTCGACCGCTGCGGCAACGCCCTGTCCGGCGCGGCGCAGTCCGAGCTGCTGGTGTTCAACGATCAGCGAGCGCCCACCGTCGCCGCGGTCAGCACCCCGACGGCCGATGGCGTCTATGGCGCAGGTTCGGCCATCGAGATCCGGGTGGTCTGCGACGAGGACGTGATCGTGTCCGGTTCGCCGACCTTGACCCTGGAGACCGGGGGCAGCGATGCCGTCGCGGTGTTCCTGGGCATGCAGAGCTCCAGCGTGATGCGCTTCAGCTTCACCGTCGCGGCGCCGCAGACCACCGCGGATCTGGACTGCATAGCCAGCGGTGCGCTGTCCCTGAACGGCGGATCGATCACCGACGCCGCGGGCAATGCGCTCAACCTGGCGACCCTGCCGGTCGGAGGCGCGGCATCGTCCCTGGCCAGCAACGCCTGGATCCGCCTCGACACCACCGCGCCGACGGTGCAGTCGGTCAGCAGCGCGACGGCTGACGGCGGCTACGGCGTCGGCCAGAGCATCCCGATCACGATCGTGTTCAGCGAGCCCGTCACGGTGACCGGCGGGACTCCGAAGCTGACCCTGGAGACCGGGGCCAGCGACGCCCAGCTGAGCTACGCCTCGGGCAGCGGCAGCAGCGCGCTCGTCTTCACCTACGTGGTCGCGGCCGGTCACGCCTCCGCCGACCTGCAGTACCAGTCGACCGGCGCCCTGGATGCCGCCGGCGCAACCATCCGCGATGATGCGGGCAACAATGCGATCCTCACCCTGCCGCTGCTGGCCGATGCGGCATCGCTGGCCGGAAGCAAGGCGCTGGTCATCGACACCGCCGCGCCGACCGTCGCCGGAGTCACTTCGCTCCTGGCTGACGGGACCTACGGCTCCGGCACCGGCATCGATGTCCGGGTCAGCTTCAGCGAGGCGGTGGTGGTCACCGGCCAGCCGACGATCACCCTCGAGACCGGCGCGAGCGACCTGGTGGCGATCTACGCCTCCGGCAGCGGCGGAAGCACCCTGGTGTTCACGGCGACGGTGGCGGCCGGCAACGCCAGCGCCGATCTGGACTACACCGCGACCTCGGCGCTCGCGCTCAGCGGCGGAAGCATCCGGGACGCCTTGACCGGCAGCGCCAACGCCGCGGTCCTGACCCTGCCCGCTCCCGGCAGCGTCGGTTCGCTGGGTGCGAACAAGGCCATCGTCATCGACACCGCCGCGCCGACGGTCACCGGCGTGGGCAGCGCCGTCGCCAATGGCGGCTACGGCAGCGGAGCGGTGATCGACATCCAGGTCACCTTCAGCGAAGCGGTGACGGTCTCGGGCGGCACGCCGCAGCTGACCCTGGAGACCGGGGCGAGCGATGCCTCCGCCTCGTATCTCTCCGGCACCGGCACGACGACCCTGACCTTCCGCTACACAGTCGCTTCCGGCCATTCCAGCGCGGACCTCGACTACGTCGCCAGCGGCTCGCTGACGGCTGGCGGCGGAAGCATCGCCGATGCCGCGGGCAACGCCGCCACCCTCGCCCTGCCGGCGCCCGGCGCGGCCGGATCGCTGGCCGCAGGCAAGGCCATCATCATCGACGCCGTCACCCCGAGCGTGACCTCGGTCACCGCGAGCGTCGGCAACGGCACCTATGGCGTCGGCCAGGTCATCCCAGTGACCGTCACCTTCAACAAGGCGATGGCGGTGACCGGCACGCCGACCCTGACCCTGGAGACTGGCAGCACCGACGCGGTGGTGTCGTACACCTCCGGCAGTGGCACCGATACGCTGGTGTTCTCGTACACCATCGCCGCCGGCCATCAGAGCAGCGATCTCGACTACACCGCGGTCGGAGCCCTTGCCGGCGGTACGATCGTCGACACGGTCGCGAACAATCCCAATCCGGCCTCGACCGCCCTGCCCGCGCCGGGCGCGAGCGGATCCCTGGGTGCGAACAAGGCCATCGTGATCGATGGCAATGTCCCCACCGTGCAGTCGGTCACATCCTCGGCCGCCAACGGCTCCTACACCGTCGGCGCGGCCATCCCCGTGACCGTGACCTTCAGCGAGGCGGTGACGGTGATCGGCACGCCGCAGCTGACCCTGGAGACGGGCGCCAGCGACGCGGTGGTCAACTACAGCTCGGGCAGCGGCACCGCCACCCTGACCTTCACCTACACGGTGGCGGCGGGCCACGCGAGCGCGGACCTCAACTACTACGACACCGCGTCCCTGGCCCTGAACGGCGGATCGATCAAGGACGCGGCAGCCAACAGCGCCACCCTCACCCTGCCGGCTCTCGGCTCGGGCAGCTCGCTGGCCGGCGGCAAGGCGATCGTGGTCGATACCGCGGCGCCGACGGTGTCGGCGGTGACCAGCGCGACCGCCAATGGCAGCTATGCCGCAGGATCGGCCATCGCGATCCAGGTGCAGTTCAGCGAGGCCGTGGTCATCACCGGCACGCCGCAGCTGACCCTGGAGACGGGCGCCAGCGACGCGGTGGTGAACTACAGCTCGGGCAGCGGCAGCGCCACCCTGGTCTTCACCTACACGGTCACCTCGGGCCACAGCAGCGGCGACCTCGACTACGCCGGCACCGCGGCCCTCGCCCTGAATGGCGGCACGATCAAGGATGCGACCGGAAACAACGCCGTCCTCACCCTGGCCGCGCCGGGGGCGGCCGGATCGCTGGGAGCCAACAAGGCGATCGTGGTCGACACGGCCGCGCCGACCGTGCTGGGTGTGACGTCGGCGCTTGCCGACGGCAGCTATGCGGCGGGACAGGTCGTGCCGATCGCGGTGAGCTTCAGCGAGGCGGTGACGGTCAGCGGCACGCCGACCCTGACGCTGGAGACCGGTGCCAGCGACGCGGTGGTCAGCTACAGCTCGGGCAGCGGCAGCAGCACCCTGACGTTCACGTACACGGTCGCTGCGGGCCAGAACAGCTCAGATCTCGACTACACCGCGACGTCGGCGCTCGCCCTTGCGGGCGGCACGGTCAGGGACGCCGCCCTCAACGCGGCGGTGCTGACCCTGCCTGCTCCGGGTGCTGCTGGCTCGCTTGGCGGTGGCAAGGCGATCGTCATCGACACCCTCGTGCCATCGATCACCGGCGGTTCGCTGGCGGCCAGCAACGCCACCATCGACGTCTCCTTCAGCGAGGGGGTCTACACCACTGCCGGCAGCGGAGCGCTGACCACGGCGGATTTCGCCCTGCTGTTCGCCCAGAACGGCGGTGACGCGACCGCCGTGTCGATCTCCGGCATCAGCGCGGTCGGTGGCGGGGCCCTGGCGGGCGGCGAGACGACGGTGCGACTCACCCTCGCGATCACGGGGACGCCCAACGGACTGGAGACGATCGAGATCCGACCGGCTTCCGCCGCGGCCATCTGGGATGCGGTCGGCAACGCCGCCGCGGCAGGCTCCTCGACCGGGGCGAAGGCCCTCAACGACCAGTCGGCGGCCTATGTGACGGGACTGGGCTCGGCGACGGCGAATGGCACCTATGTGGCCGGGCAGTCGATCGCGATCACGGTGTCGTTCAGCGAGGCGGTGACGGTGACCGGAACGCCGACCCTGGTGCTCGAGACCGGCAGCAACGACACCCAGGCGGTCTACGCCTCCGGCAGCGGCACGTCCAGCCTGACCTTCACCTACACGGTCGCCGTCAACGACGTCAGCGCGGATCTCGATGCCCAGTCCGCCAACGCCCTGCTGCTCAACGGCGGCAGCATCAAGGACGGATCCACGAACAACGCCAACCTGACCCTCCCGACCCCGGGCCAGAGCGGATCGCTCGGCGCGGCGAAGAACCTGGTCGTCGACGCCAAGGCGCCGAGCGTGGTCTCCCTGGATTCGCCGACCTCCGACGCGACGTACAGCACGGGCGCGGTCATCCAGGTCGCGGTCGCCTTCAGCGAGGTGGTGACGGTATCCACCGTCGGCGGCATCCCGCAGCTGCGCCTGGAGACCGGCGCCACCGACGCCAACGCCGCCTACTCCTCCGGCAGCGGCAGCAGCACGCTGATCTTCGTGTACACGGTCGGCAGCGGCCAGAACAGCGCCGATCTCGATGTCACGGCCACCAACGCCCTGCAGCTCAACGGCGGGACGATCCTGGATGCGGCCGGCAACGCTGCCGTCCTCACCGTTCCTGCGCCCGGTGCGGCGGGATCCCTGGCCGTGGGCAACGCGCTGGTCATCGATACGGCGGGTCCGGCCATCACCGGCGTGACCTCCAGCAAGGCCAACGGCACCTGGTGCGCTGGGCAGTCCGTGGCGGTACAGGTGCAGTTCGGCGAGGCGGTGCTGGTCACCGGCACGCCGCAGCTGGCCCTGGAGACCGGCGCCTCGGACGCGGTGATCGACTACGTCGGAGGCAGCGGCACCTCGACCCTCGTATTCACCTATGTGGTCGATCCCGCGCACGCGAGCCCCGACCTCGACTGCCTGTCGACGTCGGCCCTGAGCCTCAATGGCGGATCGATGCAGGATGCGGTCGGCAACGCGGCCGTGCTGACCCTGCCTGCGCCCGGCGCCGCCGGCTCGCTGTCGTCGAACAAGAACCTGGTCATCGCCACGCCGACCGTGACGGTGGCGGCCAGCGACGCGACGGCCAACGAGGGTGGCGACACCGGTGCGTTCACCATCACCCTGTCGCAGGCGATCTCGACCGACTCGATCGTCTCCGTCTCCGCCGCCGGCACGGCCTTGTCGGGATCCGACTACGTCGCCTTGGCCGGCACGGCCACCATCCCTGCCGGCAGCCTTGGCGCCGTGCTGACCATCACTCCTCTGAACGATGCCGTGGCCGAGGGCCAGGAGACGGTCGAGCTCGCCCTGGCCGCCGGCAGCGGCTATGCGCTGGGCGCGCAGACCACCGCGGTGGTGACGATCGGCGATGACGACAATGCAGGCATCGCCGTGGACCCGGTATCCGGCCTGACGGTGACCGAGGCCGCGGGCGGCGGGAACAGCGCGATCTTCACCGTGCGGCTGACCAGCCAGCCGGTGCAGGACGTCGCGGTCGGCATCTCCAGCTCGAACGCCGCGGAAGGCGTGGCCTCTCCCTCCGAACTGGTCTTCACATCCGCGAACTGGAACGATCCGCAGACCGTCACGGTCACCGGCGTCGACGATGAGGTCGACGACGGGGGCGTCTCGTTCAGCATCATCACCTCCGCCGCGGTCAGCACCGATCCGCAGTACTCCGGCCGTCCGGTCAGCGATGTCGCGGTGACCAGCATCGACAATGACGATGCCGGATTCCAGGTGACTCCCACCGCCGGACTGGTCACCGGGGAGAACGGCGATCAGGCCTCGTTCACCGTGGTCCTGACCTCCCGCCCGACCGCCGGCGTGAGCATCGGCCTCGCCAGTTCGGATGCGGGCGAGGGCGCCGTGTCCCCGAGTTCGCTGACCTTCACCCCGGAAGCGTGGAACATCCCGCAGACCGTGACCGTGGTCGGCATCGATGATGGCGAGTCGGATGGCAATGTGGCCTACAGCATCGTCACCTCGGCGGCGGCCAGCGATGATCCGGTCTACAATGGCCGGGCCGTGGCCGACGTGTCGGCCACCAACGCCGATGACGACAGCGCGGGCGTCACCGTTTCGCCGACCAGCGGCCTGCATACCACGACTGGTGGCGGTCAGGCCGTGTTCACGGTCGCCCTGAACTCGCGTCCGGCCGCCAGCGTGACCATCGCACTGGCGTCCAGCGACACGGCCAAGGGAACCGTCAGCCCGGCAAGCCTGGTGTTCACCACTGCGAACTGGGACCGGTTGCGCGTCGTCGTCGTCACCGGTCAGGCGAGTGCGGGATCCTTCGCCATCGCGACCACCTGCACCAGCGCCGATGCCAACTACAACGGCCTGGCGGTCGATGATGTGGAGGTCGAGAACCTCACCTCGGTCGCCGCCATCCAGGTCACGCCCACGGGCGGTCTCGGCACAACCGAGTATGGCGATGTCGCGGTCTTCAGCGTCAGGCTGCTCTCGGCGCCAGCCAATGACGTGACCATCCCGCTGCGCGTGTCTGATGCCGGAGAAGGCGATCTCGGCGCGCAGACCTCGCTGGTCTTCACCCCGGCGGACTACTCCATCCCGCAGCTGGTCACGGTGACGGGTCTCGATGACGCGGTCGAGGACGGCAACGCCTCCTATGCGGTGATCCTCGATCCCGCATCATCGGCGGATCCGCTCTATGACGGCTACGATGCCCCTGACGTGCAGCTCACGAACGCCGACGACGACGTGCGCGGCGTATCCGTCACGCTCGCGACGGGGGGGCTCCTCGACGAGGATGATCCGTCGCCGGCGATCAGCACCTCCTACGATATCGTCCTCGACAGCGAGCCGACGGGCACGGTGGTCATCGCGGTGTCGGCCGGCGACCAGGTGACCCTCTCGTCCTCCTCGTTCACATTCGAGCCCGCCGACTGGAACGTGCCGCAGCAGCTGGTCGTCAGCGTGGTCGACGACGCGATCGACGAAGGCGGCCTCCATCTCGGCACGCTCTCGTTCAACGCCATCGGCGGCGGCTACAGCCAGGTGTCGATCCCGGCCATGTCCGTCCCGATCAATGATGACGATGCCGCCGCGATCACGGTGACGCCGGTGTCGGGACTGGTGACGAACGAGACCGGTGGCCAGGCGTCCTTCAGCGTGGCCCTGGGCAGCCAGCCGACCGCGAACGTCACCGTCCTGTTCGCCAGCGACGCGCCCGCGGAAGGCAGCGTCCCGGCCAGCGCCACCTTCACTCCGGGAAGCTGGCAGATCCCGCAGTTGGTGACCGTGACCGGCGTGGATGACAGCGTCGATGATGGCGACCGTGCGTTCACCATCGTGACCACGGCGGTCAGCGCCGATGGCGTCTACAACGCCATCAACCCCGACGATGTCGCGGTGACGAACCAGGACGATACCGACGAGGCCGGATTCCTGATCACCCCGGCCAGCGGCCTCAACGTGACGGAGTCGGCGGCGGACGACGACCACGCGCGCAGCTTCAGCATCAGCCTGCGCACCAAGCCGACCGCCGATGTGACCGTGGCGCTGGCGACCTCCGACGCCGCTGTCGCCACCGTCTCGCCGGCCACGATCACCTTCACCTCGGCCAACTGGGCCACGCCCCAGCTCGCGACCGTCTCGGGAGTCGACGACGACATTGCCGATGGCGACCAACTGTTCACCATCCTCACCAGCGTGATCCCCGGAACGGATGCGGTGTACAGCGCCCTCGATCCGCTGGATGTCACCGGCCGCTGCCGTGACGACGATACGGCCGGAGTGGCAGTCTCGGCGGTGTCCGGCGACACCAGCGAGAACGGCGGGACCGCGACCTTCACCGTCGTGCTGACCTCGCAGCCCACCGCCGACGTGAGCGTGCCCCTGACCAGTCCGATGTCCGGCGAGGTCACCATCGACGGCACCGGCACCCTGCTGTTCACCGCAGGCGACTGGAGCACGCCGCAGACCGTGACCCTGCGCGGGGTCGATGATCTGGTCGATGATGGCGACAGCGTTGTCCCGGTCGTCATCGCGGCGGTGGTGTCGACGGACCAGCGCTATGGCGGCGACGGTGCTTCGCTGCTGCCGATCAACCCGGCGGACGCCTCGGTGCGCAACACGGACGACGATGTCGCGGCGGTGGTCATCGCCCATGTCGGCGGAGCGACCGAGGTGTCGGAGTCGGGCGCCGACGACACCTACAGCATCACCCTGGCCAGCCAGCCGATCGGTACCGTGACCATCCTCCTGTCGCATGACGATCAGGTGCGCCTCGACGCCGACCCCGACCTGCCGGGGGATCAGGATGAGGTGACCATCACGAGCGGCGACTGGGACACGCCGCATGTGATCACGGTGACGGCGATCGACGACGAGGTGGCCGAGGGCGACCACATCAGCAGCATCCAGCACGAGGTCGTCAGCGCCGATGACTCGGTCTATGACGGCATCTCCGCCGCTCCGCTGGCGGTCACCATCCACGATGACGAGTCGGTCGGTGTCGATGTGAGCCCAGCGTCCGGACTGGCGACCACCGAGGCCGGAGGCACGGCGCAGTTCCTCGTGCAGCTGACCAGCAAGCCCCTGGCCAACGTGGTGGTCGGGCTGTCGAGCTCCAACACGGACGAAGGCGTCGTCGCTCCGGCGAGCCTCACCTTCTCGCCGCTGAACTGGGACACGGCGCAGACGGTAACGGTCACCGGCGTGAACGACGCGAATGACGATGGCAACGTCCTGTTCGTGGTGTTCACGGCCGCAGCGATCAGCACCGATGCGGCCTACAACGGACTCGATCCCATCGACGTGTCGATCACCAACCAGGACGACGACGGCATCGGCGTGGTGGTCGCGCAGTCGGGGGGTACCACCGAAGTCGGCGAAGCGGGGCTTTCGGACTCCTTCACCGTGGTGCTGGGTTCCGCGCCGAGCGCGCCGGTGACCATCACCCTGACGCCATCGCCGCAGATCAGCGTGGATACCGATGCCACGACGGCAGGCACGCAGCTCACCCTCCTGTTCACCACCGCCAACTGGAACCAGCCCCGGACCGTCTCCGTCCAGGCGATCGACGATGCGGTGGACGAGGCTGATCCGCAGCTGGTGTCGATTAGCCAGTCGGCGACCTCGGCCGACACCGCCTATAACGGCATCGCCATCATCCCGTTGCAGGTCGCCGTGCGGGACGATGACGTCGCTGCGGTCATCGTCTCGCCATCCGGCGGATTGGTGACATCCGAATCCGGCCTCGCGTCCAGCTTCGGGGTCCGCCTCGCCAGCCAGCCGGTGGCCGACGTGACCATCGCTGTGGTCAGCGATGACACCGCCGAAGGAGCGGTTTCCCCCTCCAGCCTGACCTTCACCAGTGCGGACTGGGACCAGGTGCAGACCGTGACCGTCACCGGCGTCGATGACGCGGGAACGGATGATGGCGATGCCTCCTTCGCCATCGCCTTCGCAGCCAGCAGCGCGGATGCGGCCTACCAGGCGATCGCCATCGCCGACGTGTCGGCCACCAACCTGGACGATGATGGACCCGGGCTGGTCATCGCCATGTCCGGGGCTCCTGGCGACGATGATCTCCGGTCCGCCGAGAACGGCAGCGGCGACACGTTCTGGGTCAGCCTCGCCACCGATCCCGGCGTGGGCATGACCGTGACGGTGGCGGTCGCGGGCGATGCGCAGGTCGATGCCGCCCCCGCGACCCTGACCTTCGATGCCACGAATCCGTGGAATGTCCCGCAGGAGGTCACCATCGCCGCGCGTGATGACGCGGTTGCCGAAGGCGATCACGACGGCGTGGTCACGTTGACCACGACGGGGTCGCCCGGAAGCGGCTACGAGGCCGTCCCGACCGTGACCTTCGGGGTGGCGATCGATGATGACGATGCCGCCGGGGTGACCGTCACACCGAACCTCGTGGTCCCCAACCTGACCCTGGTGGTGGATGAGGGCGGCGGAGTCGCGACCTTCTCGGTGAGGCTCGATTCCGATCCGGTCGATCCCGTGACCATCGTGGTCACCGCCTCCGATGCGGGCCAGGGGTCCATCGTCACCGCGATGCCGCTGTCCTTCACGGGCGGCTCCGGTGGCGACTGGTCGACGCCGCAGACCGTGACCGTGGCCGGCGTGGACAACGGACTCGACGAGGGGGATGTCCCCTTCGTCGTCCGCTTCGTCACCAGCAGCGGCAATGCGCAGTACGACGCACGCGTGGTGCCCGATCTCCAGGTCGTGAACCGTGCGCTCAACGACACGCCGACGCTTACCGTGGCCGATCTGACGATCGATGAGGATGCGGGGGCGCAGACGATCTCGCTGTCCGGCATCGGTGCAGGTCAGGCGGGCGAAAGCCAGAGCCTGTCCATCGCCGTGGTCGGCAACGACAACCCGGCGCTGACGGGCACGGTCTCCGTGTCCTACGCCAGCCCGGCCACGACGGGAACCCTGAGCTTCACCCCCACCGCGAATGCGAGCGGCACGGCCCAAATTCAAGTGCAGGTGACCGACAACGGATCGCCGGCGGCGTCGCTGATCCGCACGGTCCATGTGACCGTCAATCCGGTGAACGATGCGCCGACGGTGACGGTGGGCGGTCAGCTGCATCTCAATCGCGGATTCACCGCTGCGATCACCAATACGCTGTTGTCGGCCGCTGACACCGAGGATGCGCCTGGAACCCTCACCTACACCATCTACCTCAAGCCTCCGCAGGGTGTGCTTGCGCGCCTGGTCGGCGCGACCTGGGATGGTTCAGCCTGGATCGGCGGGACGTGGACCGCCCTCGACACGGCAAGCACATTCACCCAGGCTGACATCGATGATGGCCTGCTCCGCTACACCCACAACAACAGCTCGGGCGCTGGCGATGGCTTCGCCTTCAGCGTCAAGGACAGCGGCAATGATGGTACGGCGATGGGGATGCCGCTTGAGACGCCATTGCGCATCTGCGACATCGTCATCGACGACACGGATCCGCCGCTGGTGCAGATCCCGGCCGCTGATCTCACGTATGTGGAGGACACGGCTGCTGTGCCCATCGCCCCGAGCGGCTCGGTTAGTGACAGCGACAGCCCGGACCTCGCTGGCGGCTACCTGCAGGTGACGCTCGCGAGTCCGGACTCGGGCGACGAATTCATCGTTGTCGCAACCGGCACTGGTACGGGGCAGATCAGCATCGTGACGGGTACGGTGAGCTACGAGGGTGTTCCGATCGGCGTGGTTCGTTCTGGTCACAGCGGTCAGGGCGGCGAGGATCTCGCTATAGATCTGACTGCTGGCGATGACACGGCGGTGGCGGCGCTGCTGCGCACGATCCACTACCGCAACGTCGGCGACAATCCGCCAACGGCGGTCCGGGTGCTGACGGTCGCGGTGAACGACGGCGATGGCGGCAACGCGAGTGCGCTGTCGGGCAGCGTCCTGCAGCGCAACGTGGCGATCACCGCGATCAACGATGCGCCGCGCATGGTCGATCCGGCCACGGATGCGCCGATCGCCGGCGATCCCTGGTTCGCGACCGTCGTCGACCTGCCGATCAGCCGCAGCATCAAGGCGATCGATCCCGAGGACGGATCAGGGGTGACCTACGAGCTGACCGATGGCGACGGCAATCCTGCCGCCAATGGCGGGGCGACACTGGGAACGGTCTCCTTCACGCCGGCGACCGGGGCGTTCACCTACACCCCGGCGGTCAACGTGGCCGGCCAGGACGACGCCTTCTACGTCAAGGTCACGGACAGCGACGGCTACGAGCTCCTCGTGCCGGTGCGGGTGCATATCACCGGGCCGGATGATGCCGACGCCCCGCTCTTCCTCTCCAACGCCCCGATGCGCAGCTACGATGGCGTGACCATGATCTACCAGGCCGACATCCAGGGCGGCACGACGGGCGCCATGAGCTGGAGCCTGGTCGGCTTCCCCTCTGGACCCACTCCGCCGACCCTGGACCAGAACGGGAACCTGAACTGGACCATCGATGCGCTGCCGGGTCCGGCGCTGAATACCTACTACAGCTTCGGCATCATGGTCGAGGATCGCACCCTGCACCGGGCCGCCTACCAGCCGGTCCTGATCAAGGTGGTCGCCTCGCCAGCCGGGAATGGATGAACCATGCATGAACGCACCTGGCTCGCCGCCGTCTCGTTGGCCGTCCTCGCCTGTGCCGGCTGCATTCCCGACCTGGGGGTGTCCACCGGTGGCGGCTCCGCCAGCGGCGGCCTCGATGAGGATGTCGGCGCGGTCAACGCCGAGGCCATGGTCCTCGATCTGCAAACCGGCGAGATATCATCGCGCATGGATCTCGATGCGTCGTCGCCCACCTTGCGCGATCGCGAGATGGCCTTCCGCCGGGTCGGGTCCGGATCGGGCGAGTTCCTGATCGCGATCTTCGAGGTGACGCAGGCGCAGTGGGATCGCCTTGCCGGGTCGGCGCCATGGTCAGCGGTCGTGCCGACCGAGGTGCCGGCGGGGGCCGTTTCCGCGGGCATGCCGGCATTCAATCTCAGCTATGATGCCGTGGCCACGGCGCTGGCGGGATTCCGCTCCCGCACCGGCGTGCAGCTGGAGGTGCCCAGCGATGCGCAGTGGTCCACCGCCTGCGGTGGGAGCGGAACCTGGTGGTGGGGTTCCACCGCGGGCACGGCGGCTCAGCTGGAGGCGCGTGCCATCGTCCGCGAAAGCCAGCGGGCCACCAGCGGCCCGCGTCAGGTCGGCGGCACCGCCGGCAACAGCCATGGTTTGCACGACATGCATGGCAACGTCTGGGAGTGGACCTCGCCGGGGGTGCATGTCCGCGGCGGTTCGTGGTTCGACCCGGCCTTCACCGCCAGGCGCGACAATCTCGCCGGCGCCGACAGCGGTGGCGGCATCGATTCCAGCGTCGCGCACGCCCTGGTCGGCGTGCGGCTGGTGCTGCGTCTGTGAGCCGAGACACTCTCCGCCGCCCCATCCGGATCCCAGCCGTGCATCCATCCACCTGCGTAGCCGTCCTCATCCTCGCCTCCGCCACCGCATCGCAGGCGGCCGAGCTGGTGGTGAAGGACCTCGGCGTCTCCATCGCCGCCCTGCCCACCGCCTTCGATTACCGGATCGAGAGTCCGACCCTGTCGCGCTCGGGCAGCGATGCGTTCGCCTCCGGCACCGAGTTCGCGCTGGGCGGGCGCTACAGCTTCGCCAGGCCGGGCGACTCGATCGGTCTGGTGCTTGGGGCGGATATCCTCGCCGACACCTGGACCTACGGCAGCGATGGCATCCTCGGTTCGGCGGGCGTGCGGGTGAGCGCCGGTCTGGGATGGGCCATAACCGATGACTGGTCCGTGGTCGCCGAGCCCGGCGCCCGCTATGGCGTGACCACCCTCGATCTTCCCGGATCGTCATCGCGCGGCGATATCTCCGGCAGCGGCAGCTGCAGCGGCTATGACGCCAAGCTGCTGGTGCTGTGGCAGCTGCGCCCAGGCCTCCTGGTGTCGGCGCAGGCGGGCTGGCTGGACCTGAGCCATGAGGTCAGCGATGACGACGTCGATCTGACGCTCGATCAGGGCGGGCTGATGCTCGGCATCGGCCTGGCCTGGCGCTGGTCGACCGCGCCGCCGCGCATCGAATAGCTATCTGTCGCGCAGGTAATGCCGCATCGGCGGTTCCGCCGGCAGCGGCCGGATCGAGGCCGGACCGCGGGCATCCAGCAGCGGCCCGAGTTCGATGCGCAGCCAGCCGCGCAGTGCCGCCGGCTGCAGGCCGCGGGCGAGCGCGAGGTCGAGCCGGCGTTGGCGGTGGTCGAGGACCATCGCCTGGGCGTTGAGCAGGGGCATGTAGCTGGCCGACACGACGCGGCGG
>JAFLCQ010000280.1 GCA_017302815.1 Planctomycetota bacterium
GGCGGCCGGGCGGGCGCGGGCGCAGAGGTCGGCGACGTGCTGGTCGATGCGGTCCATCACAGCACCTCGATGACCTGCTGCAGGCGGTGGGTGGCGCCGGGCGCCAGCTGGTAGACGTCGGATCCGGCGTTGGCGGCTTCGATGCAGATCATGCCTGGCCACTCGTGGTCGCCGAAATCGGCCAGGCGGGCGGCCTTGGCCACCCAGGGGTTCCACACCACGGTCGAGCCCGAGCCGGACTTCGACACGCGCAGGGTGCGGCCCAGCACGGGGTCGGCCACCGTCACCACGGCGTCGGTGCCGGTGAACAGCAGGTCGGTCTCGGCGGCGACGCGGATCTCCTCGGCGCCGGTGATGGCGAAGGGCTGCGCCACGCGGTCCTGGCCGGCGGCTCCGGCCAGACCCTTCACCGCCACGCGGCGCACGTCGGCGACCGCGAGATAGGTATGCAGCGCCTCGCCGACCGGGAATGCGGCCGAGCCGGTGTTGCTGCCGGCCAGCTCGATCGACAGGCGGCGGCCGAAGACCGCGGTCAGGCGCAGGTCGAACGCGGCGTCCCACACCGCGCGGGTGGCGGCGGTGTCGGACAGGCGCAGCACGGCGGTGACTTCGCCCTCACTGGAGACGCTGAGCGACTCCAGGCTCCAGGGCTGCAGACGGGCGACGCCGTGAGCGGGCTTGGAAGCGTCGGCAGCGGGCCCGAACCACGGCCAGCACACCGGGACGCCGCCGCGGATCGGCTTGCCGGTGGCGAAGGCTCCCTGGCTGCCCATCCACAGGACGGGGGCGTGGCCGGCGGGCTGCCAGAAGGTCAGGTGCGCGCCATGCAGGTAGAACTCGCCACGGCACAGCGGGGTGTTGAAGGACACGCGCGGCAGACCGCCGAGTCCGGCGTCGATGGTGATGGAACCGGGCTTGGCGAAGCGCTGCAGGGAGGCGATGTCGGTCATGGGGCGGACAGCGTTGCGCGCCGCGAGCAGGCTCAAGCCCCGAGCCCTTGGGCGGGCGGAATGCGGCGCTAGGGTCCAGGCATGGATGTCCTCGCTGCCATCGCCGCCCGTCGCACCGTCAAGGCCTTCACCGGTGCGCCGATCCCGCGCGAGACCCTGCGTGCCCTGTGCGAGGCGGCGGTGCAGGCCCCGAACCACCGCCTGACCCAGCCGTGGCGCTTCGGCGTCGCCGACCGCGACTCCATTCCCCGCCTGTTGGAGGTGCTGCGCCGGCCGGCGGTCGCCGCCTGCGTCGAGGCGCGCAAGCTGGGGCCCGCCCTCGAGCGCATCGCCGCCTGCGGCGGACTGATCCAGGTGGCCTGCGTTCTGGAGGGGGGCGAGGAGCGCCGTCGCGAGGATCGCGACGCGGCCGCCGCGGCGGTGCAGAACCTGCTCCTGGCCGCGGTCGGGCATGGCTTGGGCTCGTTCTGGTCGACCAGCCCGCTCATGGCGCATCCCGAGGTGCTGCGCTGGTTCGGCGCCGACCCCACGAGCATGGCCCATATCGGCACGATCTGGCTCGGAGTACCGGCGGAGTCCCCCCCGTCTCCGCACCGCCGCCACCTCGACGAGGTGTTGCACTGGGCGTGACCCGGGCGATGCAGGTCCTTTCCAGTCCGCGTTGACACCAGCGGGCCCGGCGGGTAGCAATCAACTCACAAAGCCATGCAGGAAATCCAGTACCTCACCTCGTACCAGATCCTGCGGAAGCTCGCCTCGGGCGGCATGGGTTCGGTGTACCTCGCCGAGCAGCTCGGCGCCGACGGGTTCCGGAAGATCGTCGCCATCAAGACGATCAAGAAGGAATACCTGAAGAACAAGGAGAACGTCGACCTCTTCGTCGGCGAGGCCAAGCTGGTGGCCGACCTCATCCACGAGAACGTGCTGCAGGTCTACCAGCTCGGCCAGACCAAGGGCGTGTACTACATCGTGATGGAGTACGCCCACGGCAAGAACCTGGCCGACTTCATCCGCGCCCACAAGGACATGCACAAGGTCTCGAACGTCGACATCGGCGCCTTCGTGATCTCGCGCGTGTGCCGTGCCCTGCATTACGCCCACGAGGCGAAGGACATGCGCGGGCAGCCGCTGAACATCGTCCACCGCGACGTGACGCCCAGCAACGTCATCATCACCTATGGCGGCGTGGTCAAGCTGACCGACTTCGGCATCGCCAAGGCCGTGATCATGAACACCCCGGACGAGGCCGAGGTGATCATGGGCAAGCTGCCATACATGAGCCCCGAGCAGGCCAAGTTCGTCGGCACCACCCGCCAGAGCGACGTGTTCTCGCTCGGCCTGGTGATGTACGAGCTGCTGACCAACACGGTGGTCTACAACGTCAACGACATCGACGACCTGGTCGACAAGATGGACAACTACTCCATCAAGCCGCCGCGCCGCCTGAATCCCCACATCCCCGAGAAGCTCGAGCAGATCATGATCCGGGCCCTCGAGGTGAACCCGGCCAACCGCTACCAGACCGCGCGCGAGTTCGGCCAGGATCTCGAGCACTACATGTACGATGGCGGCTACGGCCCGACCAACGAGAAGCTGCAGCGCTACCTCCAGCGCCTCTTCCCGCAGGAGTCGGCAGCCCCGATCGCCACCCTGCACGATAGCGGCACCGTGCCCGGCCCCGGCGCTGCTTCGTCCGCGTCGCCTCCGCCGGCCTGACCGCCTCTGGCGCACGCGGCCGGGCGGCGATGCTGCCCGGCCATGATCGCATACCTCGCCGACTCCCGCACCTTCTTCCTCCAGGGGCCGCGCAGCAGCTACGTGCTGGCGATCACCCGGCATGGGCATCTGCAGCACCTGCATTGGGGCGCCCGCGTGCAGCCCGGAGCCCTGGACGGCATCGCGCCGCTGATCGATCGCGCCTTCAGCCCGAATCCGCTGGCGGCCGGGCACGGCTACTCCCTGGACACCCTGGGACAGGAGTGCCCCACCGGCGGTCTGACTGACTTCCGCAGTCCGGCCGTGCTGGTCGAGCATCCGGATGGCACCCAGGCGCTGGAGCTGGTGTACGAGTCGCACGCCATCGCCGCCGGCAAGCCGAAGCTGGCCGGCCTGCCCGCGACCTACGTCGAGGCCGCCGGCGAGGCCGACACCCTGAGCATCGTCCTGGCCGACCGCGCCAGCGGCGTGCGCGTCGAGCTGTCCTACACCCAGTTCCGCGACCACGACGCCGTCTCCCGCAGCCTGCGCATCGTCAACGCCGGCGACGCGCCACGCTGCGTCCTGCGCGCCCTGTCGGCTTCGCTGGACCTGCCGCCGGGCGAGCGCTCGCTCATGACCCTCAACGGCGCCTGGGCCCGCGAGCGCCATGTCGATCTGACGCCGCTGCGCCCGGGCACGCAGGGGGTCGGCAGCCGCCGCGGCACCAGCAGCCACCAGCACAACCCCTTCATCGCCGTGGTCGATGCCGGCACGACCGAGGAGCATGGCGAGGCGCGCGGCTTGGCCCTGGCCTACTCCGGCTGCTTCCTGGCCCAGGCCGAGGTCGACCAGTTCGCCGAAGCGCGGGTGCAGATCGGCCTCGACGCGCCGGCCTTCCGCTGGCGCCTGGCCCCCGGTGCCGCCTTCCAGGCCCCCGAGGCCCTGCTGGTGTGGTCGGGCGACGGCCTGGGCGGGATGAGCCGCACCTTCCACCGCCTGCTGCGCACGCGCATGGCGCGCGGCCGCTACCGCGACGCGCAGCGCCCGATCCTGATCAACAACTGGGAGGCGACCTACTTCAACTTCGACACCGAGAAGCTGGTCGCGATCGCGGCGAAGGCGAAGGAGATCGGGGTCGAGATGATGGTGCTGGACGATGGCTGGTTCGGCGCCCGCAAGGACGACAAGGCCGGTCTGGGCGACTGGGTGTGCAACGAGGCCAAGCTGCCGGGCGGGCTGAAGGCCCTGGCCGACCGCATCGAGGGTCTGGGCATGCGCTTCGGCCTGTGGTTCGAGCCGGAGATGGTCAACCCCGACTCCGACCTCTACCGCGCCCATCCCGACTGGTGCCTGCACATCCCGGGGCGGGACCGCTCGACCGGTCGCAGCCAGCTGGTGCTGGACCTGGCCCGGCCCGAGGTCGCCGACCACGTCTACCGCTCGATCACCGCCGTGCTGCGTTCGGCGCGCATCAGCTATGTGAAGTGGGACATGAACCGCCACCTCACCGAGGTGGCCAGCCCGGCCTTCCCCGCCGGCGAGGTGCACCATCGCTACGTCCTGGCGCTCTACGCCATGCTGGAGCGCATCACCGCCGAGTTCCCCGACGTCCTCTTCGAGAGCTGCTCGGGCGGCGGCGGCCGCTTCGATGCCGGCCTCCTGCACTACATGCCGCAGGTGTGGACCAGCGACAACAGCGACGCCATCTGCCGCCTGGACATCCAGCACGGCACCTCGATGGCCTATCCGCTGTCGAGCATGGGCGCGCACGTCTCGGCCTGCCCCAACCACCAGGTGCACCGCACCACCCCGATGCTGACCCGCGGGCACGTCGCCTTCACCGGCGCCTTCGGCTTCGAGCTCGATCTCAACAAGCTCAGCCCCGAGGACCTGGCGACCGCGCGGGCGGTGGTCGCGGAGTACAACCGCGTGCGCGACCTGCTGGCGGGCGGCGACCTCTACCGCCTGCGCGCCCCGGCAGATCGCCGCGCGGCGTCATGGATGGTGGTGGCCCCGGACCGTTCGCGTGCGCTGGTGACCTGGGTCAGCATCGTCGCCGAGGCCAACGCACCCTTCCCGGTGCTGCGCCTGCGCGGACTCGATCCGTCGGCGCGCTACCGCGTCGACGGCGAGGTGGTCGGCGGCGACGTGCTGATGTCGATCGGCCTGCGCCCGCGCATCGGCCACGACTTCACCAGCCGCACCTGGCACCTGGAACGGGTCTGACATGGGCCTGGCGGTCCGCATCCACGCCCACGGCGATCCTGGCGCCGTGGTGCGGGTCGAGGAGGTTGCCGACGCGGTGCCCGGCCCCGGCCAGGCTGCGGTGCGCATGCGCCTGGCGCCGGTCAATCCCGCCGATGTGAACGTCATCGAGGGCAGCTATGGCCGTCTGCCGGTGCTGCCGGCGACGCTCGGCAACGAGGGGGTCGGGGTGGTCGAGGCGGTCGGCCCTGGCGTCGATCTGCGTCCGGGCGATCTGGTGCGCCCGCGCGACGGGGTCGGCAGCTGGTGCCAGCGCCTGGTCGCCGATGCGGTGCGGCTGACCCGCCTGCCCGCCGGGCTGCCGGACGCGCAGGCGGCGCAGCTGGCGATCAATCCGGCCACCGCCTGGGCGGTGCTGCACGCGTTCGGGCCGGTACCTGCCGGCGGCTGGGT
>JAFLCQ010000281.1 GCA_017302815.1 Planctomycetota bacterium
GAGCAGCTGGACGCCGCCCGCGCCGCCTTCGCCGCCTTCCGCGGCGATGGCAAGCGCCACGCCAACATCGAGGCCCTCGACGCCCTGGCCGAGGCGATCAGCCGCCCGCGCGCCATCGGCGGCATCGAGCTGCCCCGCGCCATCGTCCTGGTCAAGATCGCCGACCTCGCCGACAAGCCGCGCGACGCCCACGACGTCTACCTGCGCCTGCAGCTGCTGTCGCACCGCAAGGTGAAGCCGCACGGCCAGAACCTCGACGGCATCTTCGGCCTGCTGTCCAACGTCGCCTGGACCACCCAGGGCCCGGTCGACGCCGACGATGTCGAGCGCCTGCGCCTGCGCGCGGTCGCCGGTGGCAGCCCCTTCCAGGTCAACGGCATCGACAAGTTCCCGCGCATGGCCGACTACGTCATCCCCTCGGGGGTGCGCCTGGCCAACGCCAGCCAGGTGCGCCTCGGCGCATACCTGGCCGAAGGCACCACCGTCATGCCCGCCGGCTTCGTCAACTTCAACGCCGGCACCCTGGGCAAGTCGATGGTCGAGGGGCGCATCTCGGCCGGCGTCACCGTCGGCGCCGGCAGCGACATCGGCGGCGGCGCCTCGATCATGGGCACCCTGTCGGGCGGCGGGAAGACGGTCATCTCGATCGGAGAGAACAGCCTGCTCGGCGCCAATGCCGGCCTGGGCATCCCGCTCGGCGACCACTGCGTGGTCGAATCCGGCCTCTACGTCACCGGTGGCTCGAAGGTCACCCTGCTGCCCGAGGGCGCGGTGGTCAAGGCGTCCGAGCTGGCCGGCAAGCCGAACCTGCTGTTCCGCCGCAACAGCCAGAACGGCCGCATCGAGGTGCTGGTGAAGAAGAACGAGGTGATGCTCAACGACGCCCTGCACGCGGCAGCCAAGCCCAAGGCGCCCTGAGCAGCATCGCCCCTGGGGGGTTGGGGGTTGGGGTCGTGATCCGAACCATGGATCCGCGATCGAAGACGCCTCCTCTACCCATCCCCCCTCTCACGACAGACCCCGTGCCCGCCACCCCAACCCCCAACCCCCAACCACCAACCCCCGTGGCAATCGACTTTTTCGCAGTAAACGGCCGCATCGTCCCGGCCGCCGAGGCCAGCATCAGCGTCCTCGACCTCGGCTTCCTGCGCGGGGTCGGCGCCTTCGAGACCTTCCGCACCTACGACGGCCACCCGCACGCGCTGGCCGAGCACCTGCGCCGCATCTGGGAGTCGGCGGCCGCCTTCGGCCAGAAGCCCTTCTTCGACGAGGCGGCGGTGCGTCGGGTGGTGCGCGAGATCCTGACCCGCAGCGGCCATGCCGAGCTGCGCGTCAACATGGTGGTGACCCCCGGCTGCCACGGCGAGGGCGTCTTCGGCACCGTCGGCGAGCCGACCTGGGTGGTGATCGCGCGCGACGTCCACGCTCCGCCGGAGTCCAGCTATCTGCACGGCGTCACCGCCGTCACCTTCCAGTCGTCGCGCCACCTGCCGACCCTCAAGACGACCAGCTACCTCTCCGGCCGCAAGGGCCTGGAGCTGGCGGCCAAGGCCGGAGCGCACGAGGCGTTCTACGTCGACGACGCCGGCTACGTCACCGAGGGTGTGACCAGCAACGTCCTGATCCGCGTCGGCAACCGCGTGATGACCCCGACCATCGACTGCCTGCCCGGCATCACCAAGGCCGGCGTGCGCCCGATCGCCGAAAAACTCGGCCTGACCTGGTACGAGTGCCGCATCACCCGCGACGACGTCTACACCGCCGATGAGGTGTGGATCACCAGCGCGGTGCGCGAGGTCCTGCCCATCGTCAAGGTCGACGGCCGCGCCATCGGCGACGGCACGGTCGGCGAATGGGGCCGCCGCCTGCGCAACGCCTACCGCGACCACTGCATCGCCAGCGCCCGGCGCGACGCGGGAGCCTGATGGGATCCCTCGGACGCCTCCTTCCCGGCAGCCAGCACTTCTTCGTCACCGAGGAACCCGCCTACGCCCCCTCCGGCAGCGGCGAGCACCTCTACGTCGAGATCGAGAAGGAGGGCCTGACCACCGATGAGGTGGCGGTGGCCCTGGCGCGGGCCTGCGACGTGAAGGCGATGGCAGTCGGCTTCGCCGGGCGCAAGGACCGCCATGCCGTCACCCGGCAGTGGTTCTCCGTCCATGCCGGCCGCGACGAGCAGCTGGCGAACCTCGCCACCGCCTTCGCCAAGGGGCACCTGGCGGTGCGGCAGGTCTCGCGGCATCTCAACAAGATCCGCGTCGGCCACCTGCGCGGCAACCGCTTCCGCCTCGGCCTGGGCGACGTCGGCGAACCGGTGGCGCTGCAGTCGGCGCTCAACCGCCTGGCCAATGAGGGCGTGGCGAACCGCTTCGGGCCGCAGCGCTTCGGCGTCGGCGGGGTCAACCTGCGCATCGCCCAGGCCTGGGGCGCCGGGGATGTGCAGACCGCCATCGCCCTGGTGGTCGATCCGTCGGGCGGCTGGAAGGCCGGCGACCCGCTGCCCAGCCGCTTCCGCCTCGGCCCCGAGGGACGCGTCCTCGCCGCCCTCAAGCGCGGCCAGGAGCCGGCGCGCGCCCTCGCCCAGGGCGACGAGCTGCGCAAGCTGATCGCCTCGGCCGCCCAGGCGGCGGTGTTCAACGCCGTCCTCGACGCGCGCGCGGCCGGCGGCCTGACCCATCGCCTGCGCGCCGGCGACATCGCCTGCACCCGTGACGGCATCCCCTTCCTGGTCAGCGAGGCCGACCTCGCGGATGTGAACCGCCGCGCCGCACCGGGCGAACTGGACGCGATCGCCACCGGACCGATGCCCGGCACCTGGCGCCTTGCCCCCAGCGAGGCGATCCTGGCCGAGGAACGGGCATGGAGCGCGTCGACCGGCCTGGACTGGGCATGGTTCGGCGCCAACGGCGCCTTCGAAAGCCCGGGAGGACGCCGGCAGCTGCTGGTCGCCTTCCGCGAGAAGCCGCAGATCGCGGTCGAGGGCGCCATCACCTGGGTCGACTTCGCCCTGCCGTCGGGCGCCTTCGCCACCGAGGTGCTGCTGCAGGCCGGGGTTCAGCTGCCGGCCGACCGCAAAGGCTGATCCGCCTCCGGCGCCGCGTCGGCGGCCAGGTCGTCCTCATCGACCACCACGGTGCGCTTCGGACCGGGAGCGATGCGGCCGAACAGCAGCGCCACCAGCCCGGTCAGGATCGCATCGAGGCCGCCCAGCCACGGCGTCCAGCCGCCGCGTGCACCGACCAGGATGTCGAGGCCCTGCACCGCCAGCGCCATGCCGGCGCCGCACAACAGCAGGGCCAGCCAGGGCAGGCCGGGCAGCCAGCGCCGGGTCGGCAGCAGGGCGATGACCAGCGCCAGATGCGCCCCGGCATGGAACCACAGCGAACCCGGATCGACCAGATCGCGCAGCGCCCCGGCCAGCCACAGCCGCAGCATCCACGAACGCGCGTCGCCGATCACCACCGCCCAGGCGGCCAGAGCCAACGGCAGGTCCGGCGCCGCCGGCCAGCCTGCCAGACGGGCATGCATCAGCACCGCGGCGGTCAGCGCGAGGACGATCCACAGCAGCAGGCGCACGCCCACAGGCTAGCGGCGGCAGCGGCGGCGCTAGCCTGCCGGCATGATCCGCATCGGTATCGACGAGGCCGGCTACGGCCCCACCCTGGGTCCCCTGGCGGTGGTAGCGGCCTGCGCCGAGGTCGCCGATCCCGCCGCCTTCGCCTGCGAACTGGCTGCCCTGGGCGTGGCCGACAGCAAGCAGGTGCACAAGCCGGGCGACCTGGGCAGCCTCGAACGTGTCGCCCTGCCGGCGGCGGCCTGGCTGTCGGGCTTCCAGCCCGATACCGCCGACGACCTCTTCGCCCTCCTCGGCGAGAGCGCCGCCGACCGCGCCGCCGCGCCGTGGATGGCCGGAGCCGAGACACTGCGCCTGCCGGTCGCCGCCAACCCCCTGCCGACGTGGTCCATCGCCTCCGGCAGCGCCATCGGCGTGCATGGCCGCCTCCTCCACCCGCGCCATCTCAACGCCGCCCGCCGCCAGGGCGTGAACCGCGCCGCGGCCGAGCTTGACGTGGTGCGCACCCTGCTGGCCCATGCCCATCCCGATCCGGCGGTGCCGGCCATGGTCGGCTGCGACCGCCTGGGTGGCCGCAAACGCTACGGCGACCTGCTGCAACGCACCTGGCCGGGCCGGAACGTCGACATCATCGAAGAGACGTCGCCGGCCTGCCGCTACCGCTGCGACGCAACCGCCGCCGCCTTCCTGGTCGGTGGCGAGTCGGCCGAGCCACTGATCGCGGCCGCCTCATGCATCGCCAAATACGCCAGGGAGTTGCACATGCTGCTCCTCAACCGGCACTGGAGCGGACGCTTCGCCTGGCTGGGCCCGACCGCCGGCTACCCGGAGGATGCGAAGCGCTGGCTGCACCAGCTGGGCGAGGGGACGGTCGCGGCATGGCAGGACGATCTGGTCCGCGCATAGGCATACGGACACCGGGAATCCCCCTATACGCAGGCTCGCATCCTGCTAGCATGTCTGCTTCCCCGGAGCGCATATGGAGCTGATAGGCCCCCTGCAGGTCAAGGTGATGCACCACATCTGGACACGCGGTCCCTCGACCGTGCACGACGTCCACGATGAACTGATGGCCGACCCGCACGAGAAGCGGCTGGCCTACACCACCATCCTGACGGTCATGCGCAACCTGGCGCGACGCGGCTTCCTGGCGCAGCAGCCCGAGGGCCGTGCCCACCGCTTCGCCGCCCGCATCGACGAAGGCAGCTACAAGCGCGAGCTGCTGCACCACGTCCGCACCGAGGTCTTCCGCGGCGACCTGCGCTCGATGCTTGACGCGGTTGCGGCCGACGAGTCGCTGAGCCCGGAGCAGCGCGAGAAGGTGCGCGGCCTGCTGGTCGCCGCCGGCTGACGCCGCTCGACGCAACCGCCACATGACGAGGCCGGCCGCGATCGCGGCCGGCCTCGTTGCTTTCCGGATACGACCGCTTCAGGAGCGGCGCAGGGCGGGGACGGCGCGCATGGCCATCGCCACCACCGCCGCGCCGATCAGGCCGGCGACGACCACCGCCAGCATCTCTGGCAGGCCGGGCACCACGTAGTCCGCGAACGGAGCGCTGCCCGCCACCGCGCGATCAGCGAAGCCGAGCTGCTCGGCGGTGCTGTCGAGACCATCGGGGAGGGCGCTGGCGAAGGGGGCGATGGCGCAGGCCACCACCGCGGCCGCGGCGGGCGCACGGAAGCCGATCGCCGGAGCACCGGCGGGACGGTGCAGGGCGGCG
>JAFLCQ010000282.1 GCA_017302815.1 Planctomycetota bacterium
GGCGGCGTGGGCGACCCGGCGCTCGCGCACGTAGGCCATGGGGGTGCGGCCGGTGCGGGCGCGGAACAGCTCGCCGAGGTGGCGCGGCGACAGGCCGCAGGCCGCGGACAGGCGGCGGAGGTCGAGGTCCTCGGTGAGGTGCTCCTCGACGAAGCGGCGCAGCGAGGACACCGGATCGTCGCCGGCCAGGCCCGACAGCAGGGCGTCCTGCGCCTCCCCCGGCAGCTGCTCGACCGCCCTGGCCAGCGCGGCGAGGACGAAGGAGCGCATGCGCAGCCGGCCGGACGCGCTCCACGCCGCCGCTCCCATCAGTCCGCGCAGGGTGTCGCACATCGCCGGATCCGGCGGCAGGGCCACCGGGGCGGTGAAGATGCCGCGACCCCAGTCGGCCAGATCGGCGTGCACGTAGAGCTGCTCGACCGGATCGCGGCAGCGCCCGGTGTAGGCGATCCAGGCGGGCATCAGATGGATCCGCCCGGGCACCAGGCGATGCACCCCGCCGGGATGCAGCATCTCTGCTCCGGGCTGCTCGTTCAGATATACGCGCCAGAACGGATCGCAGAGGCGCATGCTCCACCAGGTACCCAATACCGAACGCTGGACCGTCAGGATGCGGCAGAGCGGGTCGATGGGGACGGCGGCGGCCACGCCCGATGCTCGCGCGGATGGACACAAACGCCAGCGCCCGCAGGCATAGCGCTGGCGCCACGCGCGGCCTAGGATCGCGCGCAGGAGCCGCCCATGACCTTCCGCCACGACGTCCTGACCACCGACGGCGACACCAGCTGGTTCGTCCGCGACCGCTTCGGCATGTTCATCCACTGGGGCCTCTACGCCCTGCCCGCCCGCCACGAGTGGATCCGCCACAACGAGAAGATCGCCAGCGAGGACTACGACCGCCGCTACTTCGGCCGCTTCGATCCCGACCTCTACGACCCCAAGCTGTGGGCCGACGCCGCCGCCGGCGCCGGGATGAAGTACTACGTCGTCACCACCAAGCACCACGAGGGCTTCTGCCTGTGGGACAGCAAGCTGACCGACTACAAGGCGACCAACACCCCGGCCAAGCGCGACCTGCTGCGCCCGCTGGTCGACGCCATGCGCGCCAAGGGCCTGCGCACCGGCCTCTACCACTCGCTGCTCGACTGGCACCACCCCGACTACGTCATCGATCCGCACATCGGCCCCTACCGCGAATCGCCGGATCGCGCCAAGCTGAATGAGGGCCGCGACCAGCAGCGCTACGCCGACTACCTGCATGGCCAGGTGCGCGAGCTGCTGACGCAGTACGGCGATGTCGACGTGCTGTGGTTCGACTTCAGCTACCCCAAGGCCGACGGCAGCGGCAAGGGACGAGCCGACTGGCGCAGCGAGGAATTGCTGGCCCTGGTGCGCAAGCTGGCGCCGAAGATCATCCTCGACGACCGCCTCGACATCCCGCACGGCTGGGACGTCAAGACACCGGAGCAGTTCAGCCCGCTGAAGTGGCCGACCCACGAGGGCCGCAAGGTGGTGTGGGAGGCCTGCCAGACCCTGAGCGGATCGTGGGGCTACCACCGCGACGAGGCGACCTGGCGCAGCAGCGACGAGCTGATCCGCACCCTGATCCACAGCGTCGCGCGTGGCGGCAACCTGCTGCTGAACGTCGGCCCGACCGGCCGCGGCGAGATCGACGAGCGCGCCCTCTCGCGCCTGTCCGACATCGGCCGCTGGATGAAGCGGCACGCGCGCAGCATCTACGGCTGCACCCAGGTGCCGGACGGCTTCCCCGCCCCGCCCAACGGCTGCGACTACACCTGGAACCCGGAGACCAACCGCCTCTACGTCCACGTCCTGGAATGGCCCTACAAGCAGCTGGTGCTGCCCGGCCTGGCGGGACGGGTGGAGTACGCGCAGCTGCTCAACGACGCCTCCGAGCTGCCCATGCGCGGCCTGGAGGACTGGCAGAAGCACTGGAGCGACACCGTCGGCGGCCCCGACTGCCTGTTCGTCAACCTGCCCGCCGACAAGCCCGCTGGCGTCGCGGTGCCGGTGGTGGAGTGCTGGGTCAAGGCATAGTCCGGGGTCCGGGGTCCGGGGTCCGGGGTCTCGCAGTCCGTGGTCCGCTGTCTGGGGTCTCAGTGTCTTGTGGACCCCGGACCCCGGACCCTCACGCCACCCGCACCGCCACGCCCGCGCGGCGGATGGCGTCGATCACCGCCGGCTCGGCCGCCGCATCGGTGATCAGCTCATGCACCCGCGCCATGTCGCAGACCCGGCACAGCGAGCGGGCGCCAATCTTGGTGTGGTCGGCGAGGACGACGACGCGGTCGGCATGCGCGATCATCTCGCGCTCGACGTCCTGCACGAGTTCGTCGGTGTTGAACACGCCATCCGGTCCCACCCCGCCGACTGACAGGAAGGCCCAGCGCGCGTGGTAGGCGGCGATGCCGGCCCGCGCCTGCGGACCGATCAGCAGGCCACCGCGCGCCAGCAGGTAGCCGCCCGTGCAGTGCACCTCGACCGGACTGGCGTAGGTGGTGGCGCCGATCGCCGCCGCCAGGCGCAGCGAGTTGGTGATCACCCGCGCCGGCACCGCGCCGAGGTGGCTGGCGAGATGCAGGGTGCTGGTGCCGCCGTCGACGAAGACGGCGTCGCCCGGCGCCAGCAGGCCGGCTGCCAGCCGCGCGATCGCGGACTTCTCAGCTGCGCAGTGCATTTCGCGGGCGGCAAAGGGGACCATCGCCAGGGCGTCGCGCCGGGGTCTGGTGATGCCGCCACGCAGGCGCTCAACCCGGCCCTGGGCCACCAGCTCACCGAAGTCGCGCCGGATGGTCGCCGGACTGGCCCCGACCGCCGTGCAGGCCTCGTCGATGGCAAGGAACTCCTTGTCACGCAAGAGGTTGACGAGTCGATCGTGGCGTTCGGCGGCGAGCATGTGGTGATCTGATTTGATTGTTTAGTCAGATATAACGATCACATAATACAGGCGAATGCGCCATTTCCAATCATAGGATCGGCGGCATGAGCCTCACCGTCCAGCTTGGCGTCAAGAGCGACCCCATCCTCTACCGCTACAGCTACCCGTGGCTGTTCCGCCTGATGGCGGACAGCGGCGTCCGCCACCTGCAGCTCGGCACCTGGTTCGAGATGTACCAGCTGCCCGACAGCTTCTTCCACCGCCTGCGCGCGCAGGCACAGGACCACAGCATCGTCATCAGCAGCGTGTTCACCGCCCACCGCGAGCTGGGCGGCTACTTCCAGGGCGACGAATGGGTCGGCGTGGCGCGGCGCAACCACGAGCGCCTCATCGAAGTCGCCGCCCTGCTGGGCGCGCGCTCGGCCGGCCACAACCCCGGCGCCGTCCTGCGCGACCGCATGGGCACCAAGGCCCAGGGCCTGGACACCTACACCCGCCACATGCGCGAACTGATGCACCTCGCCCACCGCCTGGGCGTGCCCGAGCTGACCGTCGAGCCGATGAGCTGCGAGGCCGAGCCGCCGTGCAGCCCAGCCGAGCAGCGCCAGCTGATGACCGAGCTGACCGCCTACCACGCCGCCCATGCCGACACCGCCGCGGTCGGCTACTGCATCGACATCGCCCACGGCTGGGCCGGCCGCGACCGCCAGGTCAAGGTCGACCACATCGGCCTGCTGGAAGCCGGCCTGCCCTGGTGCCGCGAGCTGCACCTCAAGAACACCGACGCCTCCTACGACAAGACCTTCGGCTTCGGCCCCGACGAGCGCAAGAAGGGCGTGGTCGACGTCGCCGCCACCCGCGCCTGGCTGGAGGAGCGCAGCGACCTCGTCCCGGTCGGCGAACTGGTCGGCTACCTGGAGATCGGCGGCCCGAAGCTGGGCCGCGACTACAGCGACTGCGAACTCGAAGGGCAGCTGCGCTCGTCGCTTGAGCACCTGCGCGCAGCATGGCTGGGCAATGTCACCCGTCACACGACCCCAACCCCCAACCCCCAACCCCGCGTGGCAATGGCAGCTCCCGCCGTCCGCATCGCACCGTCGCTCATGTGCGCCGACCAGTGCCATCTCGAAGACGAGGTCCGCCGCCTGGAAGCGGCCGGCTGCGAGGTCCTGCACGTCGACATCATGGACGGGGCCTTCACCCCCAACCTGGTGCTGGGGTTCGAGCAGCTGAAGGCGCTGCGCTGCATCACCAGCCTGCCGCTGGATGTCCACCTGATGGTCGAGGACAACGACCTCTTCGTCCGCCTGGCCAAGGAGGCCGGCGCCGACTGGGTCAGCGTCCACGCCGAGAGCTGCCGCCACCTTGACCGCACCCTGGCGAGCATCCGCGACCTGGGCATGCGCGCCGGCGCCGCCCTCAACCCGGCGACCCCGCCGGAGATGCTGGACTACGTCATCGACCGCCTCGACCACGTGCTGGTGATGACGGTGAATCCCGGCTTCGCCGGCCAGCGCCTGGTGCCCTGCGGCATGCGCAAGATCGGCGATGTCCGCGCCTGGCTGGCGCGCCATGGCAGCAACGCCCTGATCGAGGTCGACGGCAACGTCAGCCTGCAGCACATCCCGGGCATGGTGGCGGCCGGCGCCGACATCCTGGTCGCCGGCACCAGCAGCGTGTTCATCCCCGGCCAGGCCCGCGCCGAGAACGTGCGCCAGACCCGCGCCGCGATCAATGACGGCCTCGAACGCCGCAACGGCAGCGGCGCCCGGAAGGCGGTGGCCGCGTGACTTCGATATGCACACAGAGCACCAGAGAGACCAGAGGCTCGCATCTGTCTGTCTCTGGTCCCTCCGGTGCTCTGTGTGGAGAATCCCTATGAAAGCCGCCGTCCTGCACGCGATCGGCGACCTGCGGGTCGAGCAGATCGCCACCCCGATCCCCGGCCCCGGCGAGGTGCTGGTGCGCATCGCCAGCTGCGGCGTATGCGGCAGCGACGTGCCGCGCGTGTTCAGCAAGGGTACCTACCATTTCCCGACCGTGTGCGGCCACGAGTTCGCCGGCACCGTCGCCAGCGCCTGCGACCTCGCCGCAGGGACGCCGGTGACGGTGTTCCCGCTGCTGTGGTGCGGGAAGTGCCCGGAATGCGAACGCGGCGCCTACGCCCGCTGCGAGGACTACGGCTACCTCGGTTCGCGCAGCGACGGCGGCTTCGCCGAATACGTCGTCGCCCCGCGCCGCAACCTGCTGCCCCTGCCCGCCGGCGTCTCGCTGGAGGAGGGTGCGATGACCGAGCCCGCCGCGGTGGCCCTGCACGCGGTGCGACGCAGCGGCCTGCAGGCCGGCGAGAGCGTGGCCGTGTTCGGCGCCGGCCCGATCG
>JAFLCQ010000283.1 GCA_017302815.1 Planctomycetota bacterium
AGCGGCAGCGGCGGCCGCCCCGGCAGCAGCACCAGCAGGCAGGGAACGCCGGCGGCGTCGGCGACCAGGCCCAGCACCTGCTGCGCCAGCGCCGCCAGGGCGGGATGGTCGCAGCGCTCGGCCGCCACCGGCACGAAGGCGGTGTCGAGCAGCGCGCACACCTCGCTGTCGGCGTGGATGGCGTTGATCCAGCCCGAGGTCCAGGCGTCGAGGGCGTCGCCGACCAGCACGGCCAGCGGCAGGGAGCGTTCACCGGCCTCAGCCGCCGCCTCGGCCCCCCACGGCCGCCAGCGCAGGGGGGCGGAACGGAGCTGGTCGTGCATCGGGCTCATGTCGGCGCGTCCTCTCCGTCGTGCGGTTTCGCCCAGCGGCCCCACAGCACCACCCCGGCGACCATCGGCACCTGCATCAGCACGCAGGGCAGCATGACGTGGGCATCGCCGGGATGGAACTGGGTGGCGTAGGCGATCGACAGGCCGTTGTTCATGTACAGCGCGGCGCAGGCGAAGGCGGTCACCGCCGGCAAGGGCAATATGCGCCGCAAGGCCAGCGAGCAGGCCAGGGCGGTGGCCGAGGCGAGGCAGGCCAGGCCGAGGGGCACCAGCATGCGCGCCGGCTCCCAGGCCGCCCAGGCGCCGCGGTTGGCGAGGCAGCTGACCAGGATCATGACGATGAGGGACAGGATCGAGCCGCGTCCCCACCAGGCCATGCCGCGTTCGACCACCCCGGGCAGCAGCCGGCGCACGACCTGGGCGGCGGTGAAGGGGATGGCGAGCAGGGCGAGGATGTAGGTCGCCTGTCCGGCCAGCTTCGCCAGGTCCGGGGTCGCGCCGGGATGGACCAGGGCCATCCCCGCCGGCACGGTCAGCGGCGCGAGCAGGCTGGTGACGATGATGAGGAAGAGGGCCAGGACGCGGTCGCCGCGGTGCAGGTCGGCCAGCGCCACCGAGGAGAGCCCGGCCGGCATCAGGGTCACCAGCGCCACGCCGGCAGCCCAGTCCGGGGCGATGAGGCGGGTGACCGACCAGGCGATCGCCGGCAGCAGCAGCAGCTTCACCGCCGCCATCCAGGCGGTGCGGGTCTGCAGCGGGCGGTCGCGCAGGCCGTCGACCACGGAGCCGAGGGGGATCTTCAGGCAGGTGAAGAAGAGGATCGCGCCCAGGGCCACCGGCACGAAGGGCTTCAGCCAGGCGAACTCGCCCGGGGCGTAGAGGCCGACCAGCAGGGCGGCGTAGGCCGGGATCCAGAAGCGGGGGCCGAGGAGCGACGCGATCAGGCTGGTCACGGCGCGGGCAGGCTGGCCGCCGGGGGCCTGCTGCAACGGCGAAGGCCCCGGGGAAGCCCCGGGGCCTTCGCGTGCATCGTCATCCGTGCGGATGGCGATGGGTCAGTTCAGCACCTTGATCAGCTCGACGTCGAAGATCAGCACCGCGTTGGGGCCGATGGCGCCGGGGCCGTTGGCGCCGTAGGCGAGGTCGCTGGGGATGGTGAAGCGGAACTTGTCGCCCTCGCGCATCAGCTGCAGGCCCTCGGTCCAGCCCTTGATCACCCCGTCGAGGGGGAAGTCGATCGGCTCGCCGCGCTGCACGCTGCTGTCGAAGACGCTGCCGTCGCGCTTGGTGCCGGTGTAGTGGACGCGGACCTTGCTGCTGGACTTGGGCTGCTTGCCGCCCTCGGGGCCCTTGCTGACGACCTCGTACTGCAGGCCGCTGGCGGTGGTCATCACGCCGGGCTTCTTGCCGTGCTCGGCCAGGAAGGCGGTGTTGTCCGCGTTCAGCCCCTCGGCCTTCTTGTTGCGCGAGGCCTGCAGGCTGGCGTCGTAGGACTCGAACAGCTTCTGCTGCGTCGCCTGGTCCGGCTCCTGCGCCTTGCCGGCCTCGGCATCGGCCAGTCCGCGCAGGATCTCGGCGCGGTCGAGCTCGCCCTCCTGCACGGCGCGGTCGACCATGCCCTTGAGGCGCATGCCGACGAGGTAGCTGACCTGCGCGCGCAGGGCTTCGGGGGTGGCGTTGGTGGCTGCTTCCACGGGCTTCGTCTCCGGTGCGGGGGCGGCGTCGCCGGCGCAGAGCGGGGCGATCAGTGCAAGGGCGGCAACAAGCGCGATCGGGCGCATGCGGGCTCCAAGGGTGAGGCGGCACGATCCGCGTCCCCGTGCGGCAGGCCAGCGGAAAAGGCCGATCAGGGCCGGTGCTGGTCCGCCGGTTCGATGTCCGGGGGGGCGTGGATGTGCTCGGTCGCGCCGGGGGTGCGCAGGACGCGCCACAGGCACCAGGCGAAGAGGGCGGCGGCCCCGCCGATGGCGGTGAGCATGGTGATCCAGCCGGCGGCGCTCATGCGGGCTCCTTGGCGGCGAGGGCGTTCCAGCGCGCCATGCCGCGATGCGCGATCCACAGGTAGAGGGCGAAGGTGGCCAGCATCCAGCCGGCGGCCAGTTGCGCGCCGCGGTCGCGCCACAGCGCCAGAAGCAGGCCCTTGTCCTGGCGCAGGCTGGCCAGCTCGCCCCAGGCGAACCAGGCGAGGATGACCAGCAGCAGCACGGGGGTGATCCAGCGCATGCACACGGCCAGGCCCGGCGGCAATCCGATCTCGGCACCGCGGCGCAGTTCGGCGATGCCGGCGTCCGACCCCCAGGCCCAGGCGAAGACCAGGGTGGTGACCAGGGCGACCACCGCGATGCCCAGGGTGCCGGCCCAGAAGTTGATCGTGTCGATGGCCACGGTGTCGCGGCTGCCCCACATCACGGTGCCCAGGCCGACCAGCACCACCGCCGCGAGCAGGGCGACGGCGCGGCGGCGGCTCCAGCCCAGGGCCTCCTCGAAGAAGGCCATCGACGGCTGCAGCATGGAGATCGAGCTGGTGATGGCGGCGATGAACAGGAGGAAGAAGAAGAGGAAGCCGAAGAGGCGGCCGCCCGGCATGTGCTCGAAGACGCCGGGCAGGGCGAAGAAGCCCATGGCGATCGACGAGCCGGTGTACTGCGCGTAGGCGCCGCCGAGGAAGACGAAGACCGCCGGCACGGCGATCATGCCGCCCAGGGCGACCTCGCAGAACTCGTTGCCGCTGGCGGCGGTGAGCCCGCTGAGGGCGACATCGTCGTCGCGCTTCATGTAGGCGGCGTAGGTGGTGATGGTGCCGATGCCGACCGACAGGGTGAAGAAGATCTGGCCGGCGGCATCCAGCCACACCTTCCCTTCGCTGAGCTTCGCCGCCATGTCGCGCGGCTCCCACATCGCCGCCAGCCCCTGCAGGACGCTGCGGCCTTCGACCGGTTCCAGGGTCAGCACGCGCACCAGCATGGCCAGGGCGATGGCGATCAGCAGCGGCATGCCCCAGGTGCAGACCCGCTCGATGCCCTTGGCGACGCCGTACCAGATGATCAGCAGGTTGATCGCCACGACGATGCAGGTGCAGGTCCACAGGTCGGCGGCGCCATGCCCGAGGAGGTGGCCGTGCTCCTGCCCGGCGCCGATCCAGGCGACGAAGGACGGCAGCGCATCCGTCGCGCCGGGGGCGCTGCCGACGAGGTACTTCCACGCGTAGGCCAGGCACCAGGCCTCGACGAAGAGGTAGAAGCCGCACAGGAAGACCGGGATGGCCGGGGCCAGCGCCCCGAGGTAGCCGTACAGCGGCCGGCCGCCGAGCACGCGCATCACGCCGGGGACGGCGGCGGTGCCGCGGGCGCCGCCGGCCCGGCCCATGGTCCATTCCATCCAGGCGATGGGCATGCCGATGACCACGAAGGCGACGGCGTAGGGGATGATGAACGCGCCGCCGTGCTCGGCGACCAGGCCGGGGAAGCGCAGGAAGTTGCCCAGGCCGACCGCGCTGCCGGTGACGGCGAGGATGACGCCCAGTCTGCTCGACCACGATTGCATGCCGGGATCTACCAGTCCGCCGGCCTACGGCCAAGCGTCAGCCTGGCATCATCCCCGGGCCGGCGGCTCGATCGGCGGCAGGCCGGCCTCGGCGCGCATGCGGTTGCGCCGTTCGCTGCCCAGCAGGCAGCCGGAGAGGCAGCGCGGTGGGCAGCGGGCGTCGCATGGGTCGAGATGGACCGTGACGGTGGTGCCGGGGAACTCGCGGGCGATGCCCTGCTCGATCTCCTCGGCCACCTCATGCGCCTGCCCGACGCTCTGGGCATGGTCGACGACGACGTGGATGTCGACGAAGCGGTGGGCACCGGCCTTGCGGGTGCGCAGGTCGTGGAAGCCGGTGATGCGCGGCAGGAAGCCGCGGGCGTAGCCCTGGATCCAGTCGACCTCGGCCGGCGGCAGGCCGCGGTCCATCAGGTCGCCGCCGGCCTCCCAGGTCAGCTCGAAGGCGGCCTTGAGGATGAGCATGGCGACCAGCAGCGCGACCACGGGGTCGACCCACCACAGGTCCATGCCGAGGAAGCGCGCCCCGGCCCAGATGACGCCCATCGCCAGCATCACCCCCGCCGAGGTGTAGACGTCGGTGCGCAGGTGCCAGGCGTCGGCCTGGAGGGCGATGGAGTCGCATTCCTTGCCCACGCGCATGAGGTGCCGCGACACCAGCATGTTCACGCCGGCGGAGGCGGCCATGACCGCGAAGCCCCAGCCGGCGCCATGCACCTCGGCCGGCTTGCCCAGCTTCGCCACCGCCTCGACGATGATCCATGCCGAGGCGCCGACGATGAGCAGGGCCTCGACCACGCCGGACAGGTTCTCGATCTTGCCGTGGCCGTAGGGATGGTCGGCGTCGGCGGGCTTGCCCGCCACGGTGACCGCGAACCAGGCGATCAGGGCGGCGACCAGATCGACCGCGCTGTGGATGGCCTCCGAAATGACCGCCACCGAGCCGATGGCGAGGCCGACCACCAGCTTGGCCACCACCAGCACGCTGTTGCTCGCCACCGAGAGGACGGCGGCGCGGCGGGTGCGGCGGTTGCGGGTGGCGGAGGTCGGGGGGTCGGCCATGAATCGGTGATGATGCGTCCGCCGCTCCGGGCGGCAACCGCCGGCCGCACGGATAACGGTTCTCAGGACAGCGGCGTCTTGCCCGGCCGGCCGGGCTCCTCGCGCACCAGCCGTGGCACCAGGTAGCCTGGGACGCGCGCCTGCAGCTCGGCGGCGAGGGCGCGGGCCTGCGCGTCGGAGACCGCGAAGTGCGCCGCCCCGGCCACCCGGTCGAGCTGATGCAGGTAGTAGGGAGCGACTCCGGCCTCGACCAGGCGTTCGGA
>JAFLCQ010000284.1 GCA_017302815.1 Planctomycetota bacterium
GGGCGCCGCTCATCGCGCCGGCAGCGTGCCACGCCTAGGCGCCATCACCAGCGCGGGCGCGGCGGGCCAGCTTCGCCTCCCACCACCAGGCGTAGAAGACCGGGACGCTGAACAGGCTGATGTAGTCGGCGAGCATGCCGCCGATCACCGGCAGGACCATCGGCCGCATCAGCTCGGCACCGCGGCCATCGCTCCACAGGATGGGGATCAGCGCCAGCAGGGTGGTGCAGTTGGTCATGATCGCCGGACGGCGGCGGCGCAGGCCGGCCTGGAAGACGCGGCGGTGCACCTCCGCGACCGTGGTCGGCGGAACGCGGAAGAGGTCGTGCAGGTAGGTGCCCAGGAGGATGCCGTCGTTGAACATCACCCCCAGCAGCACCAGGAAGCCGACGATCACCGCGGTGGTCATCTCGGCGCCATAGAGATGCACCGCCAGGAAGCCGCCAGCGGTGGTGACGGTGACGTTGCAGGTGATGATGATGGTGGTGGTCAGCAGCGAGCGCGTGCCCCACAGGATCAGCACCAGCATCACACCCATGGCCAGGCCGATGACCCAGGTCATGGTCTGGTCGGCGCGCATCTTCTGCTCGAAGCGGCCGACCCAGCGGTAGGTGGCGCCGGCGGGCAGCGTCACCTCGCCGCGCTCGATGGCCTCGCGCAGCATGCGGTCGGCGTCGCGCACCACGTCGACCTCGGCGCGGCCGCCGGCGTTGAGCAGGACGTACTGCGTGCGCTTGCCGCCTTCGCTGCGGATCGCCATCGGTCCGATCGTCCAGGTCACCGCGTCTGGATCCTCGCGCCGGGCCGTCACGGTGACGTCCGATCGTCCGGGCGTCCGGGCGTCCGGGCGCCGCAGCGCGATCGGATCGGCGATGCCGGCCGGCAGCGGATCGCCGGCAGCCACGGTCAACTCAGCGGTGGTCGCCGACAGCGGCGTGAGGTTGCGCGCCACCGTCAGCGGCTGGTTCAGCCTCCACGCCTCGGGCGTGATGCCGTCGAAGCGCAGGGTGTAGACCGTGGGCGAGGCGGTGAGCAGGCTGAGGGCGATGGCGCCATGCCCGGCCGCGACCGGGATCTGCAGCTGCGCGAACTCGTCGCGGTCGTCGCGCCGCTCGCGCGGATAGCGGATGCGCACGCCGTAGCGCTGCGTGCCCTCGACCGAGGTCGCCACCGGCATGCCGCCCAGGGCCGACTCGACCGCCGCCATCACCGCCTCCGAAGTGATGCCGAAGCGCGCCATGCGCCGCTGGTCGAGGCGGATCTCGGCGTAGGGCTTGCCACCCTCGCGCTGCATCTGCACATCGGCGGCGCCGGGGACGCGCTGCACCACCTTCTCGGCCTGCTCGGCGAAGCGCTCCAGCGCGGCCTGGTCGTCGCCGAGGATCTGCAGGGCCATCAGCGAGCGGATGCCGGTGGACAGCATGACCACGCGGGTCTCGATCGGCTGCAGCCAGCTGGGCGCGACGCCGGGGATGTCGCTGGCGGCGGCCAGGGCCTGGCGCACCTCGGCCAGGGTGCGCGGCCGCATGCGCAGCGAGCCGTCGGGCTGGGCGAACTCGTGCAGCGGCCACTCGCGATAGGGCTTCAGCAGCACCACCGTCTCGATCATGCCGATCGGCGCCGGATCCAGGGCGGTCTCCGCGCGGCCGAGCTTGCCCATGAGTCCGGCCACCTCGGGCACCGCGGCGATGGCCTCATTCTGCTGCTGCATCACCCGCTGCGTCTCGCCCAGGCCGGCGGTGGCCGGGACCGAGGGCATGAACAGCAGCGAGCCTTCATCCAGCGGTGGCAGGAAGCTGGCGCCGATGCCGGGGAATGCGCGGCGCATGGCCGCATCGGCGGCGGTCGCGGTGAGATCGCCGCCGGCGGCGGCGAAGGCCTGGCGCAGCGGCCAGCTGATGGTCGCCCACCCCGCGCCGACCGTCCAACCGGTGAGGGCCACCGTGGCGATGGCGAGGGTGAAGGCGACCTTGTGCCGCAGCACGCGCGTGAGTGCCCAATCGTAGGCGACGGCGATGCCGTGGCTGACCGGGTTCTCCTCGTAGCTGACCAGCTCTTCGCGGCCGAGGCGCCACACCGCGTAGGCCGCCAGGCAGGCCGCCAGCGGGGCGGCGACGAGGCCGGGCAGGACCACCGCCCAGCGCCCGTGATCCAGCGGAATGCGGATGCCATCGCCCCACAGCATGGCGAAGACCATCCCGGCCGCGACACCAGAGAGGGCCAGGACGACGGGACGGCGCGCCTGCCAGGGCGGCAGCAGCAGGCGGCAGAGCACCGGCACCAGCAGCATGCCGAAGAGCACCGCCGCGGCGATGGCCAGGGTCTTGGTCGCCGCCAGCGGGTGGAACAGCCGGCCGGCCTGGCCGTCGAGCAGGAAGAGCGGGATGAAGCTGATGATCGTCGTCGCCGCGGCGGTGAGCAGCGCGCGCGACACCTCGCGGGTGCCGGCGGTCACCGCCTCGACCACCTCGGGGTCGAAGGGCGAAGTCGGCGGCGGTCGTCCGGCGGCGGCGCGCGCCTGCGTGAGCATCGCCAGGTGCTGGGTGACGTTCTCGCACACCACGATGCCGAAATCGACCATCACGCCGATGGCGATGGCGATGCCGGCCAGGCTCATGATGTTGGCCGACATGCCCAGCAGGTGCATGGCCAGGAAGGTGGCCAGCACGCCCAACGGCAGGGCCAGCGCCACCGCCAGGCTGGCGCGGGCATGCAGCATGAACACGACGATGACCAGGCAGGTGACGATCAGCTCCTCGATCAGCACCCGCGCCAGGGTCTGGTTGGTCTCCAGGATCAGCTGCGAGCGGTCGTAGAAGGGCACCGCCAGCAGGCCGTCCTCGGCCAGGGTCGGGGACAGTCCGGCGAGGCGCTCCTTCACCGCGCCGATGACGGTCTTGGGATCCTCGCCCACGCGCATGGCGACGATGGCGCCGACCTGCTCGCCATGCTGGTCGGCCAGCAGGCCCTGCCGCACCGCGCCGCCGACCTGCACCGTGGCGATGTCGCCCAGGAGCAGGCCGGCGCGCTGTGCGGCGTTGCCGCGGATGACGATGCGCTCGACGTCGGCAGCCGAGCGGATGAAGCCGCGCCCGCGCACCATGGTCTCGACGCCGGACTGCTCGACCGACATGGCGCCGACATCGCGGCCGGCGGCCTTCACCGCATCCATCAGCATCTCGATGGTGATGCCCTGCTCCTCCAGCCGGGTCGGATCGACATCGATCTGGTATTCGCGCACCACGCCGCCGGCGGGGGCGACCTCACTGACCCCACGCACGCCTTGCAGGGCGGGGATCACGACCTGGTCGAGGACGTAGCGTTTGCGCTCGGGATCGGCGGGTCCCTGCAGGGCGAAGGCGAAGACCTGGCCCATGGCGGTGGCGTCCGGGCCGAGGCGCGCCTGCACCCCGGCGGGCAGCAGGCCCTGGATCTGCGACAGGCGCTCCAGGGTCCGGGTGCGGCACTCGTAGAGATCGCGATCGTCGTCGAAGATGACGTAGACGTAGCCGGTGCCGGTCAGCGACATGCCGCGCACCACCGCGACGCCCGGCAGCCCCTGCAGCTCGCGGGCGAGTCGGCGGGTGATCTGCTCGTCGACATCCTCGGGCGACTTGCCCGGCCATTCCGCCCAGACGATGACCTGGTTGTCGGAGAGGTCGGGGATGGCGTCGACCGGTACGCGGGTCCACGCCCACAGCCCGGCGATGCCGAGAGCCAAGCCGACCGCGAGCGAGAGCAGCCAGTTGCGGATGCACCAGGCGATCATGGCGGATCAGTGGCTGTGGGCGGGCGCGGCGGCCGCCGCCCCGTCCGGATAGAGGAGCGACGGCGTGCCAGCCAGCTGCGCCTGGCTGTCGATCAGGAAGAGTCCCTGCGCGGCGATCTCGTCGCCGGCCTTCAGCCCGGCGCGGATGACCCAGCGATCCTCGCCATCCTCGCCTTCCAGTCGTGGCCCCAGCGCGACCTGCACCGGTTCGAACTGCACCGCGCCGTCCGGCCGCCGCGTCTTCACCCGCCACACGACATGCCGCACACCGGTGGACAGCACCGCGCTCTTGGGCACCAGCGGGAAGGCGCCCCAGGTCGAGCGGTCGGCCGGATCGGCCGGTTGCAGGTCGGGACCCAGCACGGCCTGGATGCGGGCGTTGAGCAGGGCGCCGGGCAGGATGCGGCGGCGGCCGTCGGCGAGGTGCACCCGCACCTCGCGGGCGCGGATCTGGGTGTCCAGCTCGTTGGCGACGCGGCCCACCACCGCCTCGACCTCGGGCAGGTCGCCGGCGTCGTCGCTGGACAGCAGCACGCGCTGCCCGGCGCGCAGGAAGTGCGCCCGCGGTTCGGGAACGTGGAAGACCAGGGTCAGGCGGTGCGGATCGACCAGCTTGATAAGCGGCATGTCCGGCTTGATCTCCGAGCCGACCATGAGGGTGGCGTTGACCATGTCCTGGTCGTCGAGGTAGGCCTGGCCACCGACCGGGCTGAAGATGGTGATGGTGTCGACCGGCGGCTTGCCGGCGCGGATGGCGGCGGCGACGTGGGCGAGGTTCCAGCGCGCGAAGCGCTCTTCGATCGCCGAGGCCAGCTCGGCGCTGCCGGCCCGGATCGCAGCAGCCAGCTCGCCCTGGGCCTGGAACACCTCGGGGCTGTAGAGGTCGATGATCGGATCGCCGACCAGCACCTCCTGGCAGCAGCCGAAGGTGGCGTCGTGGCGTTTGACGATGCGTCCGCCGACGCGGGCTATCACCACCTGCGAGAAGCGGTCGTCGTACTCGGCCGAGCCGTAGGCGCGCACCACCGCCGTCGCCGGACCAGCGGCCACCGTGACCGTGCGGGCGCCCATGCGCCGCTGCTGCTCGCGGGTCAGCTCGCCGGCGGTGACGCGCTCCATGTCCATGCCGCACACCGGGCAGGTCCCCGGCTTGCTGCCGATGAAATCCATCATGGGGCAGGCCCAGCGCTCACCGGTCGCCGCACCCGCCGCATCCTGCCCATGCGCGGCGAAGAAGCTGCCGGCCGGGATGGCGGCAAGCAGGGCGGCGCCGGCGAGCAGGCCGGCGACGGCGCTCAGCGGCGCGTTCCAGCGCATGCTCACTCCTCCACCACCTGATTGCGCAGTGCGGCGGGGCCGTACTTGGCCGGATCGGCGGCGAACCTGGGCGGGCACGCCTTGCAGCCGAAACCGATGACCTTGCCCTCGAAGGTCGCGGTGGGCAGGACAGGGTTGACCGGCATGCCGCAGATCGCGCACACGGTGTTCAC
>JAFLCQ010000285.1 GCA_017302815.1 Planctomycetota bacterium
CATCGCCGCGGCCTGCGCCCGCTCTGGTCGCGACGCGGCGGCGGTCACCCTCATCGCCGTCACCAAGAGCCAGGGCCCCGAGGTGCTGCCCGCCCTGCGCGCCGCCGGCGTCCGCGACTTCGGCGAGAACCGCATCGACCATCTGCAATCCATGCTGTCCCACGCCGAGCCGGGCGATCGCTGGCACTACATCGGCCGCGTCCAGGGCCGGCAGCTGCCGCAGATCGCCCCGGTCGCCACCGCCCTGCACAGCCTGTGCGATCCCGGGCATATCGACCGGCTCGCCCGCATCTGCGCCGAGCGCGGTCTACGCCTGCCGGTCTACCTGCAGGTCAACACCAGCGGTGAGGCGGCCAAGGCTGGGCTTCCCCCCGACGCCGCGGTCGAAGCCGCCGGACGCATCCGCGCCTGCACGGGACTCGATCTGATCGGGCTGATGACCATGGCACCGGAGCTGGGCGAGGTCGCCGATGCAGGAGCCGTGCGGGCCTGTTTTGCCGCTGTGCGGACCCTCGCTGTCCGCACCGGGGTACAGGGGCTGTCGATGGGCATGTCCGGCGATTACCAGATCGCCGTCGAGGAGGGGGCCACCGCCGTCCGCGTCGGCAGCATCCTCTTCGCATGAGCCTGCCTGGTGACCGCGAGCGCCTGTCAGCGCTGAGCCGCCAGCTGCCCGGGGTCGAGGTCCGCCTGCGCCGTCTGCGTCGGAGCCTGGTGTCGGTCAGACGCGCGTCGGATCGCCTGATTCTGACTCTGCATCCTGCCGTTGTTTATGATCCCGACTGTTCGGTATTTATAGGGGCGTGGATCGCCCACCAGGGCAGACATGGGACCAGCCAACGGCTACGCGCGTGGCTGGACGACATCCGCCTGCGCAACCGCAATGCAGACATGGAGATGCACAGAAACCACCTGCGCGGCATGGAAACCATCGGTGGCGATTGCGATGTGCAGGCCAGAGCCAGCAGGATCCATGCTGCGGCGTTCGCCGATCTCGACCTGCCCGTCCTGCGCTGGTCGCGCCGTCCGCCCAAGCGACGGCTGCGCCACCTCCGCTTCGGCTGCTACCGGCGCTTGCCGCAGCCCGTCATCGAGATCAGCCCGCGACTGGCCAGGCCCTGGGTGGCGGCCTGCTTCTTCGACCACGTGCTGCATCACGAGCTGTGCCATCACCGCCAGCATCGCAGCGGCGCGCCGCGCTCGGAGGGCATCCATTCCAAGCGCTTCCGCGTCTGGGAGCGGGACTTCCCCGGCCATGACGAGGCCCTGTTCTGGGAACGCATGGCCCTGCCCTGGCTGCTGGACGACAGCGAACCGCCATGGTATCGGGACGCACCATGCACCGTACCGCCAGCATCCTCGCCGCCATCGTCGTGACCGCGGCAGCGCAAGCCGCAGAACCGGAGGCTGCCCCCGAGCGCGGCCTGAACGACCTGCTTGGCGGTGCGACCTGGGCGGAGCGCCGGCTCACAATCACCGCCGGCCTGGTCGATCTCGATGTCGACGGCGCCAATGGCGATCAGCGCTCCGGCTACGCCGCCGTGACCGGACAGGCGCTCGCCGGATACCGCTTCAACGACAAAAGCCCAGCCGGAGGCATCCTCGGACTCGGCCTCTCCGCCAATTTCTGGCGCGTGCATGACGACGTGCATCTCTGGGCGGTCGCGCCCTACGCGGTCGGCATCGCCGGCGTCTACGCCGACATCAACGACCGGCTGCGCGGCCAGCTGACCTTCAATGCCGGTCCTGGCCTGTCCTATGTCAATGGCGACGGCGGTTCGGACTTCGGTTTCGGCTGGACCTGGGGCACCGAGGCGACCCTGGCCATCACCCAGGGCGACAGCCGCGGCCTTGGCGTAGGCATCGGCTACGCGGAACAGCGCCTCGACGAGTTCGAGCAGCAGGGCGTCTACGTCGCCATCACGATCGGGCTCTGAGCCCGATCATCTGCCGGCATCCTTGGAGCGCATGCGCTCCTCGTGCCTCCGCAGCCGCTCGGCCTCGGCCTCGAGGATGCGCGGGAGCTCAACGCGCTGCCAGGCGGCGATCTCGTCGTCGCTGCGCGTGCCCCAGCGCAGACGGCACATCCACAGGCCCTTGCCGTAGGCCGCCATGTACCAGCGACCATCGTGCTCGATGATCTCCGGGGCGTACTTCCATCCCGGAGTCAGCTCGGCGACCGCCGGCGCCTCGAAGCGGTCCGGTCGGGTGGATGCGAACACCCGCAGCTGCTGCCACAGGTAGTAGACGCCGTTGCGCTTCACGACGAAGGGGCTCTCCGGGTTGCCGCTGACGCCAAGCGCGGTCGCGTCGCCCCAGGGCCCATCCAGACTCGGTGACCGCCGCACCACCATGGTGTCGGGACTGCGGTCCTGGACCCCGCCGGTCGTGGTGCGTCCGGTGTAGTAGACCAGCCAACCGGCATCGTCCCGCAGCAGCATGAGATCGCGTCCCATGGCGAAATGCCACGGCTGCCCAGACGCGGCGCGACGATGCGCGAACACCCGGCCATCGGCTCCCTCCATGACGAAGGCGGCATTGCCACGTGGCGTCGGCTGGCCGAAGCCCGTTGAGGCGTTGTAGAACAGATGCCACCTTCCACCCTCGACCACCACATGAGGTGCCTGGATCGCCCCCAGCTGGTTCAGTTCCGCATCGGGTGTCAGGAACACCCCCTTGGGCGTCCAGTCGCGATCCTCGAGGTTGCGGGTCTCCCAGCGGTGGAAGATCCGCTGTCCGGTGGGCCACGCGCAGTTGCGTACGCAGGCGATCAGCTGCCAGGCGCCGTCCGCGGCCTGGAACACGGTGAAGTCGCACGCATCGCCACCCGGGGTCGACCACTGCCCAAGATCGGGGTTCTGCTCGCCGATCCTCCACCAGTCGCCATCGATCACCGGCACGTCCAGCGCGGCCAAGGTGAGGGAGAAGCAGGCCGGGACGATGCAGGCGAGTAGGTGGCGCATGCCGCCAGCATCCGCGTCAGGGAACTCCGACCATGACCCCATCGACCGCCGGCATGGACTTTCTAGACGCCGGCAGGGAGCGTCTGCCTGCGAAAGTGGCTTGGAGGTAGGCCGAACATGCGCTTGAAGACACGCGAGAAGTAGAACGGATCGTCGAATCCGAGCCCCTGCGCGACCTCCGCCAGCGGCCGCGATGAAGCCATGACCGCCTCGGCCATGCGCGAGCGCAGGCGATCGAGGAGGAACTGCTTCAACGCCACCCCGGTCGTGCGCCTGAAGCGCTTCGCCAGCGCCCCCGGTGGCAGGTGCAGATGCAGCGCCAGACCCAGCACCGAGGCCCTGGCCGGCGGCAGGCGGTCGACGGCGGCCAGCAGGTCGGGGAAATGCGTCGCCAGCAGATTCCGGCGTTCGATCCCGTCCAGGCTGGCCTCCAGCAGGGGGGCCAGAAGGCCAACGATCAGGGCACGCATGCGCAGCAGATCACCCAGGCTCCGCCGGCCTTCGGCAAGCCGGCGCAGAAGCGCAACGTCCGTCCGCCTGATCAGCATCCGTTCCATCCGGCCGATGCCGCCCAGCAGGTCCTCGCCGAACGCGTCATCCAGGCGCAGGAACAGCGAATAGGCGGCCAGGCCTCGGGCGTAGACAAGGTCGAAGGTCATCCCGGCCGGGACGACGTAGGCGTAGCCCGGCTGCAAGCGCAACGCTCCGGCTGGCGGCCGCAACGGGCGCAGATGGCCACCGTCGCCGCCCGGAGCCGATTCGACCAGCAGCAGCCGGGTGAACGAGGATGCGATGCCGGCGGCCTCGTAGCGGTCGCAGTCGCGCCAGTGGAATCCGCGCAGCACCCGGACCTGCAGCCGGTTGGTCAGCTCCTCGATGGCGGTCTGGTTGCGCGGATCCATGCCGCGCAGCCTCCATGGGCGGTGGCGGCGGGAAAGTGCAGGTGCAGGGGGGCCGCGTCCATGCCATCCGACAGGGGGTCCGCACGCTACCCGGCATGAACCGGAACACCCCCCTCGTTCCCCGCCTTGCCGGCCCGTGGCGCCACCTCGTCTCGCCTCCCGCCCTCGAGCGCCACGCCAGCCCACGGGCCCAGGCGGTCGACTTCACCCTGCTCCAGGCAGACGATGCCCGCTGGCACCTGGTCGCCTGCGTTCGCGGCACCTCGGCGCCCGGCAGCGGCCGCCTGACCTACCGCTGGTCCTCAGACGACCTGATCGGCGCACCTTGGACCGCGATGGGGATCTTCCGCGAATCGGACCCGACGATGGGCCACGAGCCGCACCATCTCCAGGCACCGTTCTGCGTCTCCGACGGCGGACGCTGGTGGATGTTCTGCAATTCCCGCGGCGCCCATTGCCTGACCGGCGCGAACGGCATCGACTTCGCCTGGACCCGCAATCGCGCCGGCTCCTGGACCTTCTTCGACATGGGAAGGGATCTGCAGATCCTCGACAACCGCCAGGTCGACGGCCTATGGTACGCCTACTACACCGATCCGGGCGCCGCCGATCCACTGCGCCACCAGCACACCGTCTCCTGCCGCACCTGCCCCACCCTGGACGGGGTCTGGAGCCCGCCCGTCGATGTCGGCGTCCTCGGCGGAGCGCCCCGGGATCCGCTCTACGACTTCTGCGAGGCCGAAAGCCCATTCGTCATCCGTCGGGATGGCTGGTACTACCGTTTCCAGCACCTGGACGTCTTCGCGTCGCGTTCGCCAACCGACTGGACCGGCGCCGTATGCACGGTCCTGGCTCCGGGACGCCGTCGCCTGCTCGCCCCGGAGATCGTCGTCGATGGGGAGCGGACCTGGATCGCCGCCTACGGCTATGACGACGGCCTGAACGGCATCTACATCGCGCCACTCGCCTGGTGCTGAGCTGCGTGCACGGCACGCTTCGCCCCGTTTCCGGCAACGCGTATTCCACAATATTCGATTCACCTGGATTCCACCGCGTGTTCCCCATCGTAGAAATTACACAATATACATTATCGGACATTTATGGATGGCCTCCAAAGCGGCTGCCGGCCCACCCGGACCCCATTTCCCAGGCCGGCCGGCCGGCCAGACTGGTCGCCGAGGTAGACCAACCATGGGCACGCACGCCGAAGCCGCCGAGCACATCCGCAAGGCCGGTGAACACATCCGCGACGCCGCCAGGACCTGGTCCGAGCAACTGGTCCAGCCCGAAGTGCGCAACCATCTCCGCGATGCCGCCCGTAGCGTCCTGCAGGCCGGCATCGCCGCCGTCGATGCCGCCGACCGCCGCGATCGCGAG
>JAFLCQ010000286.1 GCA_017302815.1 Planctomycetota bacterium
CTGGCGCGCCAGCCGCTCTCCGGTCTGCGCGCCGCCGGCACCCTGCGACTCGAGATCCCTCCCGGCGAGCGCACCCTGCGCTTCGTGGTCGGCGCCCGCGACGGCGGCAGCTCGGTCGCCGAGCGCCGGGTGGTGTCGCGGGCGGCACCGCAGCTCGGCCGCAGCCTGCGCGCGGTGGCCCTCGCCCTGCCGTTGCAGGAGCCGCGTCCGGGGGCGATGCGCGCCGGGGACGACCCGCGCCTGCTCTCGGCGCTGATCGAGGACGGGCGCTTCCGCTACGTCGACCAGCGCTCGGACGGCATCCTCGCGCGCGAGCTGGCCCTGGTCGAGGCCGGCTACGTCGATCCCGCCACCGCGGCGGCGGCCGGCCGCCGCCTCTCCAGCCGCTATGTCATCGCCGGCACCATGGCGCGCGGCGAGCGCGAGGCCGAGTGCTTCCTGCGTCTGGTGCATTGCGCCTCCGGACGGGTGGTGGCCAGCGCCGACGCCTACGCCCAGCTGTCCGGTTCCGCGGACGCCGACGCCTTCTTCGCCGCCGTCGCCGGACGCCTGCGGCAGGTCTTCCCGGTGGTCTCCGGCGCGGTGCTTCCCGCCGACGACGGAACCGTGCGGCTCGACCTCGGGCCCGGATCCGGCGCGGTCGCCCTGATGCGCCTGCACGTCTTCCCGGAGCAGCCGGAGGGCGCGCGGCGCAGCGGCGTGGTCGAGGTCGTCTCGGTCGGCGCCGACGGCGCCCGCGGCCAAGTGGTGGAGGGGCAGGTCCCCGGTCCGGCGCGTGGAGTCGGCGAATGAACCCCACGCCGTACAGCGCCGCCCTCGTGCTCCTGCCGGCGCTCGCCTGGTGCGAGACCTTCGACTGGATCGATCTCAGCGCCGGCACCCAGCCGGTCGCCATCGGCGCCGGACCCCGCGCCCTGGGCATGGGCGGAGCCTTCAGCGCGGTCGCCGACGACGCCACCGCCAGCACCTGGAACCCGGCCGGCCTGACCCAGTGCGAGCGGCCGGAGCTGGCGGCCTCGCTGGGCTTCTACCGCACGCGCACCCAGATCGACGATCACGAGACCGAGAGCGACTGGAGCCCCGAGCACCTCAGCGCCCTGGCGCCCTTCTACGCCTTCGGGTGCCAGCAGGTCGTCGGCATCGCCTGGCAGCGCACCTACGACTTCTCCGCCAGGGTGCAGGAAAGCTCGTACGATGTGAATGATGATGGCATGGGCACCGTGGTGACGGTCGACCATACCGGCGAGCTCTCCCGCGACGGCTCCTTCGCCACCCTCGGCGCCAGCTACGGCATCGAGCTCGCCCCCGGTCTGTCCTTCGGCGCCACCCTCAACCAGTGGCGCGACAGCTGGACGCGATCCAGCCACTACCGCGAGCAGCTGGTCGACGTGGAAACGACCATCTTCGACTTCTCCGGCTTGGTCTTCAGCGATGAGCGCACTACCGTGCGCACCCACGATGTGCGCATCCTCGGCGGCACCAGCCTGGTGCTCGGGGCGATGTGGCAGGCGATGCCGGAGCTGACCCTGGCCGTGGTGGCGAAGCCGGGCTTCGACCTGGAGCTGGAGACCGTCTCCACCGTGGTCGAGACCATCGATTACGGCTTCGGGCCCGAGCCGCCCGTGACCACGACGGAGACCGCCCGTTCCACCCTGCACCAGCCGACCTCGGCCACCCTGGGCACGGCCTGGCGCCCTGACGACATCAACACGCTCACCGCCGATGCGACCTGGACGCGTTGGCGCCAGTACTATGTGGATCAGGGCGGCACGCGGCGCAGCCCGGTCTCGTTCCATGTCGATCCGCAGGACTTCGACGACCTGTGGACCCTGCGCCTGGGCTATGAACGGGTGTGCATCCTGCCTGGATCGGTGCTGGTTCCGCGCTGCGGCGCCCTGGCGGAGTGGCTGCCCGCCCAGACCCCCGCCTCCGACACCGAGCACTACGAGGACGTGCAGGCGACCAGCGACCTGTGGCTGGGCGCGACCGTCGGCCTCAGCTGGTGCCAGCGTTCGGTGATCTGGGATGCCGGCCTGCAGGTGCGCCACGGCAACGACGTCATGGCCGGGCAGGTTTCCGGTCCTACGCGTACCGCCGACGTCACCATCGCCACCCTGCGCCTGGGGGCGACCATCCAGTTCTGAGACGCGCCATCGGGCGCGTGGACGGCTACTGCGCCGCGGGTGCGGCGGCTTCGCCGGTGGGGGGGCTGACCGCTTCGGCGGCAGGCTTGGCGGCTTCGGCAGCGGGCTTGGCGCCTTCGGCCTGCGCACGCTTCAGGCGCCAGTACATGGTGGTGGCGAACTGCACCAGCTGCTCGGCACCGCGATCGCTGCGGATGGTGATCGGTTCGAGGCGGGCCATCGCCTCGTCGGGCTTGCCCTGCTTCTCCAGGCAGGTGGCGGCGCCGAGCTCGGCGGCGAGCTTGCGCACCGGGTACTTGGCGCCGGCTCCGCGCGCGGCCTGCTCGTAGAGGGCGAGGGCGCCGTCGGCGTCGCCGCCATCGAGGGTGGCGGCGGCACGCGACAGGCCGGCGGCCAGGATGAGGTCGGGATCGTTGGCGGCTCGGGCCAGGTCCTCGGCCTGCTTGGCGCGGTCGCGCGCCTTGATCGCGTCGCCCTTGCCCAGGCTGAGCTGGCACAGCTCGATGCAGGCGGCGGCGCGGAAGGCGGGATCGTGGCTGGCGCCATCGGCCAGCTCGCTCCAGGCCGCCTCGCGCTTCGCATCGTCGCGCTCGTTGATCGCACGCACGGCGATGGCGCCGCCGAGGGCGATCGGCTCGCGATGCAGCCACAGGCGCAGGGCGACGGCACCGAGGGCGATGATGAGGATGACCAGGGCGACCAGCCACCACTGCCGGCGCAGCTGGCGCATCGCGGCGTCGAGGCGGTCGTAGAACGGATCCGAATAGCTGGTCAGCGGGGCGTCGTCGTCTGCCATAGGGGTGCGCAGGCTATCGGCCCCCCAGGCGCGTCCAATCGCTGAATCGCGGCCGCCCGGCAGGGCGCTACGGCGTGCCGGACAGGCTGTAGCGCAGCACCACCAGGCCGCCGTCGCGCTCGGCCTCGACCAGCAGGCTCTCGCCGCCCTTGCGCCAGCGCTGCGTCAGGTCGGAGGCGCGGCCGTCGCCGTCGCGGGTCCAGCCCGAAACGTTGAGGACGGTGCCGACATAGCGCGTCATCGCCTCGGGCGGCTGCAGCTCGGTGCGGCCGGGCGGAGCCACCAGGGCCACGTCCAGGCGTCGGACCGCGCCATTGCCGATGGCGATGGCGACGTGCTCTTCGCCGGGCAGGGTCTTCCAACCAGGCGGCATGGGCACATCGGGGAACTGCTCCCAGCGCAGGCCGGGCTTGCGCACCGGGGCGGGTGGGGCTTCGCGATCGTCGGAGCAGCCGGCCAGGGCCAGGGCCAGGGCGCAGGCGGCGGCCAGGGCGCGGACCGGGGTCACGCCGGGCGGTAGGTGAAGGAGCTGCCGGCGATCTGGATGACGTCGCCCTGCTTCAGGGGGGCGTCGGCGACCTTCTGGCCGTTGACCTTGACCGCGCGCCAGCCGCCCTGCGAGACGATGCGGTGGCCGGCCTGGTTCTTCACCACCTTGGCCTGCACCGGCTTGACCAGGAAGCCCTTGGCCGGGATGTCGGCGTTGTCGGCGGCGCCGAGAACGGTCTCGTCCTTCAGCAGCGGCACCACGACGTCGCGGCCGCCCTGCTTCAGCACCAGCGCCATGCGCTTGCCGCCGACCTCGGAGGCCATCGCCTTGGCGAGCTGGGCCTGGTCGACGAACATGGTCATCTCGCCGCCCATCGCGCCCGGGCCCTTCTTCGAGGCGGTCGCGGCGTTGGCGGCGGCATAGCCGTGGTGGTCGTAGACCAGCGAGTGCTTGCCCAGGATGATGCGTTCGCCGTGCTTCAGCACGTGCTTCTGGATCTTCTGCCCGCCGACGTAGGTGCCGTTGTTGGAGCCGCCGTCGACCACCGCCCAGTTGTCGCCTTCCTTGACGATGGTGCAGTGATGGCGGCTGACGCCGAGGTTGTCGACGACGATGTCGCAGTCCATCGCCCGCCCGACCTTCATCTGGTCCTTGTCGAGCGAGTGCTCCGACTGCGGGTCGGCTCCGAACATGACGGTGAGCTTGGCCATGACGCGGGATCCTGTCGGTCAGGAAACTAGGGTCGGCCACCACGGGGTCAATAACAGGCGGTGCAGCGCCTGCCGGCCCGGACCCCGGCCCCGCCCACCGGACACCGCGCAAGGCTTGTCCGTGCCTGGGGTTGCGGGCTGGTCGCGGGGCGCATACGCTGTATCCGGAGACGCCCATGAGCCACACCCCGACCACCACCAGCCACAAGACCGAGGAGAACGCCTGGCGCATGTTCCGCATCCTCGGCGAGTTCGTCGAGGGCTTCCAGTCGCTCTCCGAGCTGCCCAAGGCGGTCACCATCTTCGGTTCCGCGCGCACGCCGTCCTCGGATCCCTTCTACAAGGCGGCGGTCGAGATCGGCCGGCTGGCGGTGCAGCGCGGCCATCCCGTGATCACCGGCGGCGGGCCCGGCATCATGGAGGCGGGCAACCGCGGTGCGCGCGAGGCCGGCGGCACCTCGATCGGCCTGTCGATCCAGCTGCCGATGGAGCAGTCCTCCAACCCCTACATCAACCACGAGGTGAAGTTCCACTACTTCTTCGTGCGCAAGGTGATGTTCCTCAAGCACACCTGCGCGGTGGTCGTGATGCCCGGTGGCTTCGGCACCCTCGACGAGCTGTTCGAGACCGTCACCCTGGTGCAGACCCACAAGATCCCGCCCATGCCGATCGTGCTGTACGGCCGCGAGTTCTGGGGCGGCATGCTGCAGTGGATCAAGAAGACGATGGAGGACCGCCACGGCTACATCAGCCACGGCGACCTCGATCTGATGAAGCTGGCCGACACCCCCGAGGAGGCGATCGCCGCCCTCGGCGACGCCGTCGGCAAGCCGCATCCCGGCCACGACACCGACACCGTGCCGATGCCGGAGACGCGCCGCCACTCGCGCAAGCACAAGTCGCCCGACCAGCCCAACGAGTGAGGGCGCCCGGGGTCCGGGGTCCGGGGTCCGGGGTCCGGGGTCCGCTGGCTATCCGAGGTCGGCGGTGAGGCCGTGGTGGTCCGAGCATCCCTGCGCCGCCACGCGTGACGCCGCGACCGCGCGCAGGCCGCGCAGGTAGATGCGGTCGAGGGCCAGCAGGGGAGCGCGCGCCGGCCAG
>JAFLCQ010000287.1 GCA_017302815.1 Planctomycetota bacterium
GCGTTGTGCAACACCGCCGCTGCCGACCGCTGGCTCGACAGCGCGCTGTGGGACGCCCGCGGCGTGCACGGCGCGGCTCGCGGCGAGGGGATGCTGCTCGGCGAGCTGACCCACCGCGACAGCCTGGCGCCGTGGTACGCCGGCATCCGCCGCGACCGCCTCGGCCTCAGCGGCGGCTGAGCGCGGACCCGGCATGCTCAGCGTAGGATGCCCAGCCCGCGCTGCCGCCACGGCTCCGCCGGGCGCGGCTCCAGCACCGGCGGCGTGCCGGCGAAACGGCGGTGCTGCCAGAAGTACTGCCCTGGCACCGCCGCGACCATGGCGCTGATGCAGTCCATGCAGCGCTGCACGTCGCGCGCGTGGTCGCCGCTGGCGGTGAACGGTCGGCCGAGGAACAGCACCGACTCGCCGGCGCGGCTGCGGACGGCGAAGCCGGGGATGATGGGGACCTGCGCCTTGCGCGCGAAGAAGGCCGGACCGTCGAAGCACCAGGCCGGCTGGCCCAGGAACCAGGCGGCGGTGCCGTCGCCCGGACGCTGGTCGGCCATGATGCCCAGCGCGGCGCCGCGGCGCAGGGCCTTCATCGCCACCACCGCCCCGGTGCGGTCGCTCGGGCGCACCAGGATCACCTGCATCCCGGCCGCCGCCCGGCGCTGGTTGAGCAGGGCGTCCATGTCCGGGTTGTGCTGCTCCTTGGCGTAGACCTGCACCTCGGCGGCGTAGCGGGTCATGGCGTGGGCGGCCATGTCCCAGTCGCCGAGGTGGCAGGTCAGGAAGACCGCCGAGGGATGGCGGCGGGCCAGCAGCGCCGCCCAGGCCGGATTGGCGACCCGGACGCGGTGTTCGGGTCCATCCGGACCGCCGATGGCCCACACCTGCAGGAACTGCGCCCCCATGCTGGCGTAGGAGCGGCGCAGCAGGCGCGCCCGGGCCGGTCCGCGGATGCCCAGGCACTCGCTGACCTGGCGCGCGGCCAGGCGCCGGCGCACCCCGAGACGCCAGACCAGCACGCCGAGGCTGCCGCCCAGCCGGCAGGCGGTGTCGGCGGCGAGGCGGTTGAGGGCGGCGAAGACCAGGCGTTGCAGCATGCGACCGGGCGGAGCAGAGCGCGCCCGGAGGCGCCCGCAACCCGTCTCCGGGCCCCGGTCCGGGTGTATGACAGGCGCTCCACACCCCCGCAGCGGGACTCTTGGCCGCCAAGGACCCCCGGTCTAGTCTGGCCGACCGCGCGCCCCCGCGCACATATGGAGTCCGTCCCATGGGCATGATCGACGCGAAGATGGCCAAGGACATCCTCGGCTGCGACGACGCCACCCTGCAGCAGCACATCAACAGCGGCGCCATCAAGGCGCAGCGCCAGGGCGGCAAGCTGCTGGTCGATGGCGATGATGTGCAGCGACTCGCCAACCGCGAGGACGAGGAGGGCACCATCGTCCTCACCGGCGAGAGCGACAACCTGCAGATCGACCTCGGCAAGGTGGTCGACGACAGCAGCGAGACGATCGTGCAGCCCAAGGCGTCCCCCGCCAAGGACTCGCAGTCGATCACCTTCGGCGAAGAGCTGGAGGTCGTCAGCCTCGAGGACAGCAAGACCTCCGAGCTGGCCCAGACCAAGCCCACCACCGCCCAGGGCCTGAGCTTCACCGACTCCAACACCGCGGTGATGACCTCGGTCGATGAGACCTCGGTCGGCGCCACCACCGCCCCGATCGAGACCGGCCCGCAGCGCGGCCCCAACGCCCCGCTGCCCAACGCCGAGAGCGGCCGCCGCAGCGTGCGCAGCAGCCGCCGCGTCATGGAGCAGGAGGTCGACGTCCCGTGGTACTGGATGGCCTGCATGGCCCTGGCCTTCGCCATCGGCATCCTCGCCATCGCCCCCTACTACGTCGTCTCCAACGTCGCCAAGCCGGGCGAGGTCGATGCCGGCAAGAACGTCCTGCGCGGCGCCGATGACACCCTGTGGAGCGGCATGGCCGCCGGGGTCGCCGGCTTCCACGTCGAGCCCGACGAGAAGAAGTGGCGCAAGAACAATCCGAACCAGGCCGAGTACAAGGACATCAAGACCAAGGACCCGCAGGCGGTCTGGCGCTTCCCGACCTACCAGGACAAGCTGGCCGGCCCCAACGAGCGCCTGAACTCCTTCGTCATCGCCAGCATCAGCGCCGACGGCAAGTCGGCGACCTCGAAGGAGGGCGGCAAGACCTACCAGCTGGCCGAGAAGAAGGTCCAGTCCGCCGATGGCGGCCCCGAGATCGTCTCGCTCGAACCGCAGGTCTGGGCCGAGAAGTGATCCGCCGGGCGGCTGCACAGCTGCCCCTTGCCGCTCGCCAGCCCCCCGGCTAGCCTCCCAGCCTCCCCCCTCGCGGAGTCTCCATGTCTCTCGTGCGCACCCTGGCCCTCCTCCCCCTCGCCGCTGCCGTGGTCATGACCGCGGCCGGCTGCAAGCCGCGCGGCCAGAAGGCCTCGGTCGCCGACCAGGAGCGCGATGCCCAGAGCAGCCGCGCCTCCTCCAGCCTGCAGGCCGAGAACGACGAGCTGCGTGCGCAGCTGGCCCAGGCCCGCGAAGAGCTGGAGAAGAACCAGGGCGGTTCGGTCGGCGAGAGCGCCGCCAACCTCGGCGTCACCGACATCGAGGGCATCACCACCATCGGCGGCGGCCGCATCGCGCTGGGCGAGGACTTCGCCTTCGAGAAGGGCTCGGCCACCCTCAACAAGGACGGCAAGAAGGCGATCGAGAAGCTCGCCCTCAAGCTCAATGACGGCGACAGCGCCGGCCACCTCATCGTCGTCGAAGGCCACACCGACGACGCCCCGGTCAGCCGTCCGCGCACCGTCGAGCTCTACACCGACAACTGGGGCCTGTCCGCCGCCCGCGCCGCCTCGGTGGTGCGCGCCCTCCAGGCCGCCGGCGTGAAGCCCGAGCGTCTGCGCGGTTCGTTCCGCGGCCAGTACGCCCCCGCCGTCACCGGCGGCAAGAAGGACGACCGCGGCGCCAACCGCCGGGTCGAGATCTTCCTCGGCAAGTGATCCCGCCCGCAATGGGCCGGAACGAAGCGACGCCGGGCAGCCGCCCGGCGTCGCGTGCTTTTCCGGCACCGGCCGTACCGTGCCGCGCCATGCGCGCCTGGATGCTGCCGCTCGTGCTCGTGTTCTCGGCGCTGGCGGGCGGCGAACCTGCGAACGCCGCGCCCGACAGCGCGGTCATCGACCGGCCGGTGCGCTTCGTCAACGACCGCGTCCTCACCATCGGTGACATCCGCACCCGCAATGGCGTGCGCGTCGAGCAGTACCGCCGCAACGGCCGCGTCCTGCCCGATTCGCGCGAAGGCCTGCTGCGCTTCTACCGCGACACCCTGGAAGAGCTCACCGACGAGGAGCTGCTGGTGCAGAAGGCGGACGAGCTGCAGGTCGCCATCGACCGCGACCGCCTCTCCTCCGATGTCATCGCCGAGGCGCGCCAGCGCGGCCTCTCGCTTCGCGACATCGCCCTGCTGCGCCAAGTCCGCTCGCGCGAGGCCAAGGTCGATTCCGTCCTCGGCTGGTTCGAGAGCCGCTCGGCCAACACCTCGCCGACGGAACTGCGCGCCGCCTACGACGCGCGCGCCAAGGACTGGGCGCGGCCGCCGCGCGCCCGCACCCTGCTCATCGCCCTGCGTCCGACCGCCGACGATGAACGCAAGGATCTGGTCAAGGCGCTGGCCGGCCTGATGCGCGAGGCGCAGCAGGATGCCGACGCCGCCATCGTCGCCGCCGCCGCGTCGCGCCTGGACGCCTTCCTGGCCGCCGACAGCGCCGGGCAGCCGGCGATCCTGGCCCAGGTCGCGACGGACATCGCCGCCCTCGCCGGCACGGACGGCCTGGCCAAGCCCTCCGCAGCCCTGGTGCAGCGCGCCGGCGAACTGCAGCGCCGCTGGCAGGCCGTGCGCAGCCGCGATGAATGCGAGCGCATCCTCGCCGACCTCCACACCGCGCTTGCGCAGCTGCCGGCCGACCAGCGCGCCGACCGCTTCCGCGAGCAGGCCCGCGCCATCTCGCAGGGACCGCAGGCCAGCGAAGGCGGCCTGCTGGGCTGGGTCGAACCCGGCACCTTCGGCAAGGAGATCGAGGAGCAGGCCCTGGCCATGCCCGCCCTCGAACCGTCGGCTCCGTTCTGGACCGGTGGGGCGGCGGCGATGACCCTCGTCCTCGAGCGCGAGGAGGGTCGCACCCAGAGCTTCGCCGAGGTCAGCGCCGCCCTCCAGGCCAGCCTCGACCGCGAACGGCGCGCCCAGGTGCGGCAGCGCATCTCCGCCGTCCTGCGCCAGCAGGCCTCGATCCGCGACGTCGTGGATCTCGGCACCGCCTTGCGATAGGTCCGAATGGATCCACAGGTAAGGTCCTCGGGGGAGCCGGCGTCTCCGCCTGCAGTGGACGCAGCCCTCGCCATCCCCGCCCTGGACACCCCCGAGGCCGCCAGCGCCCTGCTGGCGCGCGAAGAAGGCGGCGTGCGCCGCATCCTCGGCTACTACGTGCACGACCACGCGGCGGTGGACGACCTCTGGCAGGAGGTGTCGCTGCGCGTGCTGCGCCGGCTGCACACCCTCCAGCACCCGGCGGCGGCCCGCGGCTGGATCTACCAGATCGCCCGCAACGCGGCGATGGACTGGCTGCGGCGTTGCGACCGCGCCGTGGTGCGGCCGACCGGCGAAGTGCCGGAGATCAGCGCCGGCGGCGACGACGGCCGCTCGCCCGGCGATCAGCTCCTGTCGTCCGAGCGCATCGCCGCGGTGCGCAAGGCGCTGGCCGAACTGCCGCCCAGCCAGCGCGAGGCGATCCGCCTGCGCGTCGAGGAGGGGCTCGACCACGTGCAGATCGCGCAGCGTCTGGGCATCAACCGCCAGGCGGTGGAGGTGCGCCTGTGCAAGGGCCGCGCCGCCCTGCGCGAACGCCTGGCCGACATCTTCGAGGGGGACCTGTGAGCCAGCCCGAAGCCATGAGCTGCGCCGAGGCCGAGCCGCTGCTGCCGCTGGTCGCCGACGGCGCCCTCGATCCGGACAGCGATCCGGCGCTGTTCGCCCATCTCGCAGCCTGCCCGGCCTGCCAGCGCGTGGTGGCCCTGCTCGACCTCGTCGGGCTCTTCCGCCTCGTCGTTCACTTCGTCGTCAGGAGTGAGCGGTGAAGGCTCATCGGTTTCCACCTCGGTGTCG
>JAFLCQ010000288.1 GCA_017302815.1 Planctomycetota bacterium
CACGTGCCCCTCACCTGGCCCACCCCACGCGCGGGGCAGGCGACGCGGGTGGACAGTGAGGTGTTGTGGGTCGAGCTGGGCGCCAGCTCGGGCGAGGTGGCCATCGGGGCCTGGGTGATCGTCGAGGGCCTGGTGGCCGAGCGTCGTCGTGGCCGCCGCGTCGCCGCGCCGCGTGACCGCGCTGATCCCGACCAGGCGGTGGTGCTGATCGGCGCCGGCACCGACGATCGCGGCCTGTCCGAGACCCAGGAGGGCTCGGTCGAGGACGCCTGCCTGCGCGTGCTGCACCAGCTCGGCCGGCCGGTGCTGCTGGTCGACCACAAGAGCGCGACCCCGGCGCGGATCCTCGCCGCCCTCGGCCGCGCGCCCTTCGGCATCATCTGCACGCAGTTCGCAGCGGTGAAGCCGGCGTGGAGCGAGCAGTTCGCGGCCTGGCGCGGCGCCGGCATCCCGCTGGCGGTGCACGGTCCGCCGGATCGGCACCCCGGACATGACTGCGTCTACAGCGACCACGAGGGCGGCGCCTACGCGCTGGCCCGCATGCTGATCGCGGCCGGCCGTCGTCGCATCCAGCCGGTGTGGCACGCCCCCGAGCGGCCGTGGTGGCTGCGCCAGCGCGAGGCCGGGCTGGCCCGCGCCCTGGCTGAAGCTGGCCTGCCGTGCCTGCCGGCGGTGAATCCGCCCGAGGAGCCGGCGATGTCGCCGCTGCCGGACGCCGATCTGCTGCAGCGCCGCGCCCAGGCCTACCTCGGCTTCATCTATGGCCCGCTGAGCGCGGCGGACCCGCCCGACGTCCTGATGGCGATCAACGACATCAACGCCGCGCCGGTGCTGGCGGCCTGCCGCATGCTGGGACGCGATGTGCACGCCGCGGTGGCGGTGGCCGGCTTCGACGGCACCTGGGAGGTCGACTGGCAGTGGCGGCAGCTGGCGGCGTCGCCGTTCGCGACCGTGCGCAAGGGCAACCATGCGGTCGGCCGCGCCCTGGCCGAGACCCTGCTGGAGCGCGTGGCGAAGCCGGACGGCGCGCGCATCGTGCGCTGCATGCCCACCGAGGCGGTGCGGCCGGGATGAGGCGACGGTCGACGGCCGGCGTACTGCTCCCATGTACGGCGGGGACCGCCGGTGCCGGCAGGCTTCCACAACCCGGAGGTCCGCGCGCGATTGGGATAGTCTGGCGGGCGAGGTGCATTACGGACAGGCTGTGCGGTATGCCCTGCTTGCGGTCTGTGCGACGTCGGTCCTGTCTGCGGCGGAGCCGCCGGCCGGCATGGCGTGGATTCCGGGCGGGGTATTCGCCATGGGCAGCGCCCAGGCGGATACGCCGAACGGCGAGCGGCCCGTGCATCAGGTGCGGATCTCCGGCTTCTGGCTCGACCGCTGCGAGGTCACGAATGCCGCCTTTGCCGCTTTCGTCTCCGCTACCGGCTACGTCACGACGGCCGAGAAGCCGGTCGACTGGGACGAGCTGAAGAAGCAGCTCCCCGCGGGTACGCCGCGTCCGTCCGACGCCGCCCTGGCGCCCGGATCCATGCTGTTCACCCCGCCGGAGCAGCAGCCTGCCGACCTGGGCGACTACACGCGCTGGTGGCGGTGGAGCCACGGCGTCGACTGGCGCCATCCCGAGGGGCCGGGCAGCGGCATCGATGCGCGTGCCGACCATCCGGTCGTGCATGTGTCCTGGGACGACGCATGCGCCTACGCCCGCTGGGCGGGCAAGCGCCTGCCGACCGAGGCTGAGTGGGAGTTCGCCGCCCGCGCCGGCCTCGCTGGCAAGCGCTACACCTGGGGCGACGAACCGCTCGGCGACGGCGATGGCGGCCGCGCCAACATCTGGCAGGGACGCTTCCCGACCGTCAACACCGCCGCCGACGGCTTCGCGCGCACCTCTCCGGCGGGGCGCTATCCCGCCAACGGCTACGGGCTGCACGACATGGCGGGCAACGTCTGGGAGTGGTGCTCGGACTGGTACCGCGCCGACGCCTACGCCGCTGCCGGGGCCCTGCAGCTGGACCCGCAGGGCCCGGCCTCGCCGTGGGACCCCGACGAGCCGCTGGCGCTGAAGCGGGTGACCCGCGGCGGTTCGTTCCTGTGCCACGTGTCCTACTGCGAGAGCTACCGCACCGCCGCCCGTCGCGGCACGGCCTATGACAGCGGCGCCTCGCACATCGGCTTCCGCTGCGCGAGATCCCCATGATGCGAACTGTCCTGCTCCTCGTCACCGCCTGCATCCTGTTCGCCGGCGAGCCCCTGCCCTCATGGCGCCAGGGGCCCGTCCGCGACGCGATCGTCGAGTTCGTCGCCGCCGTCACCACGCCGGGCGGACCGGCCTTCGTGCCGCCGGCCGAGCGCATCGCGGTGTTCGACAACGATGGCACCCTGTGGGCCGAGCAGCCCGGCTACGTGCAGCTGTTCTTCATCGTCGACCGGATCAAGGCGCTGGCGCCGCGGCATCCGGAGTGGCGGACGCAGGAACCCTTCGCCAGCATCCTGCGCGGCGACCTCGCGGCGGCGATGGCCGGCGGCGAGCGGGCGCTGCTTGAGATGGCGATGGCGACCCACGCCGGCATGACCACCGACGAGTTCGCAGCCCTGGTGTCCGACTGGATGGCCACCGCGCGCCATCCGACGACCGGCCGGCCCTTCACCGGCATGGTCTACCAGCCGATGCTCGAACTACTGGCCTGGATGCGCGCCAACGGCTTCCGCACCTGGATCGTCAGCGGCGGCGGCGTCGAGTTCATCCGTCCGTGGAGCGAGAAGGTCTACGGTGTGCCGCCCGAGCAGGTGATCGGCAGCTCCATCGCCACCGTCTTCGCCATGCAGGACGGGGTGCCGGTGCTGCGGCGCGAGGCGCGGCTGGACTTCATCGACGACAAGGAGGGCAAGCCGGTGGGGATCCAGCGCCACATCGGTCGGCGGCCGATCGCCGCCTTCGGCAACTCCGACGGCGATCTGCAGATGCTGCAGTGGACGGCGGCCGGTCCCGGCCGCCGCCTGTGCGCCCTGGTCCACCACACCGACGCCGCCCGCGAATGGGCCTACGACCGTACTTCGCCCATCGGGCGGCTCGACAAGGCCCAGGATGAGGCCCAGGCCCGCGGCTGGACCGTGGTCGACATGGCGCGCGACTGGGCCGAGGTCCACCCGCCGCAGGACCGCGCAGCCCGCGCTGGCGTGCCTCCCTCCTGCTGCGCCGCCTCCGGGCGCGCCGCCTTCCTCACCCCCTGAACCCGACCAAGGAGTCTGCCTGTGAATCGACACATCCTCACCCTCTTCTGCGGCCTGCTGGCCGTCGCCGGGACCCTGGCGGCCGGCGATGCCGCCCCGCCGGCGGCGGCGAAGAAGCCGAACATCCTGGTCATCTGGGGCGACGACATCGGCACCTGGAACATCAGCCACAACAACCGCGGCATGATGGGCTACAAGACGCCGAACATCGACCGCGTCGCCCGTGAAGGCGTCGCCTTCACCGACTACTACGCGCAGCAGTCGTGCACCGCCGGCCGTGCCGCCTTCATCAGCGGCTCGGCGCCGGTGCGCAGCGGCATGACCAAGGTCGGCATGCCCGGCGCGGCCGAGGGCTGGCAGAAGACCGACGTGACCGTGGCCACCGTCCTCAAGAGCCAGGGCTACGCCACCGGCCAGTTCGGCAAGAACCACCAGGGCGACCGCGACGAGCACCTGCCGACCATGCACGGCTTCGACGAGTTCGTCGGCAGCCTGTACCATCTCAACGCCGAGGAGGAGCCGGAGAACCGCGACTACCCCCGCGACATGAAGCTGGCCAACGGCAAGACCTTCCTGCAGCAGTTCGGCCCGCGCGGCGTGCTGCGCTGCAAGGCGGACGGCAAGGGCGGGCAGAGCATCGAGAACCTCGGCGCGCTGACCAAGAAGCGCATGGAGACCATCGATGACGAGACCCTGGCCGCGGCCAAGGAATTCATCACCCGCCAGGCCAAGGCCGGCCAGCCGTTCTTCTGCTGGTGGAACGGCACGCGCATGCACTTCCGCACCCACGTGAAGCCCGAGCACATCGGCATCTCCGGCCAGGACGAGTACGGCGACGGCATGGTCGAGCACGACATGCACGTCGGCGAGCTGCTGAAGCTCATCGACGACCTCGGACTCGCCAACGACACCATCGTGCAGTACTCGACCGACAACGGTCCCCACTACAACACCTGGCCCGACGCCGGCACCACCCCGTTCCGCGGCGAGAAGAACTCCAACTGGGAGGGCGCCTTCCGCGTGCCCTGCTTCATCCGCTGGCCCAACCACTTCCCCGCCGGGGTCACCCTCAACGGCCTCGTCAGCCACGAGGACTGGCTGCCGACCTTCGCCGCCATCGCCGGCGCCCCCGACGTGAAGGAGAAGCTGCTCAAGGGCGTCGAGCTGAACGGCCGCACCTACAAGAACTACATCGACGGCTACAACCAGCTGGACTACCTCAGCGGGAAGGCGGACAAGTCGCCGCGCAACGAGTTCATCTACCTCAACGACGCCGCCGAGGTGGTGGCGATCCGGGTCGGCGACTGGAAGGCGGTCTACCTGGAGAACCGGGCGCACCAGCTGGACGTCTGGCGCGAGCCCTTCGTCCACCTGCGCCTGCCGCTACTCTTCAACCTGCGCCGCGACCCCTTCGAGAAGTCGCAGCAGAACTCCAACACCTACCACGACTGGATGATCGACCGCGCCTTCGTGCTGGTGCCGCTGCAGGCGGTGGCCAGCCGCTTCCTGATGACGCTGAAGGAGTACCCGCCCAGCCAGAAGCCGGGCGACTGGAGCCTCGACTCGCTCGAGCGCCAGATCAAGGGCATGACCACCGCGGGCGAGTGAACCCTCGCAGGCGGGGGCTGCGATGTCGCAGTTCCCCATCCCGTATCGAGCGCACCCCGGACGGCTTCCGTCCGGGGTGCGTCGTTTCAGGCCATTCGTCGGCAGGTCCTTCTCAGCGCTTCGTCGCCGGCGGCTGCAGCTCGGCCAGCAGCTTCTGCATTGCCGGTGAGGGATTGCGGCCGAGATCCGCGAGCAGGGTGGCGAAGGGAGGGTCGAAGGCGACCGTGCCGACCTGGCTGCGCAGGGCCGGCAGCACCGCCTGCACGGCCGCGTTGCGCTGCGTCGGCGTACGCCCGTCGCGTACCGCCGCGCACAGCGCGTCCTGCGCCGCCGCCACCTGCAGG
>JAFLCQ010000289.1 GCA_017302815.1 Planctomycetota bacterium
GCCAGGAGCTGGGGGTGCAGGCGGGCCAGCCGCGCCATCCCTGCCTGGCGGCCCTGGCCGCAGAGATGGCGGCCCGGCCGCTGCATGAGGATGCGGCGACAATGGCGGTACGCGTGCGCATCAGCCCGTCACGGCTGCAGCATCTCTGTCGCAGTGAGCTGGGCATCAGCCTGCTGGCATGGCGCGACCGGCATCTGCTGGCCTGGGCGCAGCGCCTGCTGGCGGATCCGGCGGCCCTGGCGGTGAAGACGGTGGCGGGACGCCTCGGCTTCCGCGACCAGCGCGCCTTCGCCACCTGGTTCCGCCGCCGCTACGGCCGCGCCCCTGGCGCCTGGCGGAAGCAGGAGCGGGCGTAGGCGGGAGCGCGGACTACTGCGCGCCGGTCCACAGGTTGGGCACGGCGCTGGACGCCGTGGCTGCGGTGGTTCCCGCTGCGATGCGGTCCCAGGTGCCGACCCGTTCGACATGCATGTCGAGGAAGAGGTAGTTCGAGCCGCGGCCATGGCTGACGCGCAGCGCGTTGGGATTGCCGCCGGCCTTCAGCGGCGTGCTCATGGCGGGCCGGGTCGAGTCGTAGGGCGGGACGACGCCCCAGCCGGTCAGCGGCGTGATGCCGTCGATCTGCGCTCCCCAGCGCTCGGCGAGCAGGACGCAGCCCTGCCAGTGCGGGATCCGTGCCGGCTGGAAGCCGGTCTGCTGCTGGTTGGAGAGGGCCGTCGTGCGGTTCCAGAACCAGGGATCGTTGTTGTAGGCGTAGCTCAGCCCCCAAGCCTCGGTCGTGGGCTTCGGAAAGCAGGAGACCGGACAGGCGAAGATGCGGCCGGCCTTGGCGGCCTGCTCGTCGAGATCGCCCATGATGGCGCCATACCAGTAGTTGGTGGGCTTGCCGGCGTCGACGCTGGCGCTGAAGTTCACATTGGTGCCGGAGGTCCGGTCGACGAGATAGTGCGGCGGCAGCAGTCCGTCGTTGTCGTTCTGGTACACGGCCAGGGCGATGCCGATCTGACGCATCCCGCTGGAGCATACGGCGGTGCGGGCGGCCTCGCGGACCATGGCCACCGCCGGCAGCAGGATGCCGGACAGCACGGCGATGATCGAGATCACCACCAGCAGTTCGATCAGGGTGAATCCCCGGCGAAGCATGCGCCGCCCTCCGGCCGCATCGTAGGCCGGGCGGACCGCTCCGGCAATCACCGCCAGCGCTCCGGACTTGTCGGGATCGCTCAGCGCAGGGCGAAGGCCCGCTCCACCTCGCCGGCCGCATCTCCAGCCAGGGCAAGGCGTTCGCGGGCCGCGGCCTCGTCTCCGGCAAGCAGGAGATGGAAAGCCGCCAGCGCCTGCGCGGCGGTGTCGGAGCGGTGTGCGCCGGCGATGGCCAGCGCGAGGGCGGCGCGGTCGCGGGCGTCGAGCTGCTCCCAGCGCAGCGACATCTCGCCCGAGCCGGCGACCGCCACCGTCATCGCCCCGCTAGCATCGAGGGTGCGCAGGATCGCCTGCGCCTTGAGCGCCGAGAGGGGGAAGGCCGGCTCGCGCCGCGCCAGCAGCTCGGCCTGGGCGGCGCCACGCAGCCGCTCGTCCCAGACCGCGGCGAGGCTCTTGTCCTGCAGCTTGGCGGCGGCCCTGGCCGGAGCCGTTGCTTCGGCCGGCTTGGCCTTGGCCTTCTCCGGTTTGGCGGCGACCGGCTTGGCCTGGATCGGCTGCGGCCGCTTGAAGTAGTCGCCGCCCTTCAGCCGCAGGTAGCCGCCATCGTCGTCGGGGAACAGGCTCTGCAGGCCCTTGTTGCCTGGGTGCGGCTTGGGATTGGTGATGCCGTCCTTCTTGGCGTCGAAGACGTTGGCGCCGTCGCCGCCGAGCGAGAAGATCCACATGCAGCAGCCGGCCGCGGCCATGCGCGCCGCGACCTTGTTGGCCGGGTGGTTGTCGAGCAGCAGCTCGGCCACCCCGTCCATGGCGTGGCCGTCGCTGCCGTCGCAGGTGGCATACGTGGCATTGCCCTGCGGCAGCTGCCAGGCCACCCCCCACATGCCGGTGGCCTCGTGGATCGGCTTGATCCAGGTGCACCAGTTGTCGACCGATCCATGGTACATCACCGTGTTCGCCTCGGTGTAGGGCGGATACACCGCGTTCGATCCATTGCGCCCCTGGCCGCGGTCCCAGTCGTGCAGCTGGGTGATGAAGAGGTCCCAGCCGTTCTTCGCGTTCACGTCCATGGCGTTGAAGTACTCGCCCCAGCGCTCGCCGGCCATGGTGCCATTGCGGTCCCAGGCGCTGGGGTTGGCGGCGAGGAGGACGTGCGGGGCGTAGGTGTCGCGCAGCAGGCGGAATGCGCGGGCGTAGCCCTTGATGGTGTCGGGGATGCCGCGTAGCTCGGGCATGCCGGAGCCGCCGACCAGGACCACGCCTTCCTTGTTCACGTCGAAGCCGCACGACAGCAGCAGGTGGCCCCACTCGTCGGGTTCGATCTGCAGCACGCAGTCGACGTCCTCGAACTCCTTGGCCATCTGCAGGAACTTCTTGGTCAGGCTCCAATACGCGATCATCGTGTCCTTGGCCTTGGCGTTGACCGGCGTGGCCGCGGCGGGGGTCGGCTTGTAGCGCGCCGGCGGCGCCTCCGCGAGGCCGTACCAGGTGTTCCAGCAGATCACCTTGGCGGCGCGTGAGCCTTCGAATTTCGCCCGCAGGCCGCCGTATTTGAAGAACCAGGTGTCCTTGCCCTCGACATCCCCGGGCGTGTCGACGACATGCGACAGGTAGCCGGCCATGCACGCCCAGCGCGCGCCCTGCTGCTGCCGCGTCTCGATGATCCACTCCGGGGTCGCCTGGATGCCGATGGTGAAGTAGGGGAGCAGCTGCTCGGCCATCACCTTGGCGCGGCGGGCCGCGCCGGGATCGCTGCGCGCCAGCGCGTCGCGGGCCACCTTGGCCAGCAGGTCCTCGGCGGCCGCCTTGTCCTTCAGCGGCTGGCCGGAGACCTTCACCACCGGCTTCGTCGGCTCGGGCTCGGCCTTGCGGAAGGGCTTGCCGGCGTTGGCGCGATCGGCCTCCCAGGCCTTGCGCCGCTCCTCCCAGCCAGCCTTGGCCTGATTCCACGCCTCCATCGCGGCCGTCTGCAAGGCCTTCACCTCCGGCGCGGAGGCCGAGGACTGGCTGAGGCCGACCAGGGCGGCGCTCTGCGCGCCGGTGTGGTCGGTGCTCAGCACCACCGCCCAGGCGACCGGCTCCGGTGCGGTGGCCGGGATGGGCGGAAGATCCTCCGCCAGCAGCAGCGGCAGGATGAGCAGCAGGCATGCGAGGAGGCGCATACGGGTACAACGTCGCTGCCGGGGCCGGCGCTGGCCCGACTTCCTCGAATCCGTTGAATGCGGATGGGCCGGGACACCCTGACGCGATGCCTACGCGCTTCCCGTCGGTCTCCGGCACCCGCATCCTCGCCCCCGACGGCACGCCGATGCTGTGGCGCGGCATCGGCCTGGGCATGTGGCTGCTGCCCGAGGGCTACATGTTCGGCTTCGGCTCCACCGCCGCCTCGCCGCGGCAGATCGAGGATCTGGTGCGGCAGCTGGTCGGCGAGGAGGCGGCGCTGGCCTTCTGGCAGGAATGGCGCGATGCATTCGTCACCCGCGACGACATCGCCCTGATCCGGCGCTGCGGCTTCGACCACGTGCGCCTGCCGATCAACTGGCGCCTGCTGGTGCCCGAGGAGCTGCCCCGCCGCCTCGCCGGGCCGGGCTGGGAGCTGATCGACCGCTGCATCGCCTGGTGCCGCGACGAGGGCCTGGGCGTGGTGCTGGACCTGCACGGCGCTCCCGGCGGCCAGACCGGCGACAACATCGACGACAGCCCGGGCTTCCCCTTCCTCTACGAGGACGAGGCCAGTCAGGAGCTGTGCTGCCGCATCTGGTCCGAGCTGGCGCGGCGCTATGCCGACGAGCCGGCGGTATGGGCCTACGAGCTGCTGAACGAGCCCATCGCCCACTACGACGAGATCTGGAACGCCGGCCTGGTACCACGGCTGGAACCGCTCTACCGCCGTCTGACCGCGGCGATCCGCGCCCACGACCGCGAGCACATCATCGTCCTGGGCGGCGCGCGCTGGAACACCGACTTCAGCGTCTTCGGCCAGCCCTTCGATGCGCAGCTGGTTTACGCCTTCCACCGCTACTTCATGCCCATCGCGCCGGACCTGGTGCGCGAGTACGCCGACTTCTCGCGCCGGCTCGACGTGCCGGTCTGGCTGGGCGAGACCGGCGAGAACACCTACGAGTGGATCGCCGAGCTGCGCAGGCAAAGCGAGCAGGCCGGCATCGGCTGGGCCTACTGGACCTACAAGCGCATCAGCGCCGATGGCCGCTGCGTCGCCTCGATCGTCCCGCCGGCGGAATGGGCGGCGGTGCAGGAATTCGCCAAGGCGCCGCGCGCCACCTTCGCCGACATCCGCAAGCACCGGCCGCCGCATGCCGTCTGCCGCGCCGCCCTGCGCGGGCTGCTCGACACGGTGCGGGTGCAGCGCTGCGTCGTGAACGATGGGTACCTGCGGGCCCTCGGGCTGCGCTGACGCCTCAGCAGTGCAGGTGCATGGCGATGCCCATGCCGCCGCCGACGCACAACGAGGCCAGGCCGCTGCGGCCGGCGCCGGCGGCGATGCGCTGTGCCAGATGGACCAGCAGACGGGCGCCGGTGGCGCCAATGGGATGGCCGATGGCGATGGCGCCGCCGCAGCGGTTGAGGCGTTCCGGCGGCAGCTGCAGCTCGCGCTGGCAGGCGATGGCCTGGGCGGCGAATGCCTCGTTCAATTCGATCAGATCGCAGGCCGCCGCATCGACGCCGCGCTCGCGCAGGCGGCGGATCGCGTGCACCGGCCCCAGGCCCATGGCGGCGGGATCGCAGCCGACGACGCTCCAGTCCGCCAGACGGGCCAGGGCGTGCCAGCCGCGGCGACGGGCGGCATCGGCAGAGGCCAGCAGGAGCAGGGCGGCGCCGTCGTTGATGCCGGAGGCGTTGCCGGCGGTGATGCTGCCGCTGGCGCTGAATGCCGGCTTGAGGGTGGCGAGCTTGGCGACCGCTATGCCGGGACGGGCGTGCTAGATCGGAAGAGCAC
>JAFLCQ010000029.1 GCA_017302815.1 Planctomycetota bacterium
CCTCGCCGGTCTGCTCGGCTGGTACGCCGGGCATGCCGACGCCGCCCTGCATGCCCGCGGCATCAGCGCCCTGGCGCTGGATGCGCCGGTGCTGTCGCGCCGCGGCGGCGATCGCCTGAACCTGGTCAGCGACGCCACCGTGCCCAGCCTGGCCGCCTACCGCTTCGACGAGCACGGCTATGCCGCCGCCCGCCAGACCCTGGTGCACGACGATGTCCTCGCCGGCCTGCACGGCTCCGGACGCTGGATGCAGCGCCTGGGGCGCGAGCCGCGCGGCCAGCTCTCCACCCTGCTGGCGCCGATGGGCTCGATCCCGCGCGGCGACCTGGTGCGCGGCGCGCTGGAGGTGGTGCGCTTCAGCGAGTTCCACCCCCGCCATGACACCGGCTCCTTCTCGGGCGAGATCCGCTTCGCCTGGTGGCATGCGGCGGACGGCTCGCGGCGGCCGGTGCGCGGCGGCAGCGTCTCGGGTGTGCTGCGCGAGGCGATGGCCGACGTGCGCTTCAGCCGCGAGTGCGCCACCGTCGGCGGCTACCACGGTCCGGTGGCGGCACGGCTGCCCTGCACCGTCGTGGGATGAAAGACGTCTCATTGCCCCTGGAGGTTGGGGGTTGGTTCATTACTGAGCATTCACAAACAGGTAGACAGAATGGGAGTCTTTAGCCGCCAAGGCGCCAAGGTCGCCAAGCGCGCCAAGGATCAGAATTCACCCTGGATCCGGCAGTTCGATTCACAGGAGGCGCAGAGACACAGAGATTCGAAGGAGTTGGAGGAAGGACCACATGCACCCTGGAGGTGAATGGCGGCCGTTGCCAAATCTCCTTGAGACTCTGTGCCTCTGCGCCTCCTGTGAATTCGAATGCGTTTCTTAGGTTCACTGATGGCTTGGCGCGCTTGGCGACTTGGTGCCCTTGGCGTAAACCAACCCGTGATGTCAACCTGAATCGAAAAGCTCAGTACCCCCCAACCCCCGGGGGCAATGCATTGGCGCTCACCCCCTGAACCGCAGCCAGACCACGCGCCGGCCGCTCTGCACCTGGATGATGCCTTCGCGCAGCTCGGCGAGGCGGGCGGCGTCGGCGGCGGTGGTCAGCTTGCCCAGGCCGCGTTCGGCGAGGATGCGGTCGCCCGGCGACATGCCGCCGTCGGCGGCCAGACCGCTGTCGTCGACCTGGACCAGGATCAGGCCCTGGGTGTCGGGCAGGACCCGGCAGCCGAGATTGGGCAGGGGCGTGGCGCGCGCGACCAGCGCTTCCGCGGCCTTCGCCAGGGCGCGTTCGAGCTCCTCGCGGTCGGCGATGCGCACCGCGAGCTGCTGCCGGGCGCCGTTACGCCAGAGCTGGAGGGCGACGCTGTCGCCGGGGCGGTGGGCGGCGATGCGGGCGCGGAACTGCTGGATGCTGGCGATCGGCGCGGTGTCGACGCCGACGATCACGTCGCCCGCGCGCACGCCGGCCTGCTCGGCCGGGGTCAGCGGATCGATGCCCGAGACCCGCACCGCCTGCGCCGGCGGCAGGCCCAGGGCGCGGGCGGCATTGGCGTCGATCTCCTCCAGCTTCACCCCCAGGGCGCCGCGCCGGACCTGGCCGTGCTCGCGCAGGTCGTCGGCGACGCGGCGGGCGATCGCCGAGGGGATGGCGAAGCCGAGGCCGATGTTGACGCCGGTGCTGCTCTTGATGTTGGAGTTGACCCCCAGAATGCGGCCCTGCAGGTCGACCAGCGGACCGCCGCTGTTGCCCGGATTGATGGCGGTATCGGTCTGGATGAACGATTCGAAGCCGCCGATGGCCTCGTAGATGCCGGTCGAGCGGTCGGTCGCGCTGATGATGCCGGCCGAGGCGCTGTAGCCGACGCCCAGTGGGTAGCCCAGCGCCACCACCCAGTCGCCGACGCGGGCCTGGTCGGAGTCCGCCCAGTCGACGGCCGGCAGGCCGCCGATGGGGATGCGCACCAGCGCCAGATCGGTCTGCACATCGACGCCGACGAAGACGGCGTCGGCTTCGCGGTTGTCGTGCAGCACCACGCGCAGGCGGTCGTAGCCGACGTGGCTGCCGTCGCGACGGCGGAGGAACCCGTTCTGGCCGTCGCTCTGTAGGACGACGTGGGCGTTGGTCAGGATCCAGGACTGCTGCGCATCGGCGGCGACCACGAAGCCCGAGCCTTCGCCGGCATCGATCTCGCGGATGCGGCGGCCGCTCCAGGTCAGTTCCACCTGGCGCTCCTTGGTGCGGATCGACACCACGCTGGGGCCGACGATCTCATGCACCAGGTTGAAGGCGCGCGACAGGCGCTGGCTCTCGCTGGCGAGGGTGCGCAGCTCGGCCTTGGCGCGGTTGCGGTCGGCGTCGTCCAGGGCCCAGGTGCAGGCGGCGCACATGGCGAGCAGCAGCATGCGGATCATGGCGGCAGGATGCATCCGCAGACGGACGTTCCAGCCCGCCTGCGGCGTCCATGCGATGGGACCGAACGGACCCGGTTGCTGCGTTCGCGCAGCTGATGGTTCGATCTTGTTGCAGTCAAAGGCCGCCAGTGCATCGCTGTGCAGCGCCAGGAGCCTCGATGCCATCCGGTCGTGGTGGCGCGATTGCGGCAAATCCGCGGTGATCGGTGAAATCAGGACGCCTCTCCCGGCTTGGCAAGCTCCTTGCTCGGGATGGACGTGCAGCGCCACGCCTGGTCCGAACGCTTCGGAGCCGTCCTGCAGCTCCTGGATCCGGTCCTCGGGCCGAAGCAGATGCTGGAACGTCTGTGGAGCGAGGTTTCCGCCTGGGGCTGCATCGTCGGGGTCACCTTCCATGCCAAGCCGGGGCACCTCGTGCCTCCCGGAAGCTTCATGGTCGGGACCAGCATCGCCGACATCGAGGACGCCATGGCCGCCGCCGCGCCCGCGACCGCGCCGATCGTGGGGGCGCCGGTGCCGCTGATGGCGCGCCAGGTGCGGGATGGGAACGTTTCGGTGGCGACGGTGCTGGTGGCGCATGACGGCGATGAGGACGCGGCCGCATTCCTGGTGGACGCCATCGCGCGCTGGTGCATGGACCGCCTGCGGGTCCAGCTCGAGGTCAGCGAACTCGCCGAGGAGAACGTGCTGCTGCGCGGCTCGCTGGCGCCGCAGGTGCGCGAGCACGAGATCCGCACCGTCAGCGGGGTGATGCACGCGCTGATCAAGAGCGCCGTGCGCGCGGCGGCCTCGACCGCGACCGTGCTCATCCAGGGCGAGACCGGCACGGGCAAGGAGCTCCTGGCGCGGCTGGTGCACACCCACAGCCAGCGCAGCAACCAGCCCATGGTCTCGGTCAACGTGGCCGCCCTGACCCCGACGCTGCTGGAGAGCGAGCTGTTCGGCCATGCCAAGGGCGCCTTCACCGGGGCCGACCAGGTGCGCAAGGGGCTCTTCGAGGTCGCTGACGGCGGCACGCTGTTCCTCGACGAGGTCGGCGAGATGGGGCCGGAGGTGCAGGTGCGACTCCTGCGCGTGCTGCAGGAGCGCTGCATCACCCGCGTCGGCGACCACAAGCCGATCCCGGTCGAGGTGCGCATCATCGCCGCCACCCACCGCGACCTGGCCAAGGAGGTGGAGACCGGACGCTTCCGCGAGGATCTGTTCTACCGCCTCAACGTGGTGAACCTGCAGGTGCCGCCGCTGCGCAGGCGGACCGAGGACATCCCCATCCTGGTCGCCCACTTCCTGGAGAAGTACAACCGGCAGAACTTCAAGCACGTGGAGGAGGTGCCGCGCGACGTGCTGGAGATGCTGTGCGCCTACCCCTGGCCGGGCAACATCCGCGAGCTGGAGAACTGCGTGCAGAAAGCCGTCGTGCTTTCGTCCGGCCGCACCTTCCCAGCCGAGCTGGTGCCGGTCCCGATCCGCAGCTATGCCGCCAACCATCCGGTCCCCGCCTCGTTCCAGCCGCCGTCGAGCCAGCAGGAGCCGGATCCCGAGGCTGCGCTGCGCGAGGCGCTGGCGCGCTGGGCCGAGCATGCGGGCGGCGATCTCGTGCAGGTGGTCGAGACGGTCGAGCGCATGGTGCTGACCTGGGCGTTGAACCGCGAGAACGGCGTGAAGCTGCGCGCCGCCAGGATGCTGGGCATCAATCGCGTGACCCTCGACCGCAAGCTGGCCGCCTTCGGGCTGGAGGTCCATCGCGGCGCCGGGGTCGTCGGCGAGAAGCGCGCAGGCTGAGCGCCGCCGGCGCTACACCGAGAGGTAGCGCGAAATGGTCGCCTCATCGACATTGGCGCGCGGATCCTCGCGCACGATGGCGCCGGACTCGATGACCAGGATGCGGTCGGCGATCTCGAGGGTGAAGCTCAGCACCTGCTCGGAGACGATGATGGTGAGGTCGCGCAGCTGCTTCAGCTCGTTGAGGGTGCGGGCGATGTCCTTGATGATCGACGGCTGGATGCCCTCGGTCGGCTCGTCCAGCAGCAGGACCTTCGGTCCCGACACCAGGGCGCGGGCGATGGCCAGCTGCTGCTGCTGGCCGCCCGAGAGGTTTCCGCCCTTGCGGTGGCGCATCTCCTTCAGCACCGGGAAGGTGGTGTAGACCCAGTCCTCGATCCTGCGCACCTTCGCGGTCTCCAGTCCGGTGCGGATGTTGTCCTCGACCGACAGGGCGGAGAAGATCTGCCGGCCCTGCGGCACGAAGCCGAGGCCGGCCTTCACCCGCTTGAAGCTGTCCAGCCCGGCGATCTCCGTCCCATCGAGGGTGATGGAGCCTGAGCGCGGCTTGTGCATGCCGATGATGCTCTTCATCAGCGTGGTCTTGCCCATGCCGTTGCGGCCCATGATGGCCAGGGTCTCGTTCTTCCTGACCTCGAAGGAGAGGTCACGGATGACGATGCTTTCGCCGTAGGAGACGCAGAGGTTCTTGACCGCAAGCATGGCTGCCTCGTGGGATGGGTGTGTCGCAGTCCTGGCGTCAGTGTCCGAGATAGACCTCGACCACGCGCGGATCCTTCTCGATGTCGTCCATGGGGCCTTCGGCCAGCACCTTGCCCTGGTGCATCACGGTGACCTTGTCGGCGATGCGGCGGACGAACTTCATGTCGTGCTCGATGACCACCGCCGAGCGGCCCTTGCAGATGCGGCGCAGCAGCTCGGCGGTCTGCTCGCGTTCGCGCACGCTCATGCCGGCGACCGGCTCGTCGAGCAGCAGCAGCTGCGGATCCGCCATCAGCAGCATGCCGATCTCCAGCCACTGCTTCTGGCCGTGGCTCAGCTTCTCGGCCTCGGTCTCCAGCAGGTCGGCGAGGTAGATCTCCTTCGCCACCTCGTGGATGCGGTCGACGACGTCGCTGGTGCGGCGGAAGAAGATGGCGCCGAACGCCGTACGGCCCTTGGGATGGCTGATCTCCAGGTTCTCGAACACCGTCAGCTTGGGGTAGATCGACGGGGTCTGGAACTTGCGCACCACTCCGGCGCGGACGATCTCCTGTTCGGGCAGCCGGGTCAGGGTCTTGTCCATGAAGGTGATCTTGCCGTCGGTCGGCTTGGTGCGGCCGCAGATCAGGTCGAGCAGGGTCGTCTTGCCGGCCCCGTTCGGCCCGATGATGACCCGCAGCTCGTCCTTGCTGACGTACAGCGTCACCCCGTTCACCGCCTTGAAGCCATCGAAGCTGACCGTCAGCTCCTCGAGTTCGAGCGCGAAGTGCGGATAGATCACGGTTGCGCCTCCTTGACGGCGGCTGTGGCGGGCGCCGGCGGCGGTTCGCGGAAGTTCCGGGTCAGCCAGCGCCAGGCCGCGGGCACGCCCCGGGTCGCCGCGCCGGCAAGGCCGTCCGGGAAGACCATGGTCACCAGGATGAACACCGACCCCATGAGGAAGTACCACAGGGCGGGGAACTCTTCAGAGAAGAAGGTGCGGCCGTAGCTGACCGCCAGGGTGCCGTAGACGGCGCCGATCAGCGACATGCGTCCGCCGACGGCGCAGAAGATCACCATGTAGATCGATGGTTCGATGGTCACCAGCTTGGGCGACATGAATCCGACATTGAGCACGAAGAATGCGCCGCCGACCGCCGACATCGCCGCCGCGATGCAGAAGACGGTGGTCTTGAGGTTGGCGACGTCGTAGCCGGAGAAGCGCACCCGGTCCTCCATGTCGCGGACGGCCACCAGCAGCCTGCCGAACTTGGAGTTCAGCAGCCAGCGGCCGAGGACGATGCAGACCAGGATGCCGACCACGGTCATGAAGTAGATCGAGCTCTGCGCCGACGGGGTGCGGATGTCCCAGCCCAGCAGGGTGCGCAGGTCGGTGATGCCGTTGATGCCGCCGGTCCAGCCCTGGCGGGTGACGAAGAGGATCTCCATCGCCCAGCACAGGGCCTGGGTGATGATGGCGAAGTAGACGCCGCCGACGCGGCGCTTGAACATCGCGGTGCCGATGATGTATGCGATGACCGTGGGCACGACGATCATCAGCGCCAGGGTCAGGGGGAAGCTCTTGAATGGGTACCAGAACCAGGGCAGCTCGGTGATCTGGTTCCAGTCCATGAAGTCGGGCAGCCCGACCGTGGACAGGGCCTTGATCTGGTCGGTGCCGGCCTCGCTGGCGATGTTGCGTGCGGCCTCCAGCTTCAGGAAGGCGGCCATGCAGTAGCCGCCCAGGCCCCAGAACAGGCCCTGTCCCAGGGACATGATGCCGCCGTAGCCCCAGCACATGACCAGGGCGATGGCGACGAAGGCCAAGCTGAGGTACTTGCCCATCATGTTGAGGCGGAAGGGCTCGAGCAGCAGCGGGAATACGATCAGCAGGAGGCCGGCGAGGATGGCCAGCCCGATCAGACCGCTGCGTCCGCCGAGCATGCTGCGGTAGAGGGTGTTCACGGTGCGCACCTCGTGGAGGGGGAAGGGTTCACTTGCGGATCTTGGCGACGACCAGGCCCTGCGGCCGGATCATCAGGATGAAGACGACCGCGAGCAGGACGGCGACCTTGGCCAGGACGCCGGAGAGGAAGAACTCCAGCACCGACTGCGCCTGGGCGATGCCGAAGGCGGCCAGGATGGTGCCGATGATCGAGCCGGCGCCGCCGAACACGACCACCATGAAGGTATCGACGATGTAGAGGCCGCCCGCCGACGGGGAGATCGAGCCGACGGTGGTGAAGGCCGCGCCGGCGACTCCGGCGATGCCGCAGCCGAGAGCGAAGGTCATGCGGTCGGTCATGCGCGTGTTGATGCCCACCGCGCCGGCCATGTCGCGATTCATCACCGTGGCGCGGACGCGCAGCCCGCTGCGCGTGTAGTAGAGGTTGATGACGACGATGACCGTCAGCACCAGGCTGGCCCCGAGCAGGAAGATCCCGTTGATCGGGATGTCGACGCCTTCGAAGGGCTGCAGCGAGCCCATCAGCCACTCCGGCATGGTCGCGCTGGTCTCGCGGGCTCCGGCGATCTGGCGGAAGGTCTCCTGGAGGATCATGCTCAGGCCCCAGGTCGCGAGCAGGGTGTCCAGCGGGCGTTTGTAGAGGTGGCGGATGATGGCGAACTCCACCAGGAAGCCCACCGATCCGGCGACGAAGAAGGCCAGGATCATGGCGACGGGGAAGTACCAGGCGAGCAGGCCCGGCGCGTAGGACTCGCACAGCCAGGAGAGGAATACGGTGGTGTACGCGCCCATGGTCAGGAACTCGCCATGGGCCATGTTGATCACCTTCATCTGCCCGAAGATGATCGCGAGGCCCAGCGCCATGAGCAGGAAGATGGAGAACAGGCTGAGGCCGGCGAAGCCCTGCATGATCATCACGCCCTTGATCTCGTCCCAGCTGTAGCCTGCCGAGGCGGCGAGCAGGAGGGCGAGGGCGATCTTGGCGGTCATGGTGTTCTCCGTGGTTCGCGGGTGTGCCCCGGCGCGGCGCGGCCGCGCCGGGGCGGTCAGGCGGCGGCCGTCAGGCCGTCACTTGTAGCCCTCGGGGAAGGGGTTCGGCTCGATCAGCTCGGGCGACTCGGCCAGCACCTTGAACTGTCCGTCGAGCATCATCTCACCGATGCGAGCCTTCGACCACAGGTGGTGGTTCTTGTGGATCTTCACGTAGCCCTCGGGGGCGCCGGTGAATTCCACGTCGGGCGAGGCGGCGGCGATCTTGTCGATGTCGAAGCTGCCGGCCTTCTCGACCGTCGCCTTCCACAGCCAGGGTCCGAGGTAGGCCGCCTGGGTCACGTCGCCCACCACCGCCTTTCCGGCGTACTTGTCCTTGTACATCTCGTTGAAGGCGGCGACGAACTTGAGGTTGTTCTCGTTCGGCAGGCTCTGGAAGTACTTCATGCAGGCGAAGAAGCCTTCGACGTTCTCGCCGCCGATGCCGCGGACCTCGTCCTCGGTGGTCGAGATGGTCAGCAGCAGCTGCTTCTTCGCCGCCAGCGAGGCGCCGGTGATGCCGGCCGCCTTCAGCTGCTTGTACCAGCTGACGTTCGAGCCGCCGACCACGACCGAGTAGATGACGTCGGGCTTGGCCAGCTTCACCTTGTTGATCAGCGAGTTGAAGTTGGTGTGGCCCAGCGGGTAGTACTCCTCGCCGACCACTTTGCAGTCCTTGAGGTGCTTCTCGATGTGGATGCGCGCGATCTTGTTGGACGTGCGCGGCCAGATGTAGTCCGAGCCGATGAGGAAGAAGGTCTTGGCTCCCTTCTCCTTGTTGGCCCAGTCCAGGCCCCAGAGGATCTGCTGCGTCGCCTCCTGGCCGGTGTAGATGACGTTCTTCGAGGCCTCCAGGCCCTCGTAGAACGTCGGGTAGTACAGCATGCCGTTCTCCTTCTCGAAGATCGGCAGCACCGCCTTGCGCGAGGCGGAGGTCCAGCAGCCGAACACGGTGCCGACCTTGTCCTTGATCAGCAGCTTCTTCGCCTTCTCGGCGAAGGTCGGCCAGTCGCTGGCGCCGTCCTCCTGGATGATCTTGATCTTGCGGCCGAGGATGCCGCCCATGTCGTTGATCTGCTTGATCGCCAGGCGCTCGGCCTCGACCGAGCCGGTCTCGGAGATCGCCATGGTGCCGGTCACCGAATGCAGCTGGCCGACCGTCACCCAGTGGTCGCCGGTCGCCAGACCGGTGGTGTTCACCGCCGCGGTGGGGAACTTGTCGAGGACCGGGTTGGTCCAGCCGTCCTCGACGGCCATGGCGCTGCCGATGGCGGCGCAGGCCATGACGACGCTGCGCATGATCCGGGACAGGGCGCCCGGGCGGGTGGTGGGGTTGGGCATGGTGTGCTCCTGGATGTGGACTGGTGGCGGGATGGCGCTCAACCGACGGTCGCGCCCTGGGTGTGCTCGATGACCCACTGACGCGGGCCGTTGTAGGTGGTGAGGCTCTGCGCCTTGCGCTCGGCGGCTCCGCCGTGGTTGCAGGAGGCCGAGCAGACGTGGCCGCGGCGGGCCTTGCCCTTGAACACCGCGTGCTGGTCGAGGGAGCCGCGGTGCACCGCCGGCTCGTGCTGACTGCGCTCGTTGCGCTCGTGCGCCGCGGCGATGGCGCGGTCCATGATCGGGGCGCGCGGCAGCGATACCGCGCGCGGGCAGCTGGCGCCGCAGGCCGGGCACTCGGCCGGATCGCCGCTGGCGGAGAAGCCGCGCAGCTCGTCGAAGCGCCCGTGCTGCTCGCACTCGAATTCGTAGATGGGCATGATGTCTCCGTGCCGCCCGGCGCGGGCCGGGCGGATGCTCGTGTGCAGGAGTGGAGAGGGCTATTTGACCTTGGCCAGGTCGGTGCCCTTGGGCACCATGATCTTCGGGCCCTTGGCATTCGGCATGACGTCGAACTTGAAGATCTCGGTCGGGATCGCCAGGGTCGCGCAGGCGTTGGGGATGTCGACGATGCCGGAGATGCGGCCCTCGACCGGGGCGGTGCCGAGGATGGCGTAGGCCTGCGCCCCGGTGTAGCCGAACTTCTTCAGGTAGGAGATGGCGTTCAGGCAGGCCTGGCGGTAGGCGACGTGGACGTCGAGATAGTGCTGCTTGCCGGCCTCGTCGACCGAGATGCCCTCGAACATGAGGAAGTTGGTGTAGGTCGGCGAGAGGTGGCTGGTCTTGAACACCGGATTCTTGATGCCGTACTTCTTGACGCCGTTCTTGATGATGCTGACGCGCAGGTCGAGGTAGCCCGCCATCTCGATGGCGCCGCAGAAGGTGATCTCGCCGTCGCCCTGCGAGAAGTGGATGTCGCCCATCGACAGTCCGCCGCCCTTGACGTAGACCGGGAAGTAGACGCACGAGCCCTTGGTCAGGTTCTTGATGTCGCAGTTGCCGCCGTGCTCGCGTGGCGGCACGGTGCGCGCCGCGGTCATCGCCGCCTCCTTGGCGGCCTTGCCCTTCATCCGGCCCATGTGCGCGGTCTCGGGGTAGGGCAGCGCGGCCAGCGGCGGCACGCGGGTCGGGTTGGTGTCGAACAGCGCCTTCTCGCGCTTGTTCCATTCCGCCAGCATCTTGTGGTCGGGCAGGCAACCGATCAGACCCGGATGCATGATGCCGGCGAACTCGACCCCGGGGATGTGGCGCGAGTTGGCGTAGATGCCCGAGAAGTTCCAGCACGCCTTGCGCGCCTCGGGGTAGTGCTCGGTGAGGAAGCCGCCGCCGTTCTCCTTGGCGAAGAGGCCGGTGAACCCCCACTGGAAGTCGGGCAGCACGCCGACGTCGAGGATGTCGACCTGGAGCAGGTCGCCCGGCTCGGCGCCCTCGACCGCGATCGGGCCCGACAGGTAGTGCACCTTGGTCAGGTCCACCACCTTGATGTCGGTGGCGGAGTCGTCGTCCTTGATCTGCCCGCCGGTCCAGTCGACGCACTCGACGCGGAACTCGTCGCCGGGCTTGACCGTCGCGACCATCGGGATGTCCGGGTGCCAGCGGTTGTGGAGGACGTCGTGCTCCTCGGGCTTCTTGGAGAAGTCGACCTTGATCAGGGTCTTCATGGGCGCTCCTAGGCAGGGGGTGAGCACCCTCTGCGCCGGTCGTGCCATCCGGATTCTGCTGCACATCTGCAGCAATCGGCGATCTGGCGCAGGCCGACGACGGCATCGGCGCAGCACGGTGCTGCGCCGATGCAGCAGCAGGGGCGCCGCTGATGCACGGTTTGGGGGTGGACGCCCTGCCGGACGGGGGGACTCCCGTTTTCCCGCCGGGTGCTAGCCTGCGCACGCACCTCGCGAGGAACCCATGGCCCTGACCCTGACCAAGACCGCCTTCCACGGCAAGCGCACCGGCCCCGTCGTCATCATCGTCATGGACGGGGTCGGCATCGGCCCCGACTACGCCGGCAACGCGGTCAAGGCGGCGCGCAAGCCCGTGCTGGACAACCTGATGGCGAGCTGCCCGTGGACGAAGCTGGCGGCGCACGGGGTGGCGGTCGGCATGCCCTCCGACGCCGACATGGGCAACTCCGAGGTCGGGCACAATGCGCTCGGCGCCGGCCGCGTCTTCGACCAGGGCGCCAAGCTGGTCGCCAACGCCATCGCCGAGGGCAAGCTCTTCGCCGGCAAGGGCTGGAACGAGGTGGTCGGCAACAGCCTGGCCAAGTCCTCCACCCTGCACTTCATCGGCCTGTTCAGCGACGGCAACGTCCACAGCCACATCGACCACCTCAAGGCGATGATCGCCGAGGCCAAGAAGCGCGGGGTGAAGAAGGTCGCCGTGCACGCCCTGATCGACGGCCGCGATGTCGGCGAGACCAGCGCCCTGGAGTACACCGAGCCCTTCGAGGCCTGGCTGGCGCAGCTGGATCCCAACTACGGCATCGCCTCCGGCGGCGGCCGCATGTTCATCACCATGGACCGCTACGAGGCGGACTGGTCGATGGTCGAGCGCGGCTGGAAGACCCACGTCCTGGCCGAGGGGCGGAAGTTCCCCAGCGCTAGCGCGGCGGTGAAGGCCTTCCGCGCCGAGAAGCCCGGCGTCATCGACCAGGACCTGCCCGCCTTCGTGGTCGAGCGCGGCGGCAAGCCCTTCGCGCCGATCGTCGACGGCGACAGCGTGGTGTTCTTCAACTTCCGCGGCGACCGCTCGATCGAGCTGTCCAAGGCCTTCGTCGGCGAGGTCCCCTTCCAGCGCGCGAAGGTCGACGTGTGCTTCGCCGGCATGATGACCTATGACGGCGACACCAACCTGCCGCCGCGCATCCTGGTCGAGCCGCCCGCGATCGACCGCGTGCTGGGGCAGTACCTCGCCGACGCCGGCATCCGCCAGCTGGCGGTCTCCGAGACGCAGAAGTACGGCCACGTGACCTACTTCTGGAACGGCAACCGCAGCGGCTATCTCGACCAGGCCACGGAGTGCTACATCGAGGTGCCCTCCGACCGCGTGTCCTTCGATGAGCGGCCGTGGATGAAGGCGGCCGAGGCGACCGACGCGCTCATCGCCGAGCTGCGCAAGCGCCCCTACGGCTTCGCCCGCATCAACTACCCCAACGGCGACATGGTCGGCCACACCGGCGTCTTCGAGGCCGCGCGCATCGGCGTCGAGTCGGTCGACCTGGTCCTCGGCCGGCTGCTGCCGGTGATCAAGGAGCTGGGCGGCGTCGCCCTGATCACCGCCGACCACGGCAACGCCGACGAGATGTACGAGCTCGACAAGAAGGGCGGGGTGAAGATGGAGAACGGCAAGCCCAAGGCCAAGACCAGCCACACCCTGAATCCGGTGCCGTTCATCATCTACGATCCCCAGGCCACGGGCGAATACGCCCTGCGCACCGACCTCGCCAAGCCGGGCCTGGCCAACGTCGCCGCCACCGCCCTCGATCTCATGGGCTACCAGACCCCCGCGGGCTACGAGCCGTCGCTGCTGCAGTGGAAGTGATGGTCTCGTCCGGTCGTCCGGTCGTCCGGTCGTCCGGTCGTCTCGCCGTCATCGGCACCGATACCGGGGTCGGCAAGTCCGCCGTCACCCTGCTGCTGGCCCAGGGACTGCGCGCCCTGGGCCGCAGCGTCTGGCTGCACAAGCCGGTCGCCTGCGGCGGCTGGGACGGAGCATCCAGCGAGGACGGACGCGCCCTGCGCGCCGCCTGCGGCGACGGCCAGGACCCCGCCACCGTCTGCCCGCGCGAATTCCCCGAGCCGTGCAGCCCGCACCTCGCCGCCCAGGCGGCTGGCGTGGCGCTGTCGCTCCCGGACCTGTTGTCCGCCATTCCGACCCCGGACCCCGGACCCCGGACCCCGGACCTGCTTCTGGAGACCGCTGGCGGGCTGCTGGCGCCGCTGACCGCCGACCGCCGCACCAACGTCGATCTGCTGGCCGCCCTGGGCTGGCCGCTGCTGCTGGTGACCCGACCCCACCTGGGCACGCTCAACCACACCCAGCTGACGGTGAACGAGGCGCGCCGGCGCGGACTGCGCCTGCTTGGGCTGGTGGTCAACACCCACCAGGCGGTGGAGGCGTCGTTGGCCGTGCGCAGCGCCCCGGCCGAGCTGGCAGCCCTCACCGGCCTGCCGGTGCTGGCCGAGCTGCCGCATGGTCCGTGCGGGGACGACGGCCTCCGGCTTGCCGCCGCCGTCATTGCCGGCATGTAGGGGGGATGGCGAGCGTCAGGCATCGCGGCGTCGTCGGCAGGGTCCGCCAGGCTTGGCGCGCCTTCGCCCTGGCCGTGCGCCGCGTGGTCATGCTGGAGGATGATCCCGAGCGCATCGCCCGCGGCTGCGCCGCCGGCATGTTCACCGCCTTCCTGCCCATGCTCGGCCAGACCTTCGCCGGCATGCTGCTGGCCTGGGCCATCCGCGGCAGCCCGCTGGCGGCGATGCCGTGGAGCTGGCTGACCAATCCCCTCACCACCGTGCCGGTGTGGTACGGCTGCTACCGCCTCGGGGCCGCCCTCATCCCCGGCCACGAGACCATGGGCTGGGACCGCCTGCGCGAGCTGGTCGATGCGGTGCAGGCCATGAGCCTGATGGATGGCCTGCTGCACGGGGCCGAGGTCCTGGGCGGGGTCTTCCTGCCCATGCTGCTGGGAGCGGTGCTGATCGGCCTGGCGACCGCGGTGCCCACCTTCTATCTCGTGCGTCGGGCGGTCAGGGCCCTGCAGGCGCGCCGGGCGGCCCGGGCGGCGCACTGGAAGAGCCGGCTGGTGCCCGGGCGGGGCGGCGCTACGACCTGAACCAGGCCGCAACCCGGCCGTTCGCCCTCACGATGCCACGCCTCCTCGCCCTGCTCTGCGTCGCCGTCCTCGCCGCCGCCGAGGTCGAGAACGCGAACGCCGTCAGCCCCGAGTTCGCGCCGACGGTGCGCGAGTCGCAGCCCTTCCAGGCCCGCGTCACGGTGCGCAACACGCACAAACGGGCTGTGCGGATCAGCCGCCTCGATACCACCTGTCACTGCTCCAAGCTCGAACTGGGCAGCCGCTTCCTCATCCCCGGCGAGACCACCACCCTGGACGTGGTGGCGGCCAGCGACCGGCGCAGCGGTCCGCAGAAGGTGCGGGTCAGCCTCTTCGTCAGCGATCCCGACCTTGAACCGATCGAGGTGTGGTGCTGGTGGAACGTGCGCGAGATGGTCGCGGTGGATGCCATCCCCCCCGGCGCCCAGCCCGACGAGCGTCCGGCCGACACCGCCTGGCGCGATGTCTACCGCTTCGTCGCCCACGAGCGCCCCGACGAACCGCAACGCCTGCGCAAGCGCGTCCGTCTGTCCTGCCCGCCCGAGGAGACCCCGCCGGGCGGCCTGCGGGTGGAGGGCATCGACTATCCCGGCACCCTGTGGGCCTTCGCCAGCCGCACCCTCGACAACGGCGCCATCGTGATCACCGCCACCGCCCGCGACCAGCAGGGCCCGCTGCCGACCGGCGAGTTCGGCGAAACCGTGGTCATCCGCACCAATCACCCGGGAAAGCCCCGCATCGAACTCCGTTTCGAGACCCAGATCGACCTCCAGGCCGGCCGCGACCCCCGCGATCCGATGGGGCAGTAGGATCATTGCCCCTGTCCGGGGTCCGGGGTCCGGGGTCCGGGGTCCGGGGTCCGGGGTCCGACGTCCGAGGTTCGAGGTTCGAGGTTCGAGGTTCGAGACCCGAGATCCGAGATCCGAGGTCTGTGTACTTTCCGACCCCGGACCCCGGACCCCGGACCCCGGACAGGGGCAATGGATGCATTGACGCCCCCGGCCCCTCCCCTTTAATCCGCCGATCCGATGAAACCTCAGGTCTGCGTCCTCCGCGCTGCGGGGACCAATTGCGATGTCGAGACGGCCTACGCCTTCCAGCTGGTGGGAGCGGAAACCCGGACCCTGCACGTCAACCGCCTCCGCGAGTCGCCCAAGCTCCTGCGCGACTTCCAGATCCTCGCCGTGCCGGGCGGCTTCAGCTATGGCGATGACGTGGCCAGCGGCCGCATCTTCGCCAACGAGCTGATGACCAGCCTGCGCGACGAGCTGCTCGCGTTCGTCGATCGCGGCGGCTTCGCGATCGGCATCTGCAACGGCTTCCAGGTCCTGGTGAAGAGCGGCCTGCTGCCGCGCCTGGACGGGAAGTCCGACCAGCAGGCCACCCTCACCGACAACACCACCGGGGTCTACCAGGACCTGTGGGTGAAGTGCACCGGCACCCCCGGTCGCTGCGCCTGGATCGCCGACGCCGCCGAGATCGAGCTGCCGGTCGCCCACGCCGAGGGCCGCTTCGCCGCCAGCGACGCGGTGCTGGATCGCCTGCAGGCCGCCGGCCAGCTGTGCCTGCGCTACAGCTCGGGCACCTGCCACAACGGCAGCGCCCGCGAGGTTGCCGGCATCTGCGATCCCACCGGCCGCGTCTTCGGCCTCATGCCCCATCCCGAGCGCTTCCTGCGCTGGGAGAACCATCCCCGCTGGACGCGCGAAGAACGCCGTCCGGAAGGCGATGGCGTGCGCTTCTTCCGCGCCGCCGTCAGCAAGCTCTCCTAACCCGCACCTGCGAGGTCCCATGCGCCGCATCCTCGTCCCGACCCTGGCCATCTGCGCCGCCACCCTCTACGCCGGCGACGCGGCACCCGCCGTGACCGAGGTGTTCCGCGACGGCACCAAGGACATCAAGGTGATGTCCGACAAGGACGTCCCGTTCCCGTTCAAGGCCCCGGACGGCCTCGCCAGCACCGAGCTGTGGTTCCAGGGCCATGACGGCGCCAAGTGGGGCGCGTGGCAGAAGCACAGCCAGGTCTTCCCCAAGGACACCCCGGTGGTGTGGGCCCCGCCCGAGGGCCGCTGGCAGATCTACCTGCGCCCGATCAAGAGCTCCGGCATCGCCGGCGCCGATCCCTCGAAGGAGCCCGAGAAGGTCAAGCCGCAGCGCGAGTTCATCATCGACCGCAGCGCTCCCCAGGTCGCGGTGACCTTCCCCGGAGCCAAGGCCAAGCTGCGCGGCGGTGACAAGTACACCGTCACCTGGACCGCCGCCGACCCCTACCTGCTCAACGCCCCGATCACCCTGAAGTGGTCGCGCGACGGCAGCGGCACCTTCGAGGCCGTGGCCTCCGGCCTGGCCAACAACGGCTCCTTCGAGTGGACCGTGCCCCGCGACATGACCCAGACCGGCGTCCTGCGCATCGAGGCTGGCGACAAGGCCGGCAACGTCGGCGCCGCCGAGAGCACCGCCATCCTGGTCGACTCGATCAAGCCCAAGGGCCGCGTCACCGGGCCGAGCATCACCGCCAAGGCCGACACTGCCCTCGACCTCGAGGTCGCGGACACCGGCCCCGCCGGCCTGACCGCCGCCCGCCTGTGGGTCAGCCAGGACGACGGCGTCAGCTGGACCGAGGGCCCGGCCATCGAGGCCCCGTTCAAGAACGTCACCTGGAAGGCGCCCGCCGACGGCAAGTTCCGCCTCTACGTCATCGCCACCGATGGCGCCGGCAACGTCAGCGCCGCCGCCCAGGGCAAGGTCGGCGACGTCCTCACCGTCGACACCGCAGCCCCGACCGTGCTGCTGTCGGCCGCCATCGGCATCAGCGACTCGACCGCTGCCGCCCCCACCGGCCGCCGCGACTACAAGCCGGGTGACCGCGTGCAGGTCGTGTTCACCGCCAAGGACACCAACCTGGTGCAGAACTCGGTCAGCGTGCTGTGGCAGACCGACGCCAGCAAGCCCTGGGTCGAGCTGGGCAAGGGCCTGCCGGTCGACCAGGCCTTCCGCTTCCAGATCCCGGCCGACGCGCCCGAGACCAAGTCGGCGCGCATCAAGGTCACCGCCGCCGATGCCGCCGGCAATGTCGGCGAGGTCGCCGCCGCCGAGAGCTTCACCATCCAGACCGACGCTGGCGTCATCACCCTGGAGTGATCGCCCCGGTCTGATCCGCCGTCCCACCGTGCGGCCCCCGGCGCTTCCGCCGGGGGCCGCCGCGTTACCATGCCCGACCGATGCCTGCACCAGCGCCCTCTCCCGCGCCCCTGCTCGACGCCCTCCTCGGCCCCGCCGACCTGCGCAAGCTGACCCGCGACGAGCTGACCCAGCTCGCCGGCGAGATCCGCCTGCGCATCAAGGAGGTGGTCAGCGCCCATGGCGGCCATCTCGCCAGCAATCTCGGCACGGTCGAGCTGAGCATCGCCCTGCACCGCGTCTTCGACTTCAGCAGCGACCGCCTGCTGTGGGACGTCGGCCACCAGGCCTATCCGCACAAGCTGCTCACCGGCCGCGCCGCGCGCTTCCACACCAACCGCCAGCAGGGCGGCGTCAGCGGCTTCCCCGATCCGAAGGAGAGCCCCTTCGACCTCGCCAAGGTCGGCCACAGCAGCACGGCGATCTCGACCGGCGTCGGCGTGGCCGAGGGCTACCGCCGCTCCGAGCACCGCCGCGCCACCGTGGTGGTGATCGGCGACGGCGCCCTGACCGGCGGCATGGCCTACGAGGGCCTGATCAACGCCGGGCAGCTGAAGAGCGACCTCATCGTCGTCCTCAACGACAACGGCCAGTTCATCGACGCGCCGACCGGCTCGATGCACCTGCACCTCGACCGCATCCGCACCGGGTCGATGTACCAGCACCTGCGCAAGCGCTTCCTCGAGACGCTGAAGAAGCTGCCCGCCGGCCCGCAGATCGAGAAGCTGGCCGAGCAGCTGGAGCTGGCCGCGCACAAGGCGATCTCGCCCGGCTACATCTTCGAGGACCTCGGCTTCCGCTACTTCGGGCCCGTCGACGGCCACGACCTCGCCCTGACCGAGGAGGCGCTGCAGAACGTCGCCCGCCTGAAGGGGCCGATCCTGCTGCACGTGATGACCCGCAAGGGCGGCGGCTGGCAGCCGGCGGTCGCCGATCCGCTGAAGTACCACGGGCCGAAGGGCTTCGACGTCTCCTCCGGCGTGTTCCAGGTCAAGCCGCCCGCGCGCACCTATTCGACCGTCTTCGCCGAGACCCTGGCGGCCATCGCCAACGAGGATGACAAGACGGTGGCGATCACCGCCGCGATGCCCTCCGGCACCGCCCTGCGGCAGTTCGGCCAGGCGCATCCCGAGCGCATGTTCGACGTCGGCATCTGCGAGCAGCACAGCTTCGCCTTCGCCCAGGGCCTGGCCATCGCCGGGGCGCGGCCCTTCCTGGCCCACTACAGCACCTTCGCGCAGCGCGGCTACGACCAGCTCTTCCAGGAGGTCTGCCTCAGCCGCGACCTCGGCATCGTCATCACCCTCGACCGCGCCGGCCTGGTCGGCGAGGACGGCGAGACCCACCACGGCATCTACGACATCGCCTGGTCGCGCTGCCTGCCCGGCTTGGTGCTGATGGCGCCGCGCGACGGCGCGCAGCTGGACGCCATGCTGCGCTGGTCGCACGCGCAGCGCCAGCTGCCCGGCCGCCCGGCCGGCTACTGCATCCGCTACCCCAAGGACGAGGTGCCGCAGGTCGACTGGGGCGTGCAGCCCGCGCCGCTGGCCCTGGGCAAGGCAGAGATCCTGCGCCGCGGCGACGGCAACCTGATGGTGTGGGCCTACGGCGCCTCGGTGAAGGTGTGCCACGACGCCATCGCCGATCTCGGCGAGCACGGCCGTGGCATCACCCTGGTCGACGCGCGCTTCGCCAAGCCCCTCGACGGCGCCCTGCTGGCCGAGCTGGCGGCCGAGCACGGCGAGATCCTGACCGTCGAGGACCACGTCCTGCCTGGCGGCTTCGGATCGGTCGTCGCCGAGGAGATCGCCGATCGCGGCCTGCGCCTGCGCCTCCACCGCGCCGGCATCCGCGACGAACTGGTGCCGCACGCCAGCCGCGAGCAGCAGCTGGCGGCGCACGGGATCGACCGCGCCGGCGTCGCCAAGCGCATTCGCGCCATCCTCGGCATCGGCACCACCGTCATCCCCTTCACCCGCACCGCCTGAAAACGGCGCGGCCGGTGCGGCGAAGCCGCACCGGCCGGACGGTCGCAGCGGGCCTACTGCGCCGCGGCTGCGGGGGCTGGGTGGCGGGCCTGGTACTTCGCCAGCAGCTTGCTGGTGTAGTCCGGGTTGTCCTTCAGCTCGGAGCCCAGCAGGTCCTGCACCACGATGGTCTCGCGGTTGGCGCCGGCGCCGATGAACTTCTTGTGCGCGTTCTCGGGCACCTCCTTGCTGTCGAGGAAGGCCTCGTAGTGCGCGATC
>JAFLCQ010000290.1 GCA_017302815.1 Planctomycetota bacterium
ATCGTCACGGAGGGGACCCTCGCCGCGCTCGTCGCGACGCTCAGCGACCGCCACCGGGGCGGCAGCGGGCTGCGGCTTGGCCTTCTTCGACGGGCGCATGAAGGCGATGTATTCCTGCGCCAGCACGCGCATGCCGCCCAGGGTCGCGTGGCCCTCGGGGAAGGCGGCGGCCATGGCCTCCTCAGGCCTCTTGCCGCCAGGGGCGGGGCGGCCGTCGACCAGGGCGTTCACCAGGTCGATCGCCTTCTCGAAGGCCGGCAGCTCGGCGTTGGGCAGCGGCTTGATCCCGGCCAACCCGAGGTCGGCGAGCTTGCGCTCGAGGAAGGTGGCGGGCAGACGGCCGCGGGCGCAGGCGAAGATGTCCTGAACGGCGGAGGACCAGCGCTGGGAGGGCGAGAGTGACATGGGGCGAACAGCCTATGAACGGGGGCGAAACGCCAACTCCCATCGCACCGGCGGCCTTGAACGAGCGCACGGCCGGACAAGCCGCCCGCACCCATGCCTCGGCATGCTGCGGACATGAGCACCGCCACCGCCCTCCGCCCCCTCTCCGCCGACCTCGTGGCCGGCTACCGCTCGCGCGGCTTCTGCCGCGTCGAAGGCCTGCTGACGCCGGCGGAATGCGCCCGCTACCGCGCCGAATCCCTGCGCCTGGCCGCCGAGGACGGCCGCCTGACCGGCCAGGCCGGCACCATCTACCGCAAGGCTTTGGTGCAGCGGGTGAACATCTGGCGCGACAGCCCGGTGATGGCCGAGCTGACCCTGCACCCGCAGCTGTGCGCCTGGGCCAGCCAGCTGGCCGGCGTCCCCCTGCGCCTGTGGCATGACCACGCCCTGATCAAGGAACCGATGAACGGCGCCGCCACCGAGTTCCACCAGGACCAGCCCTACTGGCCGCACACCCACTCGCCCGAGCCGATCTCGGCCTGGATCGCCCTGCAGGACGTGCCGCCCGAGCGCGGTTGCATGTCATTCATCCCCGGCAGCCAGCGCCTGACCCAGCTCGGCGCCACCGATCTGACCGACGCCGGCGGGCTGTTCGCGCTGCGCCCCGAGCTGGCCTGGGCCGAGCGCGTCACCCTGCCGCTGCGCGCCGGCGACCTCACCTTCCACCACGGCCGCACCGCGCACATGGCCAACCCCAACGCCACCGATCAGCACCGCGTGGCCCACACCGTCATCTTCATGCCGCGCAGCACCCGCTTCAGCGGCAGCGGCCATGTTGTCACCCATGAGATGGGCTTCCAACCCGGCGACGTGCTGCAGGGACCGCTGTTCCCGGAGGTCTAGCGAAGACCAGGCGCCCTTGGTGAACTTGGCGCCTTGGCGGCTCCCGACATCACGTCACCGCATGACGTGCATACTCGCCCAGCAGCCGCACGTAGTCGCGATACTGCACCAGCGATACGCCCGGCGGGGTCTGGTGGTCGACCGAGGGGATGAAGCGGCCGCGGCGCATCGCCGGCAGCAGGCGTTCGAACTCGGCGCGCATCGCCGCCTCGCCCTGCGGCATGGTCATCTTGTCGAAGTGCCCGACGAAGGTCATCGCCGGATGGTCGCGCTGCAGGACGTCGATGTCGACCCCGGCCTGGCGCTCCAGCGGCAGGATCCCCTCCACCCCGGCGGCGGCGAACCACGGCGCGCAGCGGGTGATGTCGCCATCGCTGTCGACCAGCACGCGGATGCCGCGCGCGCGCAGGGCGGGGACGACGCGGCGGTAGTAGGGCAGCAGGACGGCATCGAAGGACTTCTTGGACAGCATCGGGCCGTGGTTGTAGGACAGGTCCTCGGCGAAGGTGACGAAGTCGATGCGGCCGAGTCCGTCGATCTCGTCGAGGCAGCGCAGCATCCACGCCGCCAGACGGTCGTTGATGCGGTGCAGCAGCTCCGGTTCATCGTGGAAGGCCATGAGATGCCGCTCGATGCCGAGGATGTCGCGCGCGCCCCAGAAGAAGCCGGGCAGGGTGAGCCACACCGCGGCCTCGCCCGCCTGCTGCATGGCGAAGCCGTGCCGCAGCCCATCGCGATCGATGCGCCAGGCGCCGACGTACGGCTCCACCGCGTCGTAGGACGGGGCGACGCCCAGCACGCCGGCGCCATGATGCGGCGCCTTCCACGGGCATTCCCAGTTCAAGGCGCAGGTCCAGGTCTGGTGCCAGTGGTCGAGGCCGAAGTGCCGGTTGATGGCGTAGCGGTCGCCTGCGGGCAGGCCCTCGCCGTGCCAGCGCGCGATGGCCTGGTCCCACCAGCTGGCCCATTCGACCATCGGCAGGCGGTCGACGGCGCGGCCGTCGCAGACGGCGTGGAAGCGTTCGCTGACGGACATGGCGGCGGCGGCGGGCATGGCGGGCTCTCCGCCGGCCAGCATGGCGCCCGGTGCCGGGTCGGTCTTGCCCCTAGGTGCGGTCCGGGCCGTCCGTGCGTGCGCTGGCGCGGTAGCGCGCCGGTGGCTGCCCGAAGGCGGCCTTGAAGCGGCGGGTGAAGTGGCCGAGGTCCTTGAAGCCGCAGGCCACCGCCACCTCGACCGCCGGCTCGTCGCCCCCGCGCAGGCGCAGGGCCGCCTCCTGCAGGCGCAGGTCCATCAGATAGGCCATCGGCGTGCGGCCGGTGTAGGCCAGGAAGCGGCGCGAGCAGTGGAAGCGCGACAGGCCGACCGCGGCGGCCAGATCGCCGGCGCCGATATCGTCGGGCAGGCGCTCGGCCAGCCAGGCGCAGGCGCTCTCCATCGCCGGATCGGCGTCGGCGGGACCGCGCACGCCGGTGGCCAGTAGCTGCCGCGCCACCAGCACCAGCAGCTCGCGCAGCATCGCCTCCAGCATGGCGTGGCGGCCGGGGCGCTCGGACTGCTGCTCGTCCCACATCCGCCCCAGCAGCTCCGCGACTGCGCGCGGATCGGCCATGGTGCAGGCCAGTAGGCGGTTGCGGCGGTTGGCGAAGCCGGCGTTGAGCGGGATCAGGCGCGCCAGCGCGCCGCGCAGGTCGGCGGGCAGGGCCGGCACGGCGTGATGCAGCGGATCGAGGTAGATGTTCCACACCTCCGCCGGCCGGTCGCCGGTGTCGATGCGGTGCGGGACGTCCCACTGCACCACCGCCAGCGAGCCGGCGCGCTCGGCGAAGCGCTGGTCGCCGATGTCGTGGGCGCAGCGCCCGCGCACCAGGAAGCTGGCGTAGAGGACGTCGTGGGCGTTGTAGGCCCCGTCGGGATCGGAGCGGAAGGCCGGGAACGGCTGCACCGCGACCCCGATCGCCGCCAGGGTCGGCCACTGCCGGCGCAGGCGGTGGCGGTTCAGCCGCATCCGGCGTAGTGCCGCTGCATCAGGAGAGGCAGGGCGCACAGCCCGCGGGCATGGATGCCGGGCAGGATGTGGCGGGCGACCGCGCGCAGGCGCTCGGGGCAGTGGCCCATGGCGCAGCCGTGGCCGGCCCAGGCGACCATCTCGATGTCGTTCTCGGCGTCGCCCACCGACCACACGTCCTCGCGCGGCACCCCCAGCATGGCGGCCAGCTTGGACAGGCCCCACACCTTGCTGATGCCCTTGGGCAGCACCTCCAGGCGGTCGGGCTGCGACAGCACGACGTGGAAGCGCGAGCCGAAGTGGGCGCGCAGGTCGCGCACGATGCCCGGCGTCAGGCTGGGATCGGCGACGTACATCACCTTGAAGCTGGGGCCCTTCCAGGGCGCGAAGTCCTCGGGGCGGATCTCGATCGCGGCGCCGTAGCGCTGCGGCCAGCCGGCGGTCTCCATGGCCAGGCGGTCCATCCACCAGCTGCGCTCATCGGGGTAGCCGCAGGCGACGCCGCCGCGCCCGTGCAAGGCTTCCAGGATGTCGCGGACGTCGATCTCGTTGAGGCGCAGGCTCGCCATCGCCGGCTGGCCGGGGAAGCCGACCCAGCCGCCGTTGAAGCACACCACCGGGGTGGTCAGCCCCAGGCGGCGGTAGATGCCCTGGGTGATCAGCACCGGCCTGCCGGTGACGATGGCGACATGGCAGCCGGCCCGCCGCAGCTCGCCGACCGCGCGCTCATGGCCCGGCGTCAGCACCGACGCCTCGGTCAGCAGGGTTCCGTCCAGATCCAGGGCGACCAGGGGCGCGGGCATGGCTGGGCAGGGTACAGGGTCCGGCGGCACCGCCACCGTGGCGCGGCGGCCGGGCGTCCCATGCTTGCGGCGCATGGCCGAATGGGAGTTCACCATCACCGGATGCGGCACCAGCCACGGCAGCCCGATGTGGGGCCGGCCGGACTGGTGGAGCAGCGACCCGCGCGACCGCCGCCGGCGTTCGGGGGCCTTCCTGCGCGGCCCGCAGGGGCAGGTGCTGCTGTTCGACTGCGGCCCCGACCTGGCCCACCAGATGACCGATCCCTACCTCGACTGGGACGGCCTCGCCTATCCGTCGCGCTGCGTCACCCGCTGCGACGGCGTGCTGCTGACCCACGACCACGCCGATCACTGCCACGGCATCAACGACCTCAGGCACCTCAACCGTCTGATGCGCGGCGACGGCATCGCCATCCACGGCGAGCAGGGCCACCTCGACCAGCTCCGGGCCATGTTCCCCTACTGCTTCGGCGCCGGCGAGGACACCTACGCCATGAGCAAGCCCACGCTGCGGACGGTGGCGCTGCGCGACGGCGTGACGACGATCATCGCCGGCATGCCGGTCACCCCCTTCGCCATGAGCCACGGCCTGGCCGGACGCACCACCGGCTTCCGCTGCGGCGGCATGGCCTACTGCACCGACGTGAAGGTGCTGCCGGAGACGGCGGAACCGCACCTGCGCGGCCTCGACCTGCTGGCCCTGGGCGTGCTGCGCGACGAGCTGCATCCGACGCACCAGAACTGGGACGAGGCGCAGGCGGTGATCAGTCGCCTCCGCCCGCGCCGCACGGTGATGATCCACATGGGCCCCGAGGTCCGCTACGCCGCCTGGGAGCCGCGCCTGCGCCCCGACCTGGCGCTGGCGGTCGACGGCTGGACCACCCGCTTCGAGGCCGCCTGAGCATGCGCCGTCCGCCCCTGGCCGCCCTCGCCGCCCTCGCTGCAGTGGTCGCGCTGACCATCCCCGCCTGCGTGCGCGCCGGCGGGGAGCCGGC
>JAFLCQ010000291.1 GCA_017302815.1 Planctomycetota bacterium
CGTGCCCTCGGCACCGCCGTGGCGGTTCCGCCGCTGCCGCAGCTCAATGGCGCGCTCGGCGCCGCCCTGCTGGCGGCGCCGTAGCAACGCCGACGCCTCCTCGTCCGTATCACACACGGGGGCGAGCCACACACGCACCCGCCGCCCGGTTCCGGCCGGGCGGCCCAGACCGTGCGCCGCGCACCATGTCCCCACCTCGGGAGGCCCGTATGCTCCGCTTCGCCCTCGTCCCCGCGCTGGCCCTGTGCGCCGCCGCCGTCGCCGCCCTGGAGACCCCGCTGACCATCGCGTCCGGCGGCAAGGTCGGCATCATCGATCCGGTCTACGGCTCGATCACCATCTACGAGCCGTCCGCGACCAAGACCGACCGCCTCGGGCTGGGCAAGCCGTCCGCCAACTTCCTCGCTGACATCGACGTCGGGCTGAAGACCTACATCGACGAGCGCGACGGCGTGCCCTTCCAGGCCCTGCGCCTGGGCACCACCACCAGCAAGCCGACCTACCGCGAGATGTTCCTCGACGGCAAGTGGCTGGCCAAGGATCCGACCCCGCGCGAGAAGGCGGCGGGCAAGGCCGCCCTGCAGACCCGCGCCAGCCGGGCCGAGGACGCCTTCTGGAAGGCGAACCCCTCGTATGACGGCGTCGTCCGCGCGGCCTACAGCAATTCCGGACGCTACGTCGCGCTGGTCATCCCCTCGCTGCACACCCTGCTCGTCTACATGATGGACAATGAGACGGCGACCCTGGTGGCGATGCGCAACTGGGGCCCCGAGCTGTTCATGGCCGGCTACAACAGCACGCCCAGCCCGCGCGACTTCCTCAAGGAGCTGAAGGGCGACAAGCTGAAGGAGGCCGAGGCGGCCCTGGGCATCGACGACGAGAAGGCCGACAAGGGCGCCGATGCGCCGCCTCCGGCCATCGATGCCGAGGAGCCGCCGACGCCCAAGAGCGACGCCTGGGTCGCCGCCGGCACCAACGACAGCTTCCTCATCGTCGACGTGCCCAACCAGCATGCGATGCTCTACCAGATCAGCGGCAAGAACCTGACCCTGAACGCGGTGCGCAACCTGGCGGTGGACATGGTGGTGCCCGGCCTGATCGGCGGCTCGTGGCATTGCGAGCCGAGCAGCGAGAAGATGCTGGAGGCCGCCCTGCGCGGCGAGCGCAAGGCGAAGATCCAGGAATACGACCTGCCCAGCGACAAGGATGAGCTGGTCCTGCTGGTGCAGCAGTCGGCCGGCAAGGGCAAGGCCAGCCCCTTCGAAGGGCTGATGAACAACGGCATCGCCACCCTCAACTTCGTCGAGAAGCGTGCCTTCCTCACCCTTGATACCCAGAACGGCCAGAAGCTGGCCCTGGCCTCGGCCCGCGACTACACCCTCGACATCGCCCTGGCCCTCCTCGACAAGCAGATCATCGATCGCGGCAACGCCCGCCGCCTGGTCGGCGATGCCGCGACCCTGGCGAAGCAGAACAAGCTCAAGTCGGCCTTCCTCACCGCCAAGCTCGCCCTCGGCCTCGACCCGCGCCTGCACAAGGACGCCGAGCAGAAGATGAAGGGCGAATTCCGCTCCAACGCCGAGCTGCAGGCGCAGTTCCAGGCTCTGATCGACGAGGCCGCCAAGCAGGCCGAGGAGCTGGCCAAGCAGGCCGAGGAGCGCAAGAAGGCGTTGGAAGAGCAGCGCAAGGCGAAGAAGGACGCGGGAAAGTAGGGACGGACGGCGCTGGAGCGGCACGAGTCGCGCCTAGCATCGCCTTGCCATGCTGAAGGCGGCCATTCTCATCGCGCTGGCGTCATCGGCATGCGCCGCCGATGCGGTGGCCTTTGCCGAGGTTCCGGCGGGGCAATTCCAGCGTCGGGTGGCTGAGCTGCGGCCCGAGGCTCGCGAGCGGGTGCTGAAGACCCTGGGACGCCACCGCGGGTTATTGCGGGATCTGCACCGGCTGCATGTGTCGCCATTGGGTGGTCTGGCATACGTCAACTGCGGCACGGCGAAGGCCGCGACCGCGGTCTCGACTGCAGTCGCCGCAGCAGCGGTTGCCCCGGTGATCGCTGCGGCGCCGGTCGCGCTGACCGGCCTGCCGATTTACCACAGCCGACCCGGAGCCAGCTGCACCGTCGTCCTCGATTTCACCGGTGCAACGGTGACGGGGACGCAGTGGAACGTGTCTGTTCCATCACGTGGATACATCGCGCAGCCGTCCTACTCCGCTCGCCCCTTTGATCTCGATGACGATGAAACGACTTTTAGCGACCTCGAAGTCGAGGTCATTCGTTTGATCTGCGAGCGAGTGGCAGAGGACCTCCGACCCTTCGATGTCGACGTCACCACCGTCGAAGGGGTCTACAGCCCATTAGTCGGGCATGTGGTCATCACTGCGTCGCTGGATGCGAATGGCAATGAGTGCCCGTATGGCTCTGCGGGTGGGGTCGCCTACATCGATTGCTTCGGGGAGATCGATTATCACACCGCCTCGTCACCGGCCTGGGTATATTACGACAATCTGGCGTCCGCATCCCTGCGGAGCGGCAATCCGGCCGTTTACGCGGCGACACTTCAGGTCAATGTCGCCGAGGCCGCCGCGCATGAATTCGGCCACAACCTTGGATTGAAACATGATGGCCAGTTTGGCGACACCGATGACTACTACGCGGGTCATGGCAGTCCGCTGAGTTGGGCCCCCATCATGGGGGCGAGCTACGGCAAGATGGTGACCCAGTGGAGCAAGGGCGAGTACTACAGGGCCCGGGTCTATTCGCAGGGCGTCATCTATCCCGCCGAGGACGATCTGTCGATCATCGCCAGCAAGCTGTCGCGCGTCAGTGACGACTTCGGTGATACGGTGGATGCCGCCAGTGTGCCTGCATTGGTCGATGTCGGCGCCACTCGCACCCTGGCAGTCGATGGTACCATCTCCTCCGCAGCGGATGCCGACCTGTTCCGCTTCTCCGCCGATGCCGGAATGGTGAGCTTCTCCGCCGAACCCGTGGCGGTCACGTCTGGTATGCTGAGTGTGACTACGCCCGGAAGCAACCTCGACATACGCCTCGATGTCCTTGATGAGGCCGGGGCGGTGGTTCCGGGTCTGGAGGACGACGCCGCTGACCAGATGAACGCCAGCATCAGCGGCACCTTGCCGCAGGCCGGGGTCTACCACCTGCGCGTGCGCGGCGCCGGCAACCGCGAGCCGCTCTACACCGGCTACAGCACCTATGGCAGCATCGGCGCGTACACCCTCTCCGGCACGGTGCCGGCCGCCATCCCCGGCACGGTCTCCTTCACCGCCGCGAGCGTGAGCCAGGCCGAGGGCGATGCCGACAGCACGCTGCTCCTCACCGTGCGGCGCTCGTATGACGCCACCGGTCCGCTCAGCGTCACCTTCGCCAGCGCCAACGGGACGGCGGCGTCGGGTGCCGACTACGATGCCGTCGCGGGGACGCTGACCTGGGCTTCCGGCAACGTCGATGACCAGAGCATCAGCGTCACCATCCATGGCGACAGCGTCGACGAGGCGGCGAGGACCTTCACCGTCGCTCTCAGCGCCCCCAGCGACGGCAACGTCCTTGGCCTCGCTCCGACGGTCACCGTCACCCTGAGCAACGATGATGCGGCTGCGGGCGGCGGTGATGGGGGCGATGATGGCGATGGCGGCGGTGGGGGCGGCGGCGGCGGTTGCGGCGCCGGCACGGCCGCCGGCCTGCTGCTGGCCGGCCTGGCGCTGCTGCCTCTGCTGCTGCGCCGTCGGCGCTGATCAGTCGCCGCGCTTGGCGCGGCGGGCGAGTTCGCGCTGGACGTCGCGCTGCTGCGCGCGCGCGACCAGGTCGCGGCGCTTGTCCTCCTTGTCCTTGCCGCTGCACAGGCACAGGTCGATCTTCACCCACGGACCGCGCCAGAAGATGCGCTCGGGGACGACGGTCAGGCCCTTGGCCGACAGCTTGCCGTGCAGCTTCTCCAGCTCGCGCTTGTGCAGCAGCAGCTTGCGCGGCTGCAGCGGCTGGTGGCCGAAGGTGCCGGCCTGGCGGTACTCGCCGATGTGCAGGCCGAAGAGGAACATCTCGTGGGTGCGCTCGTCGAAGCGCGCGTGCGCGTCGCCCCACTGCACGTCGCCGGCGCGCAGGCTCTTGGCCTCGCTGCCCATCAGGACGACCCCGGCCTCGTAGCGGTCGAGGATGTGGAAGTCGTGGCGCAGCTTCTTGTTGAACAGGATCTCGCGCACCTCCTTCACCGTCTTGGCGGGGGTGGCGGGCTTCTTCTGCTGCGTGACGACGGGCTGCTTCTTGGCCATGGTGCTCAGGAGACGAAGGCGGTGACGGCGCCGGCGTCGGCGCAGGGCGCCTCGACCAGGCGGCCGATGTCGATGCCGCCGCGCAGGCGGATCAGGGTCGGGATGCGCTGAAGGTGGAAGACGGGATGCACGCGGTAGGGATGGCCCATCTGCCCCTTCCAGTCGACGCGGGCGCCGACCGGGCACTCGTACACGGTCAGGGCGGGAGCGGCCCTGGCGATGGTCGCGCGCAGCACCGGGTCGGCCATGACGCAGTCCTTGCACCACGACGCGCCGGTGCCCGGATCCTCGGAGCCGAAGAACAGGAAGAGGGCGTCGCCTTGCGCCGCGACCACGCGGTCGAGGGCGGCCTGGGCGTCGGCGGGGGTCGGGCAGCGGACGAAGGGCATGGCCCCAGGATGGCGGCCTACCGCCTCCGGGCCAGCATGCAGATCGCGGCGACCGCGCCGGACACCACGACCGCGAGGGCGAAGCTCACCAGCATGGCGTTGGCGTCGGCGGGCAGGCCCAGCAGCGGCCGCAGGTCGAGCATCGGGGTGATGAAGTCGGTCTTCGGGAAGGCCGGGATCGCTGCCGCCATGCCCGCCGCCACGGCGGCGAAGAGCCCCCAGGCCGGCAGGCGCGCGCCGAGCAGGCCGGCGAAGACCGGCACCACCGCGGTGGCGCACAGCAGGTCGGCGACCAGGAAGACGTAGGTGACGCTGGGCTGGGCGGCGGCGATCGGCACCGCGATCAGCGCCGCGGCGATGGTCACGCCGCGGCCGCTGGCCAGGCGCTGGCCCGGGGTGGTGGCGGGCCGGAAGC
>JAFLCQ010000292.1 GCA_017302815.1 Planctomycetota bacterium
GCTGCCGGCGCAGGGGAACCTGTGAACACCACGACCAGGCCGCGTCGCCACGCCCGCTCCGGCACCATCCTCATTATCTGCATCGCCCTGGTGGCCATCGCCAGCATGGTCGCCTTCGGCCTGGCGATGACGGCACGGGGGACCCAGGTCGCCGGCCGCCGCGCGGTCGCCGGCGAGCTGGCCAAGTCGGCGGCGCGCATGGGCGCCCGCCATGCGCTGGAGGTCGGCGCCGCAGCGGTGCTGGCAGCCCGCCCGGGAACCGGGGAGTGGCCGTTCCTGGCCAGCTTCGGCCACCTCGACCGGGACCTGGCGGCGAATCTGGGACCCGATGGATCGCATCTGCGGGTGACCGACTGGGCGCCGAACCCCTACGATGGCGGCGACAACGTCGCCGCCGAGGACAAGCTGTCCGCCGTCCATCAGCCCTTCGGCAGCGGTCAGGACCAGCAGGGCTACCTCAACTCGGTCAACTTCAGCACCGACGGCAAGACCTGGCCATGGCCGGTGAATCCCAACAGCACCGGCGGCGCCGGCTGGAACGTCGCCAAGGGCGCGATCCTCAACCCGTGCGTCCCGCGCTGGATCGAACCCGGGTTCTACAGCGATGACATGGCCGCCAACCCGGTGCGTTTCAACGCCACCGACCCGGCCCCGCAGCCGGTACGGGCCAGCCGCCCGGTCGAGCCGATCTACTACGACAGCCGCTGGCGTCCGACCACGTCGCGGTCGCAGGCTCGCTACCGTCTGCGCTACGCGGTCGTCGCCCTCGACCTGGGCGGGCACTACCGCTGGGGCCGCCAGCTCGGGTACATCGACAACGCGACTGGCGCGGCCTTCTCCGACCTCACCGGTGCGAACCCGCTGCTCAAGACGCCGCACGAGTGGGACGAGACCACCGCCCGCGGCTACGCCGTCGCCCTGCGCTCGATGCTGGGCAAGACCGGCTGCTCGGAGACGACCTACGAGGACAAGGATTCGTGCGCACGCCCGACCGCCCTGGCGATGTTCCTCGGACGCGGCTCCGCCAAGATCTATAACGACAACTGGTACGACAGCATGGACCCCGCGTACCTGCTGTGCGGCTTCACCGCCGGATCACGGCCCGACCTGGTGCTGCCATCCGCGCTGGGCGTCTATTCCGACGCCTCCAAGACCCGCGACAATGGCGGCAACCAGAGCGCCATCGCGGTCGGGGGACCGCCCTCATGGCAGGCGGCGAGCTCGCTCATCCACGTCGATCTGCAATCGGGCTTCTGGCCGCGCTGGAGCGCATCGCCATTCGGGCGCTGTAACGAGTTCGATCCGGCCGCCGCCGGCACGCGCTATTTCAAGGGACGGAGCGACAATCCCTGGCGCATCAACCTGCTGACCGCACCACCCGAGACGATCGGCATGATGCTGTACGGCTACGTCCCCCAGGTGGCGCTGAAGGCGCCCTGGGACAAGGGCGAGCTGCGCAACTGGGTCTGGAACGCCGGCAATGGGCGGATGGAGTGGACCGTGGCGGCCACGGTGAACTACAACGGCCTGCCCCGCGCGCTGCTGCACGAGGATGCCAGCGTCGATCCCACCTCGAACCTGTTCCATCCGCGCTCGATGCGCATCGCCCCGTACAGCGCCAGCCTCGCGGCGTCGGGACGCGCGAGCCTGTTCGATCCGTTCACCTCGCCCGACTACCTCACCTCGGCGGTGACCGCCACCACCTACGACGGCGCCTATCCCGGTCCCAAGGAGGAATGGGAGGATTACGCCCGCCTGGAGCTCTACCCGCAGGCGAACTCGATCTACGTGGCGGGCACCGCCGACTCCCATCCGATGGTCCATGCCGACGCCGCGCACGACTACGGCAGCCTGTACAAGTGCATGCTGGGGGCGCGGATCACCACCTTCAACTATCCGCGCGACCCGCTGCCGGCCAGCGCCTACAGCGCCTCCGGCACCGGCAGCCTGACCCAGATCGCCGACCCGGGCTGGGACTGGACCTCCGGCGCGACCTATCCCTGGACCAGGATGTCGGTGCTCAGCAATGGCGGCCGATCGGTGGGTGGCGGGCCACCGGACGCCGGATGGTATACGGCGACCCCCTTCGAACCGATGCGCGGCTCGGGGTCCTGGCTGGCACGCCGCCGTGTCGCCGACAACGACAACGGCAAGTACACCATCATGTTCAAGCCGTCTTCGCCGCAGCAGGCGATCTACAATGACAGCGCCTCGATGCGCGATCGGCGCTACTTCTTCCGCGACTCGTACTGGCTCGATCTGATGACCGCGACGGCGGCGGCGGTCTCCACCGCCAAGGCCCTGCACCAGGACGCCAGCAGCGTCGGACCGGCGGCGGTGGTCTCACCCTACTCCTGCGCGAACCTGCCTGCCGGCTGGAAGCCGACGACGATCCGCGACATCGACGCCCTGTTCCTGAGCTACCTGGGCGAATGGCATCCCGCCCTGCCCATGGCGGCGGGATCGCCCAGCACGCCCGGGACCCTCAGCACGCCACCGACCTTCATCGCAGCCAAGCAGCTGTCCGGCAGGTGGGATCTGGAGGCGCCCGCCAACATCCTCGTCCCGCGCCGGATCATCGACTACAAGGCGGATGGCAACATCGCCATGCTGCATCGTGGCAACGACACGGGCTCTGGCTTCCTCTCCGATCCTGTGGCCAACCCGGCGACGGCCGCCAGCGGCGTCGGCCTGGACACAAACCTCGCCTGGCGCAAGTCGACCAACATGGAGCGGGTGCTGAACGACTGGCGCATGAGCTTCTTCGGGGCGAATCCGGAATACACCGACTTCGCTCCGCTCGACTTCAACGGCGACGGCTACGCCACCTGCTCGGCCTACGGGAGCGCCGCGCTGAGCATCCCGGCCAAGTCCGGCGTCACCGTCCCCGATCCGTCGTCGCCACCGCCGGCGAGCATCAGCGTCAATCTGCCCGCGCGCGCCTATCCGTCGATGGCCGTGGCATCTCCCGGCATCGGACCGGAGCCGCAGATCCACTTCTCCCTCACCGGCTTCCTCGCCTTCGAGAAGATCCGCTACGTCCGCACCCTGGTGCGCGGCGTGGTGTGGGACTCCCTGCGCCAGGCCCAGGTCGCCTCGGCCGATCTCGACGCGGTGCTGGCCATCGATCCCGATGGCGACGCGACGGTCACGCCGGCGCCGGCCGATGCGTCCGGTCTGGGCGACAGCGCCACCCTGTACCAGCACTGGGTGCGCAATTACTACGTCGGCTCGCAGTCGCAGACCGCCGAATAGCCTTCAGCGCAGCCACAGCGTCGTGGTGACGATGCGCGGGTAGTAGAGGCTGCCCTTGGCCACCCCGGATGTGAACTGGTCCGAGCAGGCGCGGTCGGCGGAGCCGATGCGCTCCCAGTCGGCGTGGGCGCGGTCGGCGCGCGCGGCGGCGGCCGGATCCTGCACCAGGCCCAGCACCGACTCGGCGACGTGCTGGCACAGGCAGATCTTCGACATCCACGAGTTGTCGGCGGTCGAACTGAGCTTCCAGCCGCCATCGGGGTAGAGGCAGACGCCGTCGCGCAGGATGGCGCGGTGGTGCCGCTTCAGGGCCGCGATGAGCGCGCCGTAGGGTCCGTCCTCGCGCAGCGCCGCGGCCAGGCCCATGCGGCTCGGGAAGACCAGGCCTTCGATGGCCGGGATGATCGCGCTGGAGTTGCGGCCGTCGAGGACGGCGGGGATGTAGCCGAGGCGCTGATCAAGGCGCGCGACGATGCTGTTCGCCGCCAGGATGGCCTGCGCCTGCGCGCATGCCGCCACCGTCGCATCGCCAGCGGCCGTCAGCATCGCCTCCAGCGCCAGGCAGGCGGCCCAGCCCTTCACCGCCAGGTAGAGGTTGAGGCGGGACTGGCCGAGGCTGTGGTCGAGGCTGTCGTAGGTGGTGATCTCGCCGCCCGGATGCGTGCGCGAGGACTCGCAGCGGTTGAGGCCGATACGCCGCGCCGGATCCCAGTGGTCGCGCACCAGCAGGCTGTCGAGGCAGCGCGCCAGCAGGCCGTGATGGCGGGCGAGGAAGGCCGCATCGCGGGTCTGCGCCCAGTAGATGCCGGCGCAACACACCCAGTTCTGCAGCTGCTCGGTGGTCATGTGCGAGAAGCACACCCGGTCGAGGCCGGCGATCTCGTACGAACTGCGCCCCGCGGGCGAGAACACCCCGCGCACGCCCATGTCGTGGGCGAAGGAGACGCCGCCCGGGTGCAGCGCCTTCGCCGGATCCTCGGGATCGAAGACCTGGTCCTCGTAGCGGTACTCGCAGGCGAACTGCTCCAGGACGTTGCGCAGGGCCCAGGGGCTGAAGCGCAGCTCATGGAAGGCCATGTCGACCGTCAGGTCGAAGGTGTTCATCATCAGGTACTCGCCCTCGTTCACCACCCAGCGCGGACGGCCGCCGTCGTCGAGCAGCTGCGTCGAGCCGTAATAGCTGCGGCTGGCGTGCGCGAGTAGGAAGCGGCGCTCGTCGGGCAGGCCCGAGGCGGCCAGCTCGGCGTCGCGCGCGGTGCAGTGGGCGCGGATCGCCTCCGTACGCGCGAGGGCGTGCTCCAGCACGTCGTCGATGCCGCCGAAGAGGCGGGTGTACCAGTAGCGCGTCTCGATGCCGATGGTCGCCGGTCCCGGGCGGTACCAGCCCAGGGCGATGGTCAGGGTGCGTTCGCCGCCGGGTGCGACATCGGCATGGATGCACACCGTGTGGCCGAGGCCGAAGAGGCCGTCGGCCGGCAGCACCGGCCCGGGGAGATAGGCGCTGCGCACGTCGAAGTGGTTGGCGATTCCGACGCCGGGCTCGGCGCAGGCCGCCATGCCGAAGCCACCGCGGTTGCGCCAGCCGGTGAGCCCTGCCAGGGGCAGCCAGCGTTCGCTGCCCTGCGAGACGGCGAAGACGAGGCGGCGCTGGCGCGGCCCGGGATTGCGCAGGGTGACGCGGGCGAGGATCGCCGGCAGGAAGGCGTCGCGCTGCGCCGCCAGCGGGGCGCTGGCGGGATCGGGAAGATCGGGCACCGGGGTCAGCAGTTCGAGGGCGATGTCGCCGGCGCTCCAGCGGTCGGTGCACCAGCCGTAGCCGCGCTCC
>JAFLCQ010000293.1 GCA_017302815.1 Planctomycetota bacterium
CAGCACCCGCTCGAACTGCGCCGCGTTGTTCACCGGCGGGACGAGCGCCTCGCCCCCCGGACCGTCCGCGAACGTGGTCTCCGTGGCCTTGGCCGCATCGGCCATGGCCACGACGAAGTCGTCGTAGATGCCCGGGGCGACGAGCATGCGGGTCGCAGCGGTGCAGTCCTGGCCGGCGTTGAAGTAGCCCGCGACCGCCAGCCACTCCGCGGCCGCCGCGACATCGGCGTCATCGAAGATGACGACGGGCGCCTTGCCGCCGAGCTCGAGGTGCACGCGCTTCACGTCGCGTGCGGCCGACTCGGCCACCTGCATGCCGGCGCGGACGGAGCCGGTGATCGACACCATCTGCGGGGTCGGGTGCTCCACGAGCGCGCGGCCGGTCTCGCGGTCGCCGCAGACGACGTTCATGACGCCGGGGGGCAGGGCACCGGCCTCGGTGATGAGCTCGGCCATGCGGACGGTGGTCACGGGAGTGGTGTCGCTCGGCTTGATCACCACGGCATTGCCGGCCGCGATGGCCGGAGCCCACTTCCAGACCGCCATCATCATCGGGTAGTTCCACGGCGTCACCTGGCCGATGACGCCGACGGGCTCGCGCCGGATGACCGACGTGAAGCCCCGCATGTACTCGCCCGCAGCGCGCCCCTCGAGCACCCGGGCGGCGCCGGCGAAGAACCGGATCTGGTCGACCATCGGCGGGATCTCCTCCGCCATGGTCACCGCGACGGGCTTGCCCGTGTTCTCGGACTCCAGGGCGACGAGCTCCTCGGCGTGGGACTCCAGCACGTCGGCGATGGCGAGGAGCGCGCGCTGCCGCTCGGACGGAGTGCTGTCGCGCCAGGACGCGAAGGCGTCCGCGGCGGCGGCGTACGCGCGGTCGACGTCGGCCGCTCCGCTGACCGGGGCCGTGCCGAAGACCTGGCCCGTGCTCGGGTCGATCAGGTCGCTGCTGGCGCCATCGGCGGCCGGGACGCTCTCGCCGTTGATGAGGTTGTGGACGGTGCGGCTCACGACTCTCCTCGAGGGGTGCGGGGACCTCACGAGCCTAGCCGGTGCCATGCGATTTCGGCATGCCGATGACCCACGGGCCACGAAATCCGCGCCAACGCATCGCCACAACGACGGATTCGCTTGCCGAGACGCGAACGGTCCCGCATGATGGCAGGCATGGCAGGACGGGACCGCAACGGCGGAGCGCCCTTGGACGACGTCTCCAAGGCCATCATCGAGCAGCTCCAGCAGGACGGCCGGCGGCCGTACGCCGCAATCGGCAAGGCCGTGGGACTGTCCGAGGCCGCGGTTCGGCAGCGCGTCCAGCGCATGCAGGAGTCGGGGGTCATGCAGATCGTCGCCGTCACCGACCCGCTCCAGGTGGGCTTCGCCCGCTCGGCCCTCATCGGCGTGCGCGTCGACGGCGATGTCGAGCGGGTCGCGGATGCCCTCGCCGCTCTGCCCGAGGTGACCTACCTGGTCGTGACGGCCGGCTCCTTCGACGTCCTGGCGGAGGTCGTCGCCGAGGACGACGAGCACCTCCTGGGCGTCATCAACCGCAGGGTGCGCGGGGTGCCCGGAGTGCGGTCCACCGAGACGTTCGTCTACCTCACCCTCCGCAAGCAGCTGTACGACTGGGGAACGCGATGACCACCACGCCGCAGGACGTCACCGAGCCGGGTCGCGACCCGCTGGCCGAGCGGGCGCGCGATCACCTGTGGATGCACTTCACCCGCCACTCGCCGTACTTCGACGGCAGCGGCCACGTGCCCGTCATCGTGCGCGGCGAGGGCGCCTACATCTGGGACGACCAGGGCCGTCGCTACCTCGACGGGCTGTCCGGCCTGTTCACCGTCCAGGCCGGCCACGGCCGCCGCGAGCTGGCTGCGGCGGCGGCCCGGCAGGCGGAGGAGCTTGCCTACTTCCCCGTGTGGTCGTACGCGCACCCGCGGGCCATCGAGCTCGCCGAGCGACTGGTGGCCTACTCCGGGCTGGACCGGGTCTTCTTCACCTCGAGCGGCGGCGAGGCCGTGGAGTCCGCGTGGAAGCTCGCCAAGCAGTACTTCCGCCTCACCGGACGGCCTGCCAAGCACAAGGTCATCAGCCGCTCGGTGGCCTACCACGGCACGACGCACGGAGCCCTGTCCATCACGGGCATCCCCGCCGCGCGGATCCCCTTCGAGCCGCTCGTGCCCGGCACGGTCAAGGTCCCCAACACCAACCTGTACCGCGCGCCAGAGGCCCTGCGCGAGGACGAGAAGGCCTTCGGCCGCTGGGCGGCGGACCGGATCGCCGAGGCCATCGAGGCCGAGGGGCCGGAGTCCGTGGCCGCCGTGTTCCTGGAGCCGGTGCAGAACTCGGGCGGCTGCTTCCCCCCGCCCCCCGGCTACCTCGAGCGGGTGCGCGAGATCTGCGACGCGTACGACGTCCTCCTCGTCGCCGACGAGACCATCACCGCCTTCGGTCGTGTGGGCGACTGGTTCGCCATGCGCCGGTTCGGCGTGATGCCCGACATCATCACCTGCGCCAAGGGCATGACGTCCGGCTACTCCCCGCTGGGCGCGATGATCACGAGCGAGCGGCTGTTCGAGCCGTTCCGGCGTGGGACGGCGACGTTCCTGCACGGCTACACGTGGGGCGGCCACCCCGTGTCGTCCGCCGTGGCGCTCGCCAATCTCGACCTGTTCGAGCGGGAGGACCTCAACGGCCACGTGCGCGCGCACGAGGACGAGTTCCGGCGCCGCCTCGAGGGTCTGCGCGACCTTCCCATCGTCGGGGACGTGCGGGGGCTGGGGTTCTTCTACGGGATCGAGCTCGTCCGTGACAAGGCGACGCGTGAGACGTTCGACGACGACGAGTCGGAGCGGCTCCTGCGCGGATTCCTGTCCAAGGCGCTGTTCGACGCCGGCCTGTACTGCCGGGCGGACGATCGCGGCGACCCCGTGGTGCAGGTGGCGCCGCCGCCGCCTTCGTATTCAACCCGCGCAGCATCGCCAACCAGGGCGGGCGCTGGCTGGTGCGCGATCTGGCCGGGGGCAGGCCGGCGGCGATCGCCGGGCTGGCGGCGGCGCCGGACAAGCCGTGGCTGGCCTGCGACGGCACGGTGTCGGTCGAGGTTCCCGATCCCACCCTGGTGCGCCAATTGCCGTTCTCCGTCGCGGTGTGGTTCCGTCCGCAGCCGCAGAGCGGCGGCAACGGCCTGGTCGGCGACTACGTCGGCAGCACGTGGAACGGTTTCATGCTGCAGCTCGAAGGGCCCAGCCTGGCGGCCTGGATGCTGCGCAGCCACGGCAACGAGGTGTCGATCTGCTACGAGCTGGACCGCGTCCGGCCGGCCGCCTGGCGGGCGGGCGAATGGCAGCACGCGACCGCGACCGTCGACGACAAGGAGCTGGTCCTCTACGCCGACGGCAAGGTCGCGGCGCGCCAGGCCTGGCGCGGCCAGCCGGGGCCGACCAGCGGCAATGGGCCGCTGCTGATCGGACGCTATTCCGGCGCCTACCGTGGCGACATCGCCAGCGTGCATTTCTGGCGGCGGGTCCTGCCGCCGGCGGAGGTGGCGGCGATCGCCGCCGAGACCTCACCGCTGCGGCGCTGACTCGCCCATGCGCTCCAGCTCGACGCCCTTGGTCTCGCGCACCCTGGCGAGGACGAACCAGAGCGACAGGGCGGCGAAGCCGGCGTATACCGCATAGCTGAAGCCGAGGCCCAGGCTCTCTGCCATCGGCGGGAAGGTGCTGGAGATGCCGTAGTTGGCCACCCACTGCAGGCAGGCGGCGAGGGCGAGGGCGGCGCCGCGGATGCGGTTGGGGAACATCTCGCCGAGCAGCACCCATACCACCGGGCCCCAGCTGGCTCCGAAGGCGACGACGAAGCCGTTGGCGCCGACCAGGGCGAGGATGGCGAGGGCGCCGGTCAGCGCCGGCCTGCCGTCGGCGCCGGCCGGCGCGAGGAGGAAGGCGGCCGACATCATGCCGAGGAACAGCGCCATCGCCGCCGAGCCGATGAGCAGCAGCGGCCTGCGGCCGAAGCGGTCGACGGTCGCGATCGCCACCAGGGTGGTGAGGATGTTGACCACCCCGGTGACGACATTGAGCAGCATCGCCTTGTCCTCGCCGAAGCCGACGCTCTGCCACAGGCTGGTGCCGTAGTAGAAGATGACGTTGATGCCCGAGAGCTGCTGCAGCAGGGACAGGCCGATGCCGACCCAGACGATGGGGAGGAGCAGCCCGCCATCCTTCGGTCGCAGGTCGCGCATGCGCGGCGGGACCCACTGGCGCAGCGACGCCTTGATCGCCTCCAGGCGCTCGCCGGGATCCGCCGGCTCGACCCGGCGCAGGATCGCCGCCGCCTCCGCATCCCGTCCGCGGGCGACGAGGTAGCGCGGAGATTCGGGCACCATCCAGGCGCCGATGCCGTAGAGGATCGAGGGCAGGATCTCGCTCCAGAACATCCAGCGCCAGGCGGCGGCGCCGAGGATCGGTTCGGAGGCCGAGCCGGCGATGCGCGCCAGCAGCCAGTTGGCCAGCAGCGCGGCGAAGATCCCGCTGACGATCGCCAGCTGCTGCAGGGATCCCAGGCGGCCGCGCATGGCCGCAGGCGCGATCTCGGCGATGTAGGCCGGGGCGACCACGCTGGCGGCGCCGACCGCGATGCCGCCGACAACGCGCCAGAACACGAAGTCCCACACCGTGAAGGGCAGGCCGCTGCCGATCGAGCTGACCGCGAAGAGGATGGCCGCCGCCAGCATCACCGTGCGCCGGCCGACGCGGTCTGCGAGCGGACCGGCGGCGAGGGCGCCGGCGGCCGATCCCAGCAGGGCCAGCGAGACCGACTGGCCGATCGCCCACGGGCCGACCTGGAAGTGGACGCGCAGCGCCTCGACGGTGCCGTTGATGATCGCGGTATCGTAGCCGAAGAGGAAGCCGCCCATGGCGGCGGCCGAGGCGAGGAGGATGACGAAGCCGCTGCCGGTCTGCGTAGGCATGCCGGCAGGATAGCCGGGCGCAAAGCCGGTGCAGCAGGCGAGGCCGCTACCCGGGCGCGCCCCCGCCATCCGCCGGCGGCGCGGCCGGCGGGCCCGG
>JAFLCQ010000294.1 GCA_017302815.1 Planctomycetota bacterium
TTTTGATTCTTCGAACGGCGGTTGTGCCAGTCCGATTTTTTCCGGACGGCCGTGTCGTTTCCCTTCCGATTCCGGCATCGAACGCACCGGCAAATTTCAGCGATGTTGGTTTCGACGGTCTGAATACCGCAGGGCCTCCTGGGCGCGGGCGGCGTTGGCGCGCACCACCGCCACCGGCCCCGGGCGCAGGCCCTCGTCGGCGGCTTTGATGCCTTCGCCGATATCGCCTCCGGCATCGCGCCAGCTGACCGCCGATGCGGGCAGGATGGCGCGGACGGTGTGACGCAGCTCCTTGGCCACCGCGGCGCACTCCGCCGCATCGAGGAGGAACCTGGCCACGTCCTCCAGGGCGCGCAGACCCTCGGCAGCCCGATTGACGTTGGCGTCGAGCAGGCGCTCGACCGTACGGCTGGTCACGCTGTCCCGTCCTGGCTGGGAGGCTGGACCGCCTCGACCCCCTTGGCCGCCCACGAGCGCAGACGCGGCCACAGGTACTCACGGCCCAGGATGCGCACGGTGGCGGCGATCGGCACCGCCAGGATGAGGCCGAGCACGCCGAGGATCTTGCCGCACAGCAGCAGGGCGATGATCAGCCAGAGCGGATGGATCTCGACCTCGCGACCGAGGATGAGCGGAATGAGGACCGCCTCGGTGGCCTGCACCAGCAGGTAAACGCCGAAGACCAGGACGCCATCGACCGGGCCGGCGTTGGCACCGATCATGGTCAGGGCGATGGCCGGGGCCGCGACGACGATGCCGGCGAGCGGGATCGGCGTCACCAGGCCGAGGAGGACTCCGAAGAGGATGCCGTAGGGCACCTTGACGCCGAAGAGCTGCAGGGCGAGGAAGCCCATGACCCCCACCAGCGAGCACAGCAGGCAGATGATCAGGCGGCCGCGGAAGAAGGCCGACACCGCCTTCTCGATCTCGCGGACGATGCGCAGGGTGCCATCCTTGTGCTTGGCCGGGATGAGATCCTTGATGCCGGTGCGGATGGTCGGCATCGCCAGGATGAGGAAGAAGGCGTAGATCGGCACCAGCAGCACATCGAGCAGGATGGGGCCGACGGCGCTGAAATTGCCCAGCTTCTCCTCCGCCCAGGTGCCGATGCGCTCGGGGGCGCTGTCGAGCCGGCGGTTCACCGCCTCGTCGATGCGCGACATCGCGCGGGCGAGGATCTGCCCGCCGACCACCCCTTCGCCGCCGCGCAGTTCGGTCAGGAGTTCGCGCACGGCCTCGGAGCCTGCCTTTTCCGCCTCCTCCAGGCGACGCAGGCTGGCGATCTCGGCGGCACGGCGCTCGGGCCCCAGGCGGGTGGTCGCGGCCTGGTCGAGCAGCTCGACCAGGGTGGCGAGGTCGGGGTCCTCCGCCCCGCCATGGCGGGTGCGCAGGGCGATGACCATGCGGTGGTGGGCGTCGGCCCAGGCCCGACCGAGGGCATAGAGGTGGGCGGCGACATGCGGCCGGCGGGACACCACCGCCTCGATCTCGTCGGGCGTCGGACCGGGCCAGGCCGGGCTCCAGGCGGTTGGCGCGTCGGCGGGCGGCGGCCCTGCGGGTTCGCCGCCCTGCAGCAGGCGCTCGATCTCCAGGCGCGGGACGCGGGTCTCATCGTTGTAGACCGCGAGCAGGGCCAGGCCGGCATCGTCGACCGTCAGGTTGGCCATCCGCTTCAGATTCTGCTGCCGTGCCTGCACCCAGTCGTTGACCCGGCTCACCACCGACGGATCGAGGGCGCCGTTGCCGTTGCTGTCAGTGAACGGCTCGCCGGCATCCCAGCGGCCGTTGGCGTTGCGGTCGACATAGGGCTCGCCGCGCGCGATCTGGTTGGCCAGTTCAGCGCTCTGGCGGACCAGCAGCGGCACCACCAGCACCAGCGAGCCCAGCACAACGGCGGTGGTGCCGAGGAAGAGGGCCCCGGTGGCCAGCGTGCGTCCGAAGCCCGATCGCCGCGAGATGACGTCGACCAGCGGCGTGAGCACGTACGCGACGACGAAGCCGATCGCCACCGGCACCGCCACGTCCAGCACCGCGTTCACCACCGGCAGGGTGATGGACGCGGTCTCGCGCACGGCGAACGAGCACATCGCCACCGTGGTGGCGATCAGCAGCACCTTCACCCAGGGGTGTTCCAGCAGATCGCGCATCAGTTGTTCAGACCGAGCCGGCTGCGCACCCGCTCGCGCAGCGCATCGGTCAGCGGCTCGTGGCCGGAGAAGTCCTCCAGCCGGTCCTCGGGCTGCTTGGTGAACACGCCATGCTCGATCAGCGCGAAGGTGATCTCGCCGATGTCCTCATTGCGGCGGATGCCCCAGCTCTGCAGCACCAGATCGCCGAGCAGCCCGTAGCGGTTGGCGGCGAGGTCGACCGCGCCCTGGATCAGCTCGCGCGCGGTGAGGTGGCGGGAAGGCCCCGACGCGTCCTCAGGACGGAACAGCTTCACCGCGTGCGACAGCGACTGGCCGACGAAGTGGAAGCCTTCCACGTGGTAGCGGCCATCGTCTGCGGCGACGCTGCCGAAGTCGGGTTTCGTGGCCATGGCGGGGATTCTCGCGGCGCGCGGCGCTAGGCAAGCCGGTCACCGCCGGACGGCCTGCACCCTGGCGAGATCCGCGGGGGTGGGATCCACGGCCAGCACCATGCGCTTGGCGCCCGGTCCCAGCAGGATCGAGGTGGGCAGGCTGGGGACGTTCCAGGCCGCGATCGCCGGATCCCCCTGCCTGACCCAGCGCACATCCACGCCCCAGGCGCTGGCGACGGAAGCCGCCGCCAGCAGGTCGCCGGCGGTGGCCACGGCGATGATGTGCACGCCCGCGCCTGCGGCACCGCGCAATGGCGCCAACCACGCCTCGGCGTCGGCATCCGGCATGGCGATGAAGCAGACCAGGACGAAGGCGTCCGCGGGCGGATCCTCGCCGCCCACCGCCGTTCCAGGCATGGCTGGCGCTGCCTGGCCGACCATCTCGTACCAGCGCACCCGGGTCAGGGCTCCAAGCGCCGGCAGCTCGCGCTCCAGCGCCTCCGCCAGCTGCCGTGCCTCGGCCAGCCGGCCCTGGCGCAGCAGGGCCTGCACCCGCAGGGCCTTGCCGGCGTTGCGGTAGGCCGGGGCGGGCAGGATCTCCAGGCGATCCAGCATCGGCAGGACCTCGTCGCCGGCGGCGGGTCCGCCGTGCACCAGGGTCCACTGCGCCAGCATGTAGAGCGGCTTGTTCTCGTAGCGGGTGCCGCGGCAGATGTCGAGGTCGCGGCGCAGACGCGGTCCGAAGGCGCGCTCGGCCTCAGCCCGGCGGTTGCCGTTCAGGCTGTGCAGGCCGCGCAGATCCTGTTCCAGCAGCTCGGCGGTACGGGCCGCGTCCGGCGTTTCCTCCATCGACGGGGGCGGCGGCGTGCGGTCGCCGCATCCGGCCAGGACGATCGCCAGCACGAGGCAGGTCAGGCGGAGCATGGACGGGATCCTGACGCCTGCGCCGCCTCCGGGCAAGCCGCCGGCTGGGCGGTCAATGGCTGCATCCGCCGGCGCCGCGCGGATGATGCTCATGCCAGTCCGCCTCGCCGGCTTCGCGGTTGCGGGCCAGGGCGACGGTGGCGTGGTCGACGACCCAGACCGAGGCCCCCTCGCGTCCGGGATCGGCGCCCAGGAGGCCGCGCGGCAGGCCCTCGACGTCGACATCGTCCTCGCCCAGCGCCTGCAGGGGCAGCTCCCAGCCATGCCAGGTCGCGACCGCCAGCACATCGGAGAGCAGGGCGTCGGCATGGGCCGCATCGCGCTTCGCCAGGGTGGTGATGCCGACGACCATGGCCTGGGCGGCCAGGCCGTTGAGCCGACGCAGATGCGCGCTGAGACCGCGGTCGGCGAGGGAGGGCAGCTCCGCCTCCTGGGAGGCGAGATAGAGCCGCAGGATGGGCTCGGAGGCGAGCGCCTCGACCAGGGTGGCGGGATCGGTACGGAAGCGGAGGCAGCGCATGCGGGTCACCAGCGGAAGCCGAGGGAGAGGTAGCTGGTGGTCTCCTCTTTGGCATCGATCTGGCGGGCGATGCCCACCCCCGGAGCGAAGCGGACCAGCCAGAAGGCGAATTCGAGGTGCACCTCGGCGCCGGCGGAGCGGTACCAGCGCAGGTCGCCGAGACGGTCGCCGATGCCGCCGTAATCGTAGAAGCCTTCGAGGACCACCTGCCGGGTCACCCAGGGCGTGGTACCGAGCCCGTCGAAGGGGCGGTACAGGGGCAGGCGGTAGGCGAGGCTGGCCGCCTCCAGGCAGCGTCCCCGCTCGACCACCGTGGGATAGCCTCGGGGAATGCCTTCGGCCTTGTTGCCGCCGATGCCGTAGCGCGCCTGCAGGTCGTGCGGCCCGTCGCTCCAGCCGACCTGCACCGAGCCCACCAGCTGGTGCCCGCCGTCGGGCCAGACTGCCAGGCTGTACGAGCCCATGCCCAGGGCGCTGCTGCCGCGCTCGTCGCTGACCCGGCCCACCAGGGCCAGCGAGGCGCCATCCTCGCGGGCATAGCTGGTGGGGAACAGGATGCTGTCGTCGTAGGCGATGGTGAGTTCGAGATAGCGCTCATCGCCGACGAAGGGATCGGGAGGCGCGGTGTCGAGCCCCGCGTAGTCGTCCGTGGCCGAGTCCACCGCGCGATGGCGGTCGACGCCAGCCGACAGCCAGCCCTGCCAGCGGCGCTGGAAGCCGCCCAGGCCGTAGCCGATGCGGCCTTCGCAGGTGTCGACGGTCTCGGTGTAGTCGTAGAAGTTGCCGTCGCCGGCGAGGATCTGCTGGTCGTAGTCGAGTTCGCTGCGCTTGACGATCACGCCCAGGCCGGGATTCCAGCCGTTGTAGGTCCACGCCGCCAGACCGACCGGTGAACGCTCGTGATAGCCGCGACCCACCGAGGCGACGACGGTGTGGGTCAGCAGGGCATCGGTCGCCACGCCGACCACGCCGAGGCCGCCCTCGGGTACCGCCATGGTGGTCGGGGTCCAGAAGCGCGGGCGCAGCTCGGCCAGGCCGCGATAGGGCTGAGCCGTTGGCGGGTCGCCGCCGGCGGCGGGCACGCCGGGCGC
>JAFLCQ010000295.1 GCA_017302815.1 Planctomycetota bacterium
GGCTGCGGCCGCTGCCGCAAGGCCAACGGCCGATCCGCCTCGCCGCCGCCCAGGCCGTAGTGCACTGCCGCGCGCATCCAGCGGAACTCGAACATGGTGCCGGTGAGGGCGATGAGCAGCAGGGGCGCGGTGCCGAGGATGCCGGCCCAGTTGTGCACATCGCGATAGAAGAGCCCATCGCCCGACGACCAGCGCAGGTGCAGGCCGCTGGCGAACCGTTTCAGCCCGGGCCACCACAGCCACAGGCCGGTGATGACGAAGCCGAACAGGGACAGACCTGCGGCGCCTACCAGCACCCCGCCGGTCCCGCCCAGCCAGAGGTTGTGGTGGAAGCGCGCCAGCCAGGCCAGCGCGGCTGACAGACTGCTGCCGCTGGTGTCGCCCAGCAGCGAGCCGGTGGACGGATCGGTGAACGCCTTCCACGATTCGTCATCGTCCAGTTGGGGCGTCCCCTTGTCGTCGCGCAGCCACCACTCGTGCCCGGCTCCGGTCGCCACCGGCGTCAGCAGCCGGGTCACGCGGACGCCAGGCCAGCGCTGGTGCAGCGCCGCAGCGGTGGCGTCGAGATCGGTCAGATGCATCGGGCTGGCCTGCACCGCCGGCGCGTGCAGCCAGTCGATATCGTCGCGGAAGACCACCGCCGCCCCGCTGACGGTCACGATCGACAGCAGGATGCCGGCGACCAGGCCCAGCACGAGATGGATGCAGCGGACGGCCTTGCGCACGTTCAGGTCTCCGACCACATGCGCAGCAGGTTGTGATAGATGCCGGTCAGGCCGATCATCTCAGGTTCGCCGGCGAGGCCGCGCTTGCGCAACCCGCCCAGCGCTCCGTCGAGATCGAACAGCAGGGTGCGGCGGGCGTCTTCGCGCACCAGGCTCTGGACCCAGAAGAAGCAGGCGATGCGGGCGCCGCGCGTGACCGGCTCGACGCGGTGGATGCTTGAGGCCGGATAGACCACCATGGCCCCGGCTGCGAGCTTCACGCGGTGGCTGCCGTAGGAATCCTCGACCACCAGCTCGCCGCCCTCGTAATCGCCGGGTTCCGAGATGAACAGGGTCGCCGACACATCGGTCCGCAACGGGCCACCCTGCCCCGCCGGCGGCCTGCGGATGGCGTTGTCGATGTGGTCGCCGAAGGTCATCCCCTCGCCATAGCGGTTGAACAGCGGCGGATAGACCCGCAGGGGCAGGGCCGCGCTGGCGAACATGGCATTGCGGCCGAGAGCCTGGAGCACGAGCTTCTGCAGTTCGCGGGTCTCGGCCGCCTCCTCGGGCAGCTGCTGGTTGCGCTTCACCATCGCCGACTGGTAGCCCGCCGTGGCCTTGCCATCCGCCCATGGCGCGGTGGCGAGGATGGCCCGGGCGCGGGCCAGTTCGTCGGGGTTGAGGACGGCGGGGATGGTGAGGAGCATGCGCGTGTCCTGGCGGGTCAGAACGAGGCTGCCAGCGTCAACTGCGCCGCCAGCGGGGTGCCGGGATAGGCGTAGCGGGTCGATCCGGCCTCGTAGTGCACGGTGTCGAAGAGGTTGAGGACGTTGAGCTGCGCCCGCCAGTCGGCGTCGGACCAGCGGGTGACGTAGGCGACGTTGGCGTCGAAGCGGGCGTAGCCGGGCAGGCTGACCGAGTTGGCCTGGTCGGTGTAGCGGCTGGAGGTGGCGTAGAAGCCGGTGGCGGCCGACCACCCTTCACCGAGTTCGCAGGTCAGCCACAGGCTGCCGCTGCTGGTGGGGGCGTTCACCGGCCGCTTGCCCTCGACCTCGACGGTGGTGCCGTCCCAGGTCGTGGCGGTGTTGTTGGACTTCGTCACCTCGGCGTCGAACAGGGCCAGCCCGCCCTGGATGGTGAAGGGACCGCCGAGCCTGCCGCTGACCTCGGCCTCGATGCCATCGGTGCGCTGCTCGCCATCGAGGACCTGGAGCGAGGTGTTGCTGGGGTCGGTGGTGCGGGCGTTGACCTTCTCCAGGCGGAAGACGGCCAGGGCCAGGCTGAGCTCATGGCCATCGGGCGACCATTTCACGCCGACCTCGTAGTTGCGCGTCTCCTCCGGCTCCAGCGGCGCGGTGGCCTCGCTCAGGCTGAAGGTCTCGGCGGAGGGGTTGAACGAAGTGCTGTAGCTGGCGTAGGTCGACACCGTCCCGACTGGCGTCCATACCAGACCGGCGCGCGGGCTGAACATGCTGTCGTCGCGGGTGTAGGTCGTGATCGTTGTCGTCCCGGTCTCGTAGTCGGCCAGGTAGCGATCGAAGCGCCCGCCCAGCACGGCCTTGAGTTCGGGGATCAGATCGACGGCGGCCAGGGCATAGGCGCCAAGGCTGCGCGCCTTTGCGACATTGTGGCTGTTGAGCGGATCCGTCAGGTCGTCGGCGCGTCCACCGCCCACCGTGTTCGGCTGTTGCGGATCGAAGATGTCGATCGACGGCACGCCGGTCGAGTTCTTGCTGCGGAACTCGTAGTCCTCGCGGCCGACCTCCACTCCCAGCACCAGCTTGCGCTCGGCACCATGCGCACCGCCCTGCAGAACCAGTTCAGTCTGGTTGAACAGGTTGTCCTGCTGATTGTCGCGCAGGGCCTGGCTGATGGCGACCCGATCGGTGCTGTAGTTGACCGCGCCGGGGATCTCGGTGCGGTAGTAGCGGTGGTAGTCCGCCAGCCGGGTGGAGTTGCGGACGCTGGCGTGGTCGCTGAAGCGGTGTTCGATGGTGGCAGTCGAGATGGTCGCGTCGAACTCCTGGAAGCTGTCGTCTGAGAAGCCGTAGTACGTATCGATCGGCACATCGGCGGGCCTGCCGGCGTACATAGGCACGCCGTAGTCCATGTTGCTCTCCTCGCTGGTGTGGAAGACCTGCAGGAGGAGGCGGGTGTCGTCGCCCAGGCGTACGGCCAGAGAGGGGGCGATGCCGATGCGGTCGAGGCGGCTCTCGTCGCGGAAGGTGCCGCCGGTCTGGTACAGGGCATCGAGGCGGATGCCTGCGACATCCTCGGCCACGGGGCCGCCGGCGCCGGCGGTGGCGCGCAGGAAGCCGTTCTCGCCGATGGTCAGTGAGGCGTCGCCCGTCCAGTGGTCGGTCGGCTTGCGGGTGACGGTGTTGACCGCGCCGCCGGTGGCGCCGCGTCCGAACAGCACCGCCGAGGCGCCGCGCAGCACCTCCACGCTCTCGGTGGCGAAGGTGTCGCGGAAGTACTGGCCGTTGTCCTTGAGACCATCAAGGTAGAGGTCGCTGTTGGCCGCGAAGCCGCGGATGCTCAGCGAATCGCCGGTGCGCCCGCCTTCGCCGGCGGCCATGGTCACGCCGGGATCGCTGCGCAGGGCCTCGCGCAGGCTGTAGGCGCCGCGTGCATCGAGCAGCTCGCGCGGCAGCGCGGTGCGCGACTGCGGATCCTGCTGCGCCTCCAGTCCGAGCTTGCCGGCAGACCCCGATTGGCCGACTGAGAAGGTGTCCTCGGCCGCCCCTTCGACGACGATGGCGTCCTGGGCCGGCTGGACCGGCGGTGCTGCGTCTTCGGCCGCGAGGCCGACGGCGAGGAGGAGGGTGGGTACGATCCTGGAGCTGCCGTGCTTGGGCATGATGGGTCCCGCGATCGGTGATCGCTGAAGTCCCTGGCTGGCGGCGGCTGGCTCGGGCGTTGGATGATGGTTGGCGTGGTCAGCCTGGGCCGTGGAAGCCGTGGTCCGGAGAGGCGTGTAGCGCAGGCATGGGCGGCTGTTTAGCTAATGAAAATCGATATCAACAAAAATCGATGGCAACCCTGAGCCTGCCGGCACGCGTTCAGCCGAGTCGCGAACCGATCTGCCAGACCGCGAAGCAGACGATCCAGGCCAGGGTGTTCATGCCGGCGATCTGGAACAGCGGCCAGCGCCAGCCATTGGTCTCGCGATGCATGACAGCCAGGGTGCTGAGGCACTGCATGGCGATGACGAACCACACCAGGACGACGACGCCCAGCAGCGGCGACCACACCGGCGAGCCGTCATCGCGCCGGCTGGCGAGCATGCGTTCGCCCAGCGGCGCCACCGCATCCTCATCACCGACGCCGTAGGCGATGCCGAGGGTGGATACGAAGACCTCGCGAGCGGCGAAGGCGCCGATCAGGCCGACGCCGATCTGCCAGTCCATGCCCAGCGGCGCCAGGGTGGGCTCGACCACATGCCCGGCCCGTCCGGCGATGCTGTGCGCGAGCGCAGCCTGCTGGATGGCTTGCGCGGCTGCGGTCGCGGCGGCGTCGCCCGCATCGGGCACGGCGGCGGCCTCGACGGTGCTGCCGTGGGCGGCGGCGATGGCGGCGGCACGCTCGTCGGGCAGGCGGGGGAAATGCATCGCCGCCCACAGCAGGATGCTGAGGGCGAGGATGATCGTGCCGGCCTTGCGCAGGAAGGCCCACACCGCCCGGCCGGTGACGCGCAGGACCTCGCCCGGGCTCGGCCAGCGATAGGGGGGGAGTTCGATGAGGAAGGATGATCCGCGTCCCGCCAGCACGGTGCGCCGCAGGGTCCACGAGGTGGCGGCGGCCAGCACGATGCCGCCGGCGTAGAGCGCGAAGAGGATGCTGCCCTTCTGCCACGGCGAGCAGGAGGCGAAGATCGCGCCGATGATCAGGCCATAGACCGGCAGGCGCGCCGAGCAGGCCATGAATGGGGCCACCAGCATGGTCGCCAGGCGTTCGCGGGCGTCCGGGATGGTGCGGGCCGACATGATGCCGGGGATGGCGCAGGCGTGGCTGGACAGCAGCGGCACGAAGCTGCGGCCGTGCAGGCCGACGGTGGCCAGGACGCGGTCGAGCATGAAGGCTCCGCGGGCGAGGTAGCCGGACTCCTCCAGCACCGCGAAGAGGATGAACATGATGGCGATCTGCGGAGCGAAGATCACCACCCCGCCGACGCCCGACACGACGCCATCCAGCCACAGGTCATGCAGCAGGCCAGTGCCGAGGAAGGAGGCGACCCAGGCGCCTGTGGCGATCACGCCCTGCTCGGC
>JAFLCQ010000296.1 GCA_017302815.1 Planctomycetota bacterium
GCCAGCACGGGCTGGCCGAGGTCCGTGGCCGCGGTCTGCTGCTGGCCCTCGATCTGGGGCGCCCCGGCGCCTTCGAGATCGCCAGCCAGGCACGCGAGCGCGGCCTGCTGCTCAACGCCCCTCGCCCGCATCTGCTGCGCTTCATGCCGGCGCTGACCATCGCCCGCGAGGAGATCGAGCTGGCCCTGCGCATCCTCGACGGCTGCCTGCATGCCGTCCTGCGCCGGGAGGCCGCCCTGGCCGGCGCCTGAGCCGCCTTCCACGCGTCCGCGGCGCCTGCCTTGAGGGCGCCGCGGATCGCGGTATCCCAGCGGATCCGGAGGCGATTTATGGCAGAGCGGCAGCTCCTGAGCGGTGACGAGGCGGTGGCGCTGGCGGCGCACCGCTGCGGCGTATCCCTGGCCTCCGGCTATCCCGGCACCCCGTCGACCGAGATCATCGAGGCCTTCGCCGGTCTCGGCGGCCGGGCAGGCTGGGCGCCCAATGAAAAGGTGGCCGTCGAGGTGGCGATCGGCGCCGCATTCTGCGGCGCCCGCGCCATGGCGACGATGAAGCATGTCGGCCTCAACGTTGCCGCCGACCCGCTGTTCACCGTCGCCGAGACCGGCGTCGACGGCGCGCTGGTGATCGTCACCTGCGACGATCCCGGCATGGCGTCCAGCCAGAACGAGCAGGACAGCCGCCGCTACGCCATCGCCGCCGCGGTGCCGATGCTCGAGCCGACCGACGCCCAGGAGGCGCACGATCTCTTCCTGGAGGCGGTGCGCCTGTCCGAGCGCTGGAAGGTGCCGGTGCTCTTCCGCATGACCACCCGGGTCTGCCACACCCAGGGCGTCGTGGTCGCCGCCGCCGAGGCGCCGCCGGCGCCGCCCATCGTGTACTGCCGCGACATCCCGGCGCGGGTGATGATTCCGGCCAACGCACGGCCGGCCCACCGCCGCCTGCGCGCCAAGCTGGCGGAGATCCTGGCCTGGGGCGAGGCAGGCACGCTGGTGCGCGAGCACCGCCGCGGCCGCCGCATGGGCGTGGTCGCCAACGGCGTTTGCGTGCCGCACGCGCTGGAGGCCGAGCCGGACGCCAGCGTCCTGCAGTTGAACCTCATCCATCCGCTGCCCATCGAGCGCATCCGCTCCTTCGCCGCCACCGTCGACGCGCTGGCGGTGGTCGAGGAGGGCGACCCGGTGATCGAGGAGCAGCTCCTGGCCGCCGGCATCCGCGTGCGGCGCAGGCCGGAGATGTACCGCTTCGGCGAACATGACGTGCCGCGCGTGCGCCGCCTGCTTGCCGGCGAGGCGATCCCCGATCCGCCGCGCCCGCGCGGCAAGCCGCCGCAGCTGTGCAACGGCTGCCCGCACCGCACCGCCTACGACGCCTTCAAGGGCCTGCAGGTCTACGCCGCCGGCGACATCGGCTGCTATTCGCTGGGCGCCCTGCCGCCCTTCGAGGCCATGGACACCCTGGTGTGCATGGGCGCGGCGATCGGCGTCGGCCTGGGCATGCGCCGCGTGCTGCCCGATTCCGAGGCGCGCAAGGTGGTCAGCGTGCTGGGCGACAGCACCTTCGTCCACAGCGGCATCACCGGCATCGTCGAGATGGTCTACAACCCGCCTCCCACCGGCCACGTGGTGGTCATCCTCGACAACGGCACCACCGCGATGACCGGCATGCAGGAGCATCCCGCCACCGGTCGCGGCGTCGCCCACGACCTCATCGGGCGGGTGCGCCTGGAGGACATCTGCCGCGGATGCGGCGTGCAGCACGTCGAGGTCATCGACATGCACAGCGCCGGTGCCTCGCTGCCGGCCAAGCTGGCCGAGCGGCTGGCCTGCGACCAGACCAGCGTGCTGATCCTGCGCCGGCCCTGCCTGCTGACGGTGAAGCGCCTGCGCGAACTCGAAGCCAGGGAGGCCGCCGGATGCGGCCAGGAGGGGTGCTGTGGATAAGGTCGTCAACATCGTCGTCGCCGGCCTGGGCGGCCAGGGCGTCATCACCGCCAGCGACATCCTGGCGACCGCCGCCTTCATCTCCGGCGCCGACGTCAAGAAGTCCGAGGTGCACGGGATGAGCCAGCGCGGCGGCTCGGTCGCCAGCGACGTGCGCTTCGGTCCGCGCGTCCTCTCGCCGATGGTCCCGCCGGGCGAGGCCGACGCCCTGGTGCTGACCGCCGAGGACCAGGAATCCGCCTTCGCGCATCTGCTGCGACCGCGCGGCCTGCGCATCGCGCCGTCGCTGCTGCCAGCGGCGCTGGCCAGCGGAAAGATGGCCAACACCGCCCTGCTGGGCCTGCTCTCGCGCGGCATCGGCCTGCCCATGGACTGCTGGCACCGGGCCATCGACCAGGTGCTGAAGCCCGAGCATCGCGCTGCCAACCGCGCCGCCTTCGACGCCGCCAGGAGCCTGCCGTGAGCATGCAGTGGAACGACGTCGACGGCGGGATGGATCCCGTCTCAAGCGCCGATTTCATGCCGCGTCAGCAGCTGAAGTCCCTGCAGATGCAGCGCATGCGGGCGGTGGTCAGGCACGCCTACGAGCATGTCTCCGTCTTCCGCGGGCGCATGGACGCCGCCGGGGTGAAACCGGATGACATCCGCAGCCTGGATGACGTGCGCCGCCTGCCCTTCACCCACAAGACCGATCTCCGCGACCACTACCCCTTCGGCCTCTTCGCGGTGCCGATGCCCGAGATCGTCCGTCTGCATGCCAGTTCGGGCACCACCGGCAAGCCGATCGTCGTGGCCTACACCGCCGAGGACATCCGGGTGTGGAGCGAGGTCATGGCCCGCTCGTTCGCCGCCTGCGGCCTGTCGCGCCGCGACGTGGTGCAGAACGCCTACGGCTACGGCCTGTTCACCGGCGGCCTGGGGGCGCACTACGGCGCCGAGGCCATCGGCGCCACCGTCATCCCGATCAGCGGCGGCAACACCGAACGTCAGCTGACCGTGCTCAAGGATTTCGGGGTCACCGCGATCTGCTGCACGCCGAGCTACTTCCTGCATCTGTGGGAGTCGGCGCAGGCGCAGGGTCTGAAGCGTGGCGAGCTGAAGCTGAAGGTCGGCGTCTTCGGCGCCGAGCCATGGACCGAGGACATGCGCGCGCGCATCCAGCGCGAGGCCGGCATCCGCGCCCACGACATCTACGGCCTCTCGGAGATTATCGGACCCGGGGTCGCCTGCGAGTGCCACTGCCAGTGCGGTCCGCACATCTTCGAGGACCACTTCTACCCCGAGATCATCGACCCGAAGAGCGGTGAGCCACTTCCCGACGGCGCCGAGGGCGAACTGGTGCTGACCACGCTGTCCAAGCGCGCGATGCCGATGATCCGCTACCGCACCCACGACATCACCAGCCTGTCCGACGACACCTGCAACTGCGGGCGCAGCCTGCGCCGCATCCGCCGCATCGCCCGGCGCAGCGATGACATGCTGATCATCCGCGGAGTGAACCTCTACCCCTCGCAGATCGAGACCGCCCTGCTGCGCGTGCGCGGCACCGCGCCGCACTACCAGATCGAGATCGGGCGCGAGAACGACCTCGACACCCTGGCGGTGCGAGTGGAGATCGACCCCGCCGCCCTCGGCGACCAGCTTGCCGATCTGGAGGACCTCCGCGACGAGGTCTCGCGCTCGATCGAGGGCGTCACCGGCCTGCGCGCGCAGATCCATCTCGCCGAGCCCAACAGCATCGAGCGCAGCCAGGGCAAGGCCAAGCGCGTCATCGACCGCAGGAGGCTGTCATGAAGCTCATCCAGCTGTCCGTCTTCCTGGAGAACCGCCCCGGCAGGCTGGCGCGGTCCTGCCGCGTCCTGGCCGATGCCGGCATCGACATCGTCGCGGCCAACGTGGTCGACACCCGCGAGTTCGGCATCCTGCGCCTGATCGTCGCCGACGCCGAGGCCGCCACGAAGGCCCTGGCCGGCGCCGGATACGCCGTCAACCGCGCAGAGGTGGTGGCGGTCGAGGTCGCCGACCGTCCCGGATCCATGGCCGTCATCCTGGAGGCCCTGGATGCGGCGGGGGTGAACGTCGAGTACGCCTACGCCTTCACCGAGCGGCGCGGCGCCCGCGCGGCCCTGGTATTCCGCTTCGCCCAGCCCGAGGCGGCCATCGCCGCGCTGCAGCGCGCAGGCATCCCGGTCATCGGGCCGGTGGAGGCGTTCCGGGCTGGATGATGCTGGTCAGTGCGGCGCGGAAGGCGTCGGGCACCGGGACCGAGGTGAACGAGGCCATGTCGATCACCGCGGCGGTGAAGCGCAGGGTGGCGGAGGCGGTCGCGCCTCCTTCCGGCCGCAGCTCGACCCGGCAGGTGTAGCTGCGGGTGCCGATCTCGTCGCAGAACAGGTGCAGGTCGACCATGTCGCCGTGGCGGAAGGGGCGCTTGAAGTCGGCCTCGACGTGCACCAGCGGCACGCCGAAGCGGCCTTCGCGGATGATGGCGGCGAAATCGAGGCCGACCTGGGCCAGGCCCAGCTCCAGCGTCTCCATGGCGATGGTGATCAGGCGGCCGGTGTAGGCGATGCCGGCCGAGTCGATGTCGCTCAGCAGCATGCGGCGGGAGGAGACGCGTGGCATGCCCGGGTGATCGTCGCCGGCGCGGCGCTGGCAAGCCCCGGGTCAGCGCCCGGATGCGGCGATGAACACGTCCAGCTGCTGTCCGACGTAGACCGGCAGCGCGGCTGGGTCGAGGGCGAAGACCGCCTGCAGCACGCGGGTGTCGACGCGTTCGGTCGGGTCGTTGGTGAGCGACTTCTTGGGCACGACGTAGGGCTCGATGCGCACGAAGCGCAGGGGCGCGCGCAGGGAGGGATTGCCGCGCACGCAGCCCTCGGCGGTGGCGCCGGCGCGCATGCGCCAGGCGTCGTTCTCGTCGATGTCGACGCGGACGTGCAGCGGCGTGGTGCAGCCCAGGACCATCAGCGACGTCGTCTGCCCGGCGGGCGCGAATGCCCCCGGCTTCGCCTTCACCTGCAGGACGGTGGCGTCGATCGGGGCGCGGATCGTGAGGCGCTCGACCTCGGTGCGGGCGGCGTCGCGCGCGGCCGCGGCGGC
>JAFLCQ010000297.1 GCA_017302815.1 Planctomycetota bacterium
CCCTTGCCGCCGATGTCGCCGGCCTTGGCCGGCCCCTCGCCGGCGCTGTCCGGCTTCGGCGGGTCGCCGCCGAGCAGCTGCCGCGGCACGTCCGGTCGGACGATGTAGACCGCCAGGACGGCGATGATCAGCATGGCGAAGAGCAGATAGCCCCACGGCTTGCCGCGCTTCGCTGGCCTGCTGGTCGGGGTCTGGTCGGGGGGGGCTGCGTCGTCGGCCATGCGGACTCCGGGCTGAACAGGGGGTGAACGCGCCCGGACGGGCTCGGTTCAGGTCAGCTGCCGGCGGAGTTGTAGCGGGCCAATCCCATGCGCCACAGCAGGTTGGCCACCAGGAGGGCGGCGATTGCCACAGCCGGGGTCGCCAGCGCCGGCCAGGGATCTCCGCCGATGAAGACGGAGGCGGGCAGGAATCCCGCGAAGGCGAAGGGGATGATGCAGGTGATCAGCAGCTTCAGCCAGTCGGCGTACAGGCGGGTCGGCCAGCGCCCGAACTCCATGAGGTTGTAGACCGGCGGAACCATGCCGACGCGGTCGGTGAACCAGAAGCCGGAGGAGGCGAAGGCCATGAACACCGCCACCACCACCCCGGTGGCCGACAGCAGCATCAGCGCCAGCAGGCCGAGATGCATGGGCGACCAGTCGAAACCGGGGATGCGCAGGGCGGCGATGACCATCAGCGACGATCCCAGGATGACCCCGGACAGGTCCTCGATGGCGAGGCGGTCGAAGCAGATCTGCAGGAACACGGGGTAGGGCCGCAGCAGCACGCGGTCGAGGTTGCCCTCGATGACGTAGCGGGTGTTGAGCTGGTACAGGTTCGAGCACAGGCAGTGGAACAGCGAGATCGGCACCAGCGAGAAGCCGAGGACGAACAGCAGCTGGTCGGCGGTCCAGCCCGCCAGGGTCTCGGTCTTGCTGGCGTAGACCTGCAGCATCGCCAGCGCCACCAGTCCGCGCAGCAGCTCGTCGAGCATCTGCACGATGAGGTCGCCGCGGTAGGCTAGGCGCCGCTTGAGGTAGGTCAGGAAGAAGAGGGCGGCGATGCGCACGGGCGCCGGCGATCCTCTCGCCCTGCGGTCATGGGCAACCGCCGCCGCCCCGTTCAGCGCGCCGCCGCGGCCTGTGCCACCAGCGGGCGGTAGGACGGATCGTAGACCTCGGCGTCGATCAGCGCCCCGAGATCCGCGGGACGGTCGATGCCGGCCAGGCCGCGGTCGAAGGCGTGGGCGGCGATGGCGATGGCTATCTCGCGGCTGACCTGGCGGATGCGCGAGAGGGCGGGGAAGATGCGGCCGCAGTCGAGGTCGGACTGCGCCACCTGCCGCGCAAGGGTCCGCGCGGCGATGATGAACATCTCGTCGTCCACCCGCCGCGCCCGGCTGGCGACCACGCCCAGGCCGATGCCGGGGAAGATGTAGGCGTTGTTGCACTGCCCGGGCGAGAGGACGTGGTCGCCGAACTCGACCGGCGCGAAGGGGCTGCCGCTGGCGAAGACGGCGCGTCCGCCGGTGGCGGCATAGGCCTCGGCGGCGGTGCATTCGGCCTTCGAGGTGGGATTGGACAGCGCGAAGACGATCGGACGGGGATTGATGCGCGCCATCTCGGCGAGGATGGGCTGGGTGAACGACCGCGCCTGCCCGGACACCCCGACCAGGGCGGTGGGGCGCAGGGTCTGCACCGCCGACAGCAGCTCCTTCACCGGCGGATGGGCGTGGGCGTAGTGCTTCTTGTGCTCGGTCAGGCGCTCGCGGCCTTGCACGATGAGGCCCTGCGAATCGACGAACCAGCAGCGCGTGCGCGCCTCCGCCTCGGACATGCCCTCCGCCATCAGGCTGGCGGTGACCAGGTCGCCGGTGCCGATGCCGGCCTCGCCGGCGCCGAGGAAGAGGATGCGCTGGTCCGCCAGCGTGCCGCCGGTGACGCGCAGGGCCGACAGCAGGCCGGCCAGGGTGACCGAGGCGGTGCCCTGGATGTCGTCGTTGAAGCAGCAGATGCGCCCGCGCCAGCGGTCGAGCAGGCGGAAGGCGTTCTGGTTGGCGAAGTCCTCGAACTGCACCAGGCAGCCGGGCCAGCGCTCCTGCACCGCGGCGATGAACTCCTCGATCAGGCGGTCGTAGTCCGGACCGCGTTCGCGCTTCTGGCGCAGACCGAGGTAGAACGGATCGGCCAGCAGCTCGGCGTTGTCGGTACCGACGTCGATGGTCACCGGCAGGCAGGCCTGCGGATGCACGCCGGCGCAGGCGGTGTACAGCGACAGCTTGCCGATGGGGATGCCCATGCCGCCGACGCCGAGGTCGCCCAGGCCGAGGATGCGCTCGCCGTCGGTCACCACGATGACGCGGACATCGTCGTTGTGCCAGTTGGCGATGCACTCGCGCACATGGCCGAGGTCCTGCAGCGAAATGTAGAGGCCGCGCGAGCGGCGGTAGATGTGGCCGTGGCGCTGGCAAGCCTGTCCGACCGTCGGGGTGTAGATCAGCGGCATCATCTGCTCGATGTGGTCGATGACGAGCCGGTAGAAGAGGGTCTCGTTGCGGTCCTGCAGCGAGATCAGATGGACGTAGCGTTCGAGGTCGTTCGCCTGGCGCTGCAGGGTGGCCAGCATGCGCGCCTGCTGCGCCTGGATGTCGAGGATGCCCGGCGGCACCAGTCCGCGTAGGCCGAGGGCGTGCCGCTCGGCAGTGGTGAAGGCGGTGCCCTTGTTGAAGCGGGGGTCCTGGAGCAGACGGGTGCCGGTGGGGATGGACATGGCTGGGCCTCGTACCGTCCAGCATGTGGAGATCGCGGCGCGTGCGGTAGGTCGTCCGGGTCGATCCGGGCGATCCATGCCATTCAAGCATGCGGATGGATCATCTCGCGTCGGGCTGCGAGCTCGTAGCGGGTACATCGCTTCGTGGAATCGGCGACATCGCCGTGCGGGCAGTGTGCGCCGGCGCCAATCTTCGCTATTTGCTGCGCAAGTCGGCGTTCTCGGGATGTTCGTGTCAGGTCATCAGGCTGGAATTCCGGGCCAACGTGTGATCGCGGCCGCATGGCTCACCCGCCGCGGATCCGCATGATGCGGCGACGCATCATCGTGCAGGGTGCACGGGCTGCAGCGGCGACCCTGGCGGAGGATGCGCCCGCCGGAGCGGACATGCGCCAGCGCGGCCAGACATGCCCTGTCCGGGGATGGTCACGGCGGATGCTGTTGCCGCCCGTGCAGCCTGGATGCCGAGATTCTCGGGCGAGTCTGGTGGCCAAGTTCGGCCCTGAACCAGCACACATTCGTTCTTGCAGGAGGTCGGCACGACATATCGTTGTATCATCATACACCGATGGAGCGCCATATGGCCACCGCCCCCAAGCTGTCCGAGTCCATCATCGCCGATCCCTCGCTGGCCGCCTGGGGCCGCCGCGAGATCGCCATCGCCGAGCACGAGATGCCCGGCCTCATGGCCATCCGCCGCAAGTACGCCAAGTCGAAGCCGCTGAAGGGCTCGCGCATCACCGGCAGCCTGCACATGACCCTGCAGACCGCGGTGCTGATCGAGACCCTCAAGGCCCTCGGCGCCGACGTGCGCTGGGCCAGCTGCAACATCTTCAGCACGCAGGACCAGGCCGCCGCCGCCATCGCCGCCACCGGCACGCCCGTCTTCGCCAAGAAGGGCGAGTCGCTGGCCGAGTACTGGGACTACACCCACCGCATCTTCGAGTTCGGCGCCAAGGGCCCGACGCTCATCCTCGATGACGGCGGCGACGCCACCCTGCTCATGCACCTCGGCCAGGAGGCGGAGAAGAATCCCAAGATCCTCAACCGGAAGCCGGGCAGCGAGGAGGAGGGCATCCTGCTCGCCTCGATCAAGGCCAAGCTGAAGGTGGATCCGACCTGGTACTCGCGCATGGCCGCCGAGATCCGCGGCGTCTCCGAGGAGACCACCACCGGCGTCCACCGCCTGATGGAGATGGAGAAGAAGGGCACCCTGCGCTTCCCCGCCATCAACGTGAACGACTCGGTGACCAAGTCGAAGTTCGACAACCTCTACGGCTGCCGCGAGTCGCTGGTCGACGGCATCAAGCGCGCCACCGGCGTGATGATCTCGGGCAAGAAGGCCGTGGTCTGCGGCTACGGCGACGTCGGCAAGGGCTGCGCCCAGGCCCTGCGCGGCCAGGGCGCCACCGTCTTCGTCACCGAGATCGACCCGATCTGCGCCCTGCAGGCCTGCATGGAGGGCTTCCAGGTCGTCCACCTCGACGACGCCTGCGTGTACGGCGACATCTTCGTCACCACCACCGGCAACTGCGACATCATCACCCGCGGCCACATGGACGCGATGAAGCACAACGCCATCGTGTGCAACATCGGCCACTTCGACTCCGAGATCCAGATCGCCGCCCTGTCGGATCTGCAGTGGGAGGAGATCAAGCCGCAGGTCGACCACGTCATCTGGCCGGACGGCAAGCGCATCATCGTGCTGGCCAAGGGCCGCCTGGTGAACCTCGGCTGCGCCGCCGGCCACCCGTCCTTCGTGATGTCCAACAGCTTCAGCAACCAGACCCTGGCGCAGATCGAGCTGTGGACCAACAAGACCCTCGAGAAGAAGGTCTACCGCCTGCCCAAGCAGCTCGACGAGGAGGTCGCGCGCCTCCACCTCGACCAGCTCGGCGCCAAGCTGACCAAGCTGACCAAGAAGCAGGCGGCGTACCTGAACGTGCCGGCTGAAGGGCCGTTCAAGGCGGAGCACTATCGCTATTAGCTTCTAGGGGGCCTGTGGCCCCCTAGGACCCCCGCGGCCAGCGCAGCGGCTCGATCGCTGCGCGATCGCGGGCGGATCGGCTGCGCCGATCGTATCCGCCCGGCGCCGACTGCGCTGGCCGTCGCCGCTGACGCGGCTCTCGCCCCTGGCTTGCGCCAGGGGCGGTCCGTTTCGCGCGATCGGCGGTTGGCGTGGATGACCTCGGACCTCGGACCTCGGACCTCGGACCCCGGACCCCGGACCCCGGACCCCGGACCCCGGACCCCGGACACCGGACCCCGGACCCCGGACCCCGGACCCCGGAC
>JAFLCQ010000298.1 GCA_017302815.1 Planctomycetota bacterium
CGAGTTCGCCGCGCACCTGGGCGATGGCGGTGGCGCCGGCATCGTCCAGGCTGGCGACGCGGGCGCGCAGGCGTCCACCGGCTTCGATCAGGCCCTCCTCCGTCAGCCGGCGCAGGGCTTCACGCACCGGTGTGCGGCTGATGCCCAGACGGGCGGCGAGGACGTCCTCGGAGACCTGCTGCCCGAGGTGCAGCTCGCCGGCCAGGATGAGGCGGCGGATCTCGGCCTGGGCCTGCTCAGCCAGCGGACGAACTTCCAGGACGGAGGCCATGCCTGATACTGTATACAATATGCATGAGCGGGCAACCAGACTTCCCCGCCAGCAGCCCGCACATCGTGTTCAGCGCAGATACTTGATGGCGACGACGCGGTTGCCCTTGGCGTTGTAGATCACCTTGTCCATCAGGTTCTTGATGAGATGGACGCCGTAGCCGCCGAGGCGCTTGCCCTCGTTCTGGCGGCGCTCGATGTGGCCGATGGGGTCGGCGCTGGGGTCGGGCAGCTTGCTGGGGTCGAAGCCCGGGCCCTCATCCTCGATGTAGACCATCACCTTGCCGGGCAGGATGCGGCAGCCGAAGACGACCTTCTTGTCCTTGTCGAAGCGGTTGCCCCACTCGATGGCGTTGCGGCCGAACTCGTCCAGGGCCAGGCGCACCTCGCTGGCGACCGGCTCGGGGATGCGGAAGCGCTCGAGCAGGCCGAGGAACTTGCGGTACTTGAACAGGATCGACTCGCTGGTCTGGCCGGTCACCTCGAACCAGCCCAGGGGGTCGTATTCCACCTTCATGGCTTCGCCGACCGAGGGGCGGTGCTGCAGGGCGTTGGCGGCGGCGGCGATGAGGTCGTCGATCGACACCGGCTTCACCAGGTAGTCGCAGGCGCCGCGCTTGAGGCAGCGCATGACCACGTCGTCGTGGCCCAGCGCGGTCAGCATGATCACCGAGCCGGGGAACTTGGCGGCATGCAGTTCGCCCAGCAGCGCCTCGCCGTCGAGGCGGGGCATGATGATGTCGCTGATCACCAGATCGACGGGACTGCTGGCGTCATTGATGCGGTCGAGGGCTTCGCGCCCGTCGGCGGCGGCCTCCACCGTCACCTGCGGCCCGAGGTCGCGCAGGGTCTCGGCGAAGTGGTCGCGCAGGGCCGGCTTGTCCTCGACCACCAGGATGGTCGCGGGTGCCAGGTGTTCCGATCCGGTCATGCTGTGCCTCGTCGCGCATCTTGTCGCCGCGGCGCATCGCTTCCAGTGTCGACTGCGTCCATCGCGACAGGATGGGATTCCGGGTAACCGGGTCCTGACGGTGTGTCGTACCGCGTTGTCGCAAAAAACGTCACGCCCCCTTGCGTAGGCCGTTGTTCGCCATCACGCTCTGGCGCAACATCCAACGATTGCCAGAGTTGGGCCACGATCCAGGAGACGACCATGTCCGATGCCGCCCAGACCGCCCAGGACAAGTCCGCGCAGGACAAGCAGGCCGTCGCCTGGCTGAAGCAGGCCTCCGGGCAGGTGAAGCAGGAGCTGGGCAAGGTCATCGTCGGCCAGGATGAGGTCGTCGACCAGCTCCTGATCTCGATCTTCGCCAAGGGCCACTGCCTGCTCGAAGGCGTGCCCGGCCTGGCCAAGACCCTGCTGATCTCGACCCTGGCCAAGACCCTGGACATGTCGTTCAAGCGCGTGCAGTTCACGCCCGACCTGATGCCCTCCGACATCGTCGGCACCGAGGTGCTGCAAGAGGACCCGGCGACCAAGATGCGCTCCTTCAAGTTCATGAAGGGCCCCATCTTCGCCAACATCGTCCTGGCCGACGAGATCAACCGTACGCCGCCCAAGACGCAGGCCGCGCTGCTGGAGGCGATGCAGGAGAAGCGCGTCACCGCCGGCGGCGAGACGCATGTCCTCGATCTGCCCTTCTTCGTGCTGGCGACCCAGAACCCGCTCGATCAGGAAGGCACCTACCCGCTGCCCGAGGCGCAGCTCGACCGCTTCCTCTTCAAGGTCTCGGTCGGCTATCCGACCGACGACGAGGAGCTGGAGATCATGCGCCGCGTCGCCAGCCCGATCATGGCCGAGAACGAGAAGGGCGTGCAGAAGGTGATGACCGCGCAGCAGGTGCTGGGCGTGCAGAAGCTGGTCATGCGCGTGCCGGTCGCCGACCAGGTGCTGCAGTACGCCAAGAACCTGGTGCGCGCCACCCGCCCCGACCAGCCCGAGGCGCCGGACTTCATCAAGAACTGGATCAGCTGGGGCGCCGGCCCGCGCGCCTCGATCAACCTCATCCTCGCCGCCAAGAGCCGCGCCGTCCTCAACGGCAGCTTCGCGGTCGGCTTCGAGGACGTCGACGCCATCGCCGGCCCGGTGCTGCGCCACCGCATCGCCTGCAGCTACACCGCCACCGCCGAGGGCGTCACGACCGACCAGGTGGTGGACAAGCTCCTGGAGACGGTGGCGAAGGGCTGAGCCGTGGCACAGGCCCCCGTCACCAGGGGAGCGGGCTGGAACCCGGACCCCGAGACCCTCGCCAAGATCGGACGCCTCGACCTCAAGGCCCGCGGCCTGGTCGAAGGCTTCCTCGCCGGCATGCACCGCAGCCCCTACCTGGGCAGCTCGGTGGAGTTCGCGCAGCATCGCGGCTACGTCCCCGGCGACGACCTCAAGCACCTCGACTGGAAGGTGTGGGGCAAGAACGAGCGCTACTACATCCGCCAGTACCGCGCCGAGACCAACCTGGTGGCCTGGGCCCTGGTCGACTGCAGCGCCTCGATGGAGTACGCCGGCGCCAAGGCCGCCGCCGGCCAGAGCAAGCTGGAGTGGGCGCGCCTGGCCGCCGCCGCGGTGGCGTGGATGGTCCTGCTGCAGAGCGACGCCGTTGGTCTGTGCACCTTCGCCGGCGACGTGCAGGAGTTCGTGCCGCGCTCGTCCAGGAAGGACCACCTCGGCCGCATGTGCGACGCCCTGGTGCGCGCCAAGGGCGAGCCGCGCACCGGCATCGGCCCGATGCTGCGCAAGGCCGCCGAGCGCATGCGCTCGCGCGGCATCGTCCTGCTGATCAGCGACCTCTTCGTCGACACCGAGGACCTCGCCAAGGGCCTGGCGCGCCTCCGGCACGAGGGCCACGACGTCATCGTCGTGCAGGTCCTCGACGACGACGAGCTGAGCTTCCCCTTCGAGGGCCAGGTGCAGTTCCACGGCCTCGAGCTCGACCAGAAGGTCCTGCTCAACCCGCGCCAGATCAAGGCCGCCTACCTCGACGAGCTGCAGAAGCACATCACCCTGGTGGACGCCGTGTGCCGCCGCAACGGCATCGACCACGTCCTGGCCTCGACCTCGTCGCCGGTCGACGTCGTCCTGCAGGCCTACTTCAACAAGCGCATGGCGCTGTCGGCGGCTGGTTCCAGAGGGGCGATAGGCCGATGAGCACTTCGCTTCAGGGCTTCGCCCTATGGCCCTGCGGGCCTACCCCTGGCTTTGTCGTGGCTCGATTCCGTCGGCAGGCCTCCGGAATCGTGGGCGGATGGGCTGCGCCCATTCTATCCGCCCACCGCCACTCGGCGCCAGTTTCGTGCCAGGCGGTTGATCCATGACCTTCCTGGCGCCGCTCCTCGCCGGCCTCGCCGCCCTCGGCTCGGTCCCGGTCATCATCTGGCTGCTCAACCGCAACCGCTACAAGGTGGTGCGCTGGCCGGCGCTGGAGTTCCTGCTCAAGACCCTGCAGAAGAGCTCGCGCAAGCTGCAGATTCGCGAGCTGATCCTGCTCATCCTGCGCACCCTGGCGGTGGTCCTCATGGCCCTCGCCCTGGCCCGCCCTTCGATCGCCGCCGGCGGCTTCTCGCTGCTCGGGCTGCGCGGCGGGGTGTCGGCGGTGATCGTCCTCGACCGCAGCCTGTCGATGGCGGCGCGCGACGGCTCGGGCAGCCGTTTCGAGGCGGCCAAGGCCCGCGCCCAGGAGCTGATCGGCAAGCTGCCGCGCGGCTCGTCGGCGGCGCTGATCCTCCTCTCCGACGTGGCCATCGCCGAGCTGGCCGAGCCCAGCCAGGACCTCGCCTACGTCGCCCAGATGATCGAGGCGGCGCAGCAGAGCGACGGCGGCACCAGCGTCGCGGCCGGCCTGTCGCGGGCGGTGGAGATCCTGCGCGACGCCAATGGCCGGCGCGAGATCTACCTCATCGGCGACATGCAGGAGCGCGCCTGGCCGAGCCCGGATGATCGCAACTGGAAGACCCTGGCCGAGGAGCTGGCCCGCCCCGACGCCCCGGCCGTGTTCATCGCCGACGTCGCCGGCCAGCCGCGCGACAACGTGCAGATCGAGCGCTTCGCCGCCGACGACGAGCTGGTGACCACCGACGCGCCCACGCCCTTCACCGCCGTGGTGCGCAACCGCGGCGGCGCGCCGGCCAGCGACGTGCAGCTCGAGCTGTGGGCCGATGGCGAGGACGGTCAGCTGCGCAAGGCGGCCGGCACCGTGGTCGAGCGCCTGGAGACCGTCTCCGAGGTCCGTCTCGAGGCTCGCCTGGCCCCCGGCCTGCGCCGGGTGCAGCTGCGCCTGCTGCCGGACCAGCTGCCCGCCGACGACGCCCGCCAGGTGGTGGTCGAGGCGGTGGACAAGGTGCGCGTGCTGGTGATCGACGGCGCCGAGGGCGCCCGTGGCGGCGGCGCCGAGTTCATCAAGGCCGCCCTCGCTCCGATCGCGGCGATGTCCGCCCCCGCCGCGGGCGGCAAGCTGCAACCTACCGAGCCGCAGGAGGATGCCGGTCCCGCCGACCTCTTCCGCGTCGAGGTGGTCCCCACCACCGGTCTGGCGCAGATCGACCTCGCTGCCTACCAGGCGGTGGTGCTCAGCGATCCCGCCAACCCGCCGCCCGGCCTGGGCGACGCCCTGCGCGCCTGGGTCTCGGGCGGACGCGGGCTCATCCTCCTGCCCG
>JAFLCQ010000299.1 GCA_017302815.1 Planctomycetota bacterium
CCGATCTCAGGTGCTGTTCCTGCTGCCCGAGATCGCCCTCACGCCGCAGCTGGCGGCGCGCGTGCGCGCGCGCATCCCGCGCACCGCGGTGTGGCACAGCGGCTTCACCGACGGCGAGCGCGCCGAGCTGTGGGCGGCGGTGGCGCGTGGCGAGCACGACCTGGTGCTGGGCACGCGCAGCGCGCTGTTCGCGCCGCTGCCGGCGCCCGGACTCATCATCGTCGACGAGGAGCACGAGACGAGCTACCGCCAGGAGAACACCCCGCGCTACCACGCCCGCGACCTGGCGGTGGTCTACGGCCGCCAGCTGGCGGCGCCGGTGGTGCTGGGCTCGGCCACGCCCAGCTGCGAGTCGGTGTTCAACGCCCGCCCGACCGACGGCTCGGCGCCGCGGCTGAAGGTGCTGCCGCTGCGCGCGCGTCCGCGCGGCGGCCAGCTGCCGGTGCCGACAGTGGTCGACATGCGCCAGGAGTACCAGAGCCAGGGCAAGCGCGCCGAGCTGTCGGCGGTGCTGGTCGAGCGCCTGCGCGCGACGGTGGCGAAGCGCGAGCAGGCCATCGTGCTCCTGAACCGCCGCGGCTGGAGCCCGGTCGTCACCTGCACGGTGTGCGGGGTCACCGCGCAGTGCGCATCCTGCGACATCTCGCTGACCTTCCACCGCGGCGCCGGCCTGCTGAAGTGCCACTACTGCGGCCACGAGAAGCCGATGCCATCGGCCTGCCCGGCCTGCGGCGGCAAGCTGTCGACCACCGGCCTGGGCACCGAGCAGCTGGAGCAGCTGGTGCGCCAGGCGGTGCCCGGCTGCCGCACCCTGCGCGCCGACGCCGATACCGTCGGCGGGCGCCAGGGCCATGCCAAGCTGCTGCAGTCCTTCGCCGCCGGCGAGGTCGACGTGCTGGTGGGCACGCAGATGGTGGCCAAGGGCCTGGATTTTCCGCGCGTCACCCTGGTGGGCGTGGTCTGCGCCGATCGCGCCCTGGCCGCGCCTGACTTCCGCGCCGCTGAGCGCACCTACCAGCTGATCGCGCAGGTCGCCGGCCGCGCCGGCCGCGGCGAGCGCCCCGGCACGGTGGTGGTGCAGGCCTTCGACCCCGAAGCGCCGGCGGTGTCGTGCGCGGTGCACAACAAGCCGCGCACCTTCTACGACGCCGAGCTGGCCTTGCGCGCCGAATACGGCTATCCGCCCGGCGCCGGCCTGGTGCGCATCCTGTGGACGGGGGCGCAGGAGGAGCAGGTGCGCGCCGCCGCCGAGGGCCAGGCGCAGACGCTCTTCGATGCCGCCACCCCGCTGGGCTGCGTGGTGCTGGGGCCGACCCCCGCCGCCATCGCCTGGCTGAAGGGCCAGCATCGCTGGCATGCCCTGATCAAGGCGCCCAGCCGTGGGGTGGCGCAGCAGTGGCTCGACCAGGTGCTGCCGCTGAAGCGCGCCGCCGGTGTCACGGCGGTGGTGGATGTGGATCCACTGACGACTGCCTGATCCGTCCGCTGCGGCTGGAGATAGCGGCTGAATATCCATTGTGGTAACGATACCACAACATAGCTTCATGGCATGCGGCCCAGGCACGCCCAACCGAGGTGCGGTGGATTCACCCTCATCGAGCTGCTGGTCGTGGTCTCGATCATCGCCGTGCTGGCCGGCATGCTGCTGCCGGCGCTGGGCACGGTGCGCTCGGCCGCGCGCAGCAGCCAGTGCGGTTCGAACCAGCGCCAGATCGGCCTGGCGGTCAATGCCTATGCCGCCGACTGGGACGGGCGCCTGCCGCCGGCGCACATCATGTCGACGGGCTATTTCTGGACCAACGAGGACGTGGTCGGCGCGTACATGGACTGCAGCAATGTGGTGTGGGGACGCTTCCCGACCACCGCCCGCACCGGACCGCTGCGCTGTCCGGATGATGTGCGATCGGCACCCTGTCCGGACAACCAGACGATCAGCTACGGCCTGAACATGCGGGTCTTCCCCTACTCGATCACGGCGGCCAAGGATGCGGCCGCCTGGGCCGCCTGCACCACGGTCTCCCGCTTGCGGCGCATCGCGGTCTTCGCCATCGCCACCGACACCATGGACGTGCGCTGGTACGTCGATCCCACCTATGCCTATCCGGCGCTGCCCGAACTGAGCTACGTCGATCCGTCCGCCGCCACCAGCTGGTCGACGCCGCCCATGCCCTACTTCATGGTCGGTCGGCATCGTGGCGGCAGCAACGTCCTGTACGGGGACGGCCATGTCGCCTGGTCGCGCACCCTGCCCGAGGACGTGGCCGCACGCAGGGTCTACGTCGATCCGATCCACATCCAGTAAGGAGCCTCCTCCCATGTCCATCGTCCGGCACACCAGCCTCCTCGTCGCCGCAGCCGCATTCGCCCACACGGCCGAGGCAGTGCGCATCGATCTCGACGCCACGGCCGCCGGGATCCGTTTGGAGGCGGCCGCGCCGGCCGCAGGGACGAAGACCAGCGTCGGGCAGGGGACCTGGATCGCCGATCCCGCGAAGCAGGCCTGCTTCCTCAGCGTCCGCTCCGCCCTGGCGGCGAAGGCATGGACCCAGGTGGGATGCACCTTCACTCCCGCCGCAAGCGGCAAGGTCGTCGTCATCCTGCGCGGCCCCTGGTCGAAGCCGGCGGTCGCCGGCGAGGCCGCCGCGCCGATCCCGGTCAGCTACGACGCCGTGACCGTCCAGGGCGCCGTCCTGGCCAATGGCTCCTTCGAGGAGAAGGGCGCCGAGGCGTCGCAACCCTACGCCGGCTGGAAGGCGGTGACGGCGGCGGGATATCCCAGACCGGCCGGGGCCGCCAAGGACGGCTCCGCGGCGGTGTCGGTGTGGCATGACGGCCATCTGTCGCAGGTGATCGAAGTCACCGCCGGGTCGCCGGTGACCCTGACGGCCTGGGCCTGGAGCGACCGGCCCTGAACGGCCCCAGGGAGGGGTGCAGAAAGGCTGCTTCCCCCCGGCGGAAGCGCCCCTAGAACCCCGCCCCGCATGACCGCCCAGCCTCCCGGCTCCAAGCCGCGCCGTACCGACGTCCGCAACATCGCCATCATCGCCCATGTCGACCATGGGAAGACGACCCTCGTGGACGGCCTGCTCAAGCAGGGCGGCGCCTTCCACGCCAAGCAGCAGGTCGCCGACTGCGTGATGGACTCCAACGACCAGGAGCGCGAGCGCGGGATCACCATCCTGGCCAAGAACTGCGCGGTGCAGTACGGCGATCTGCGCATCAACATCGTCGACACCCCGGGGCACGCCGACTTCGGCGGCGAGGTCGAGCGCATCATGCGCATGGCCGATGGCGCCCTCATCCTGGTCGACGCCTTCGAAGGTCCGCTGCCGCAGACCCGCTTCGTGACCCGCAAGGCGATCCAGGCCGGCCTGAAGCTGGTGCTGGTGGTCAACAAGATCGACAAGCCGCGCTGCGAGCCCGAGACGGTGGTCGACAAGATCTTCGACCTCTGCGTCGAACTCGGCGCCGAGGACTGGCAGCTCGACTTCCCGGTGGTCTACGGCTCCGGGCGCATCGGCTTCATGCACCAGGATCTGGAGGCTGCGCGCAAGCTGCTCGACGCCCCGGCCGGCCCCGGCCGCGACCTGCAGCCGCTGTTCGAGGTGATCCGCAACGAGATCCCCGGCCCGGTCATCGACCCGGACGCGCCGCTGCAGCTGCAGTGCTCGAACATCGACCACAACGACTTCGTCGGGCGCATGGCCATCGGCCGCGTCTCCGCCGGCTCGATCAAGGCCGGCCAGGCGGTGGCGATCATGAAGGGCCCCGACGCCATCCCGGCGCGCGGCCGCGCCCTGCAGCTGCACCGCTTCTCCGGCATGGGCCGCGAGGAGATCAAGGAGGCCAAGGCGGGCGACATCGTCGTCGTCACCGGCCTCGAGCAGATCCACATCAGCGACACCATCTGCGACCCGGAGAAGCCGGCCGCCCTGCCGCCGATCCCCATCGACGAGCCGACGATCAAGATGACCTTCGGCGTGTCGACCAGCCCGCTGACCGGCACCGAGGGCAAGCCGCTGCAGAGCCGCGAGCTGAAGGCGCGCCTGGAACGCGAGGCGCAGCGCAACGTCGCCATGCGCTTCAGCGACACCGATCAACCCGACGTCTTCGAGGTCGCCGGCCGCGGCGTCCTGCACCTGGCGGTGCTGATCGAGAGCATGCGCCGCGAGGGCAGCGAGCTGCAGGTCGGTCCGCCGCGCGTGATCTTCAAGGAGGCCGAGGACGGCTCCAAGCTCGAACCCATCGAGCTGGCGGTCATCGACGTGCCCGAGATCCACGCCTCCAAGGTCATGGCCCTCATGCTGTCGCGCCGTGCCGAGCTGGTGGTGATGGATGTGAAGGGGTCGTTCCAGCACCTCGAGTTCACCATCCCGTCGCGCGGCCTGATGGGCCTGCGCAACCTGCTGCTGTCGTACACCCAGGGCGAGGCGACCCTCAACACCCTGTTCCAGGGCTACGGCCCCTACCGCGGCGACATCGAGAAGCGCATCAACGGCGCCATCATCTCGGGCAATGCCGGCAACGTGGTCGCCTACGGCCTGTTCATGCTGCAGGACCGCGGCACCTTCTTCACGGATGTCGGCGAGGCGCTCTACGAAGGCCAGGTGGTTGGCGAGAACGCCAAGGACACCGACATGATCGTGAACCTGACCAAAGAGAAGAAGCTCACGAACGTGCGCTCCAGCGGCGCGGACGAGGCCATCCGCATCACCCCGCCGCGCAAGTTCTCGCTCGAGGAGGCGCTGGAGTACATCCGCGCCGACGAGCTGGTCGAGGTGACGCCGAAATCGATCCGCCTGCGCAAGCTGTACCTCAACGAGAACGACCGCAAGCGCCTCGGCCGCAGCGCCTGAGCCGCGCGATCGCGCCTGCAACGCACGAGGCCGGAGGATCATCCTCCGGCCTCGTCGTTTGCATCCGCGTGAGTCCGTCCGCTCAGGGGCCGGGCGGCGGCGGGGGCGGCAGGGC
>JAFLCQ010000003.1 GCA_017302815.1 Planctomycetota bacterium
GCCTGGTGCGCGGCGTCGAGGAGCGCATCGCCGCCATCCCCGGCGTGCGCGACGTCGCCCGCCGCACCGGCCGCGCCGAGCGCGACCAGCACGCCGAACCGCCGTCCTCCAGCGAGATGAACGTCACCATGGAGCCGGGCACCCAGGACCGGGTGCAGGCCGAGATCGACAAGATCCTGGCGCAGATGCCCGGCGTGGTGACCTCGATCGGCCAGCCGATCGAACACCGCCTGTCGCACATCCTCTCCGGCACGCCGGCGGCGGTGTCGATCACGGTCTTCGGCGACGATCTCGACCAGCTCCGCGCCGTGGTGCAGGAGATCGAGGGCGCGATGAAAGGCGTCCCCGGCGCCCGCGACGTGGTCGCCAACCGTGAGATCATGATCGAGACCCTGCCGGTGCGCTACCGGCACGAGGACCTCGCACGCGCCGGGTTGACCCCCGCCGATGCGGCGGAGCAGGTCGAACAGGCCCTGGCCGGCGTGCATGTCGCCTCGGTCAACCAGGGCATCCGCCGCTACGACCTGACCGTGCGGCTGCATCCCGACGAGCGCCAGACCGAGCAGCAGGTCGGCGAACTGGTGCTGAAGAGCCCCTACGGCCCGCAGGTCCGCCTGCGCGAGGTGGCGGAGATCGGCCTGGAGAAGGCATCCAACCTGATCGCCCGCGAAGGCGCCCGGCGCAAGGCGGTGGTGAGCTGCAACGTCGCCGAGGGCCAGAACCTTGGTGATCTTGTGGTCGGCATCCGCCGGGTCGTCGATCCGGTCGTCGCCAAGGCCGGCCTGTCGGTCCACTACGGTGGCCAGTTCGAGGCCCAGCAGGAGGCCAGCCGGACCATCGGCCTGATGGGCATCGCCGTCGTCGGCGTCGTCTTCCTGCTGCTGGCTGCCGCCCTGTCTTCGGCCAAGGCCGCTGGCCTAGTGATGCTCAACCTGCCGCTGTCGCTCATCGGCGGCATCGGTGCGGTCTACCTTGCCGAATCGCCGTCGGTCGTCGGCAACACCCTGGCCCTGTTCGGGCTGGGCGGAACCTTCACCGCCCCGGTACTGTCGATCGCCAGCCTGGTGGGCTTCATCACCCTGTTCGGCATCGCGGTGCGCAACGGCATCCTGCTCATCAACCAGTACCAGTCGCACGCCGAGGATGGCCGCCCGCTGATGCAGGCGATCATGCACGGCTCCGAGGAACGCCTGGTGGCGATCCTGATGACGGCGCTGTGCGCCGCCATCGGCCTGATCCCGCTCGCCCTCATGACCGGCCAGGCCGGGGCCGAGATCCTCGCCCCGTTGGCCATCGTCGTCCTCGGCGGCCTGGTCAGCTCGACCGTGCTCAACCTGGTCGTCGTCCCGGCTGCCTACGCCTGGGTCTTCGGCCACGGCGACCGGCCGCATGGGTCGGCGCTCGATGATGACAGCCCGGCGCTGACCACACTTGTCCCGACACCGGACACTACCCCCGAACCGCCCAAGGAGAACCCGTGATGATCCGCCTCCCCCGTATGGCGCTGGCCCTCGTGGCCCTGCTCCCGGCGCTGACCGTCCTCCCCGGATGCGGGGGAGCCGGTCGCGTCACGACCTTCCCACCCGATGCGACACCGGCCGCGACCGCATCCCAGACCACGGTGCGCATCACCGAGGCCGTCCGTCGCCCAGGCGAACTGGAACTGGCGCTGACCATCGCCAACCCAACCGCCGACCCGGTGGTCTTCGCCCGGAACTACGGCGCGTTCACCGCCGCTACCGTGGTTCGTGGCGACGCCCGCATCACCGGCGAACGAACGCCGAAGAAATCGCGGACTTTCCCACCGAACCAGTACACCGTCCTCGCCGGGGAGGACGCCACCCTGCGCCTGGTCTTCCGCGCCGCGGATCTCGACCAGGCCGCTGACCTGACCCTGCACCTCGCCGGCTCGACCCATGGGGCCGGACAATCGTGGACCATTCCCATCCCACCCGAGCCATCCCGCCCCGTGGCGATGGCCAGCAACCCCTGAACACCCAGGAGATCCCATGTCCCGTTCCTCCATCACCCCCGCCATCCTGACCGCGCTGCTGGCGCTTGGCGCGCCGCTGAGCGCCGCCGACGAGCACGCCGGCCACAACCATGCCGCCGAGGGCGCGCACGCCCACGGCAAGGCCGAAGCGGTCGGCGCCGTCGACATCAGCGTCTACAAGGTCGCCGTCAGCGCCTCCGGGGCCATCGCCGCCGGCAAGGAGTGGCACGTCGAACTCCGCCTGAACCCCGACCAGCCGGTCCCCAAGGCCATCCGCGTCTGGGTCGGCACCGAGAACGGCCGCGGCTCGGTGAAGGCCAAGGCCGAAGCCGAGAAGGACGCCAAGGGCGAGTACGGCGCCCACGTCGAGGTCCCGAACCCGATCCCGGCCGACAGCAAGCTGTGGATCAGCATCGAGCCGGATAACGGCCAGACCGCCAAGGGCTCGGTCGCCCTGCCGAAGACGGAGGCCACGCACGAGCACAAGGAAGGCGACGGGCACAAGCACTGACAGCGCGAGATGCCCATCGGCGCCAGGGCGCATGGCACGGCAACCGTGCGCCCTGGCCATCGATGACATCGCGCAATCGTGCAGGAGGTGCTGGTCGACCGCCTTGGGAACCCAGACGTCCTGAGCGAGGCGCCATCCGGTCAGGAAGGCGGGTTCAGTTACTACCGTATGGTTGGGAGCACCCTCAACGCGCTACGTCCGCGCCAGCAGCCGCGGGCCCGCTACAACGAACGGGCGATGGATTGGAGCGGTTTGAGGCCGGATCCGAAGCGTGCCATCGTCAGGCGGTGCTGTTCGAGCTCGCCATAAGGGATGTAGCGCAGTCTCGGACCACCGGCGATCCGGAAGGCGGGGCGGCGGAGCTGGTCGCGGACGTCCGTTTCACGGTCATCTGGTGCGACGATGTAGAGTTCCGGCAGCATGGCAGGCGAGCCGCTGAGAGCGAGATCCCACAACCGCACCACGCCGGAATAGATCGAGGTGGTGTGTTCGACCTCGAACGCGGCCGCGACCTCGCCCGAGGGCTGCAGCCAGAGCACGTCGATGAGCCGCACCGCGTCGGCACCAGCGGTCTCGGTGAAGGGGCCGGGCAGGGTTTCGAGGCAGCCATCGCCCAATCGTCCCGTCCCCCAGACCCGGCCGCGGTCGTTGGCAGCGATCCACACGCGGAAACCCAGTGCATGGCCAAGGTCGCGCAGCCATGCCTGAATCTCGATGTGGGTGCGTTCGCTGGCGCCCTCGCGTTCGGCGGCAGCGGTTGCCTTACCCGAAACGGCCCGGACCTGGGCGAGATCGGCCAGCCACAATGCCTGGGCCTCTGGCTGATCCGTCCGCGGCGGCGCCTGGTAGCGGCCCGAGCCGAGGTCGAAGAGCAGTGCCGCGATTGCGCCCAGATCATTGGAGAGCAGGGCGCGGTGCTCCTGGTTCAGGCGCAGGATGCCGGTGCGCATCGCCAGGTACTCCGACCAGCGACCAAGTTTCACCCGTGCGCCAGTGAGGGCGTTGTAGCCGTTGACGATCGCGGTGTTGCTGGGCGGAGCGAGGGTCGGATGCAGGAAGTAGAGCAGGTTGGCGACCGCTGGACCGAGCCCCTTGATGCCGACCGCGTCGAGTCGGTGGATGGCGTCGACGATGGCATCTTCGCCCGCGCAGCACGCGCAGGTGGCGAGGAAGCGCCCGAAAGCGCGCTGGTTCTCCGCATGTTCGTAGATGTCGGGGATGCGCAGCTTCGGCTTCCACAGAAAGGCATGGTCAGCCCCCGCGAAGAGCTGGCGCTGCTCGGCTACCGAAGCGACCACCGTTTCGAGCGAGGAGCCGCGGTAGTCGTTACCGAAGGATCCCCGTTCGATCTCGTCGACGACGACGGCCAGTCCACGACGGATGGAACCGAAGTTCTTGAGCCGGTCGCCCCAGAGAAACCAACGGGTATAGCTGCTGCCGGGATCGGCACGCCACCGGGTGATGAGAGCGGAGAGCGCTTCGCTGTCGGGCATGTCAGCCTGTACCGCATGCAGACCGCTTCGGCAACCCGTGCCGGGCGCATGAACCGGCCGTCATGTGGATGTGCCTGCCGCGCCGGATGGCCCATGAGACCATCCGGCGCCGGTTGTCGCCCGTTTCACTCGGCAGTTCAGCGGCTGCACAGTGACTGGCAGGCCGCATCGGCGGCATTCAGCGCATCCTGGTCGGACTGGCCCTTCTGCTTCAGCAGGCCGCCTTTGGGGCCGACGGCCGGGGCCACGTAGCGGCTGCAGTGGGCCGGCGCGGCGGCGACCGTCGGTACGCCGGTCGCATCGCTATGGAGGGCCGCGTTCGTGCCCTTGCGGGTGTCACCGCCCTTGGGGCCGATGTACCAGGGCCGCTCGCTGGCCACGGCGACGACCGGGGTCGCGGCGGTGAGGGTGGTATCGGCAGCGGTGCGGTAGGCGGCGCCATTCTTGCCCTGGCGGAGGTCACCGCCCTTGGGGCCGATGTACCAGGGCCGCTCGGCGACCGCGGTCGGGGCCGCGGGGGCGCAGCACGTGCCGGTGACGGCAGGAGCGGCATCGACGGTCGCAGCGGCGACGGTGGAAGCGAGAAGGATGAGGGTGGGGATGATGGCGAGGCGCATGGCTGACTCCGGGGTTGAGGTGGGTAGCGGCCACTGGTAGCGGGGGCCGTAAAACGTTGTGAACTCGGCAGTTGTCTCATCCGGAGCTACGCAATTCAGCGTGAGACAAACCCCGTCCTGATGACGTTTTCTGTCTATGCCCATCGTCGTCGGCTTCCGCTGGCCCTGACAGCGGCCGGAGACACCCCCGCGTCGTGTCGCTGGAGGCAACTGGCGCGGGGGAGTGCATGGACACACTGCCGTCATGTACGCCTTCCCCAACACCCGTTGGAGCCTGATCGCCGCCTTGCCGCACCAACCGCAGCAGGTGGGCACGCTGATCGCCATCTACGCCGATGCGATCGGCGCCTACCTGCATACCCGGCTGGTTGGCGAGCGCGTTGAACGGGTCGATGACATCGTGCAGGAGGTGCTGGTCGACCTCCTCGGGAAGCCCGAGGTCCTGGCCAAGGCACAACCCGGCCAGGGAAGCAAGTTTCGCTACTACCTCATGAACCTGGCCTGGTTGGGAGCACTCAACGCGCTACGGCATCACCGGCGCCGGGATCACGCCGCACCCGAAGCGCACAACTCGGATGGCGAGGATGTCGCCCGCGTCGAACAACTGGGGGCGAGCGTGCCTGCGCCCGAGCAGGCCGCCATGGATCGGGCCTGGGCCGTTGGCGTCATTCAGGGCGCCTTGGATGATCTGCGTGTGCTGGTTGATGGCGGACGCCTACCGCCAGATGCGTTGCAGATCCTGACGCGCAATCTTGTCGACGGACAGGCGTTGCGGGACATTGCCGCCGACATGGCCATGCCCGTGGCCACGTGCCATCGCCGGTGCGCCCACGCCCGCACAGCCCTGCAGGAAGCCATCGCCGCACGCCTGCGCCTGGTTGGCGAACTCGGCCCCGAGGATGATCCGACGACCGCGTGTGATGTGCTGCTCAAGGCGATCGCCCACGGATAGACAGCCATTCACGACTGGCGCGGATCATCCCGATCGGATGACGCCCGATGACGCGCCTCGGGATGCTGGAGTGCGAAGCGCAAGCGCCAGGCATTGAGCAGCACCAGGGTGCTGGAGAGGGCCATGGCGGCGCTGGCGATCATCGGACTCAAGGACCAGCCGGTGATGGGAAGGAAGACGCCGGCTGCGAGCGGGATGCCCAGGAGGTTGAAGGCGAACGCCCACGCCAGGTTCTGCCGGATGGCCCGGGTCGTGGCCCGGGCGATGTGCAGCGTGACCGGCAGAGCGGCGATGCCACCCTGCGCCAGCACGACATCGGCTGCGGCCTGCGCCACCTGGGTGCCGTTCCCCATGGCGATACCCAGGTTCGCACCGGCGACAGCCGGAGCGTCGTTGAGGCCATCACCCACCATGGCGACCACGCGACCACGCGCTTGTGCGCTGGCCACCAGGGCGGCTTTGCGCTCGGGCGTCGTCTCGGCATGCACCGTGGTGATGCCCAGATCCTGCGCCACCGCTTCGGCAACGGCCATACGATCGCCGGTGACCATGGCCACCGCGATGCCCAGGTTCCGCAGGTCGGCGACCGCCTGCCGTGCCGCCGGCGTTGGCACATCCAGGACGCCCAGGACGCCGACAGCGACGCCATCCCTGGCGACAACCAGGGGTGTCCGACCGGCGCGGGCCAGGCGCTCGGCGTCAGGTTGCACCGCAGCAACGGCAATGCCCAGGCTTGCCAGCCAGGTGATCGTGCCGATGGCGATCATCTGGTCACCGATCCGGGCGCCCACACCATGCCCAGGCACGACGGTCGACGCTGGCGCATCGCGCAGATCCAGGCTGCGGTCCTGGGCGGCGCGCACCACGGCACGACCGAGTGGATGCTCGCTGCCAACCTCGACCAGCGCGGCGAGATGGAGCAACCGCTCCTCGCCCACGCCCGGCTGGGGTACGATGTCGACCAGGCGCGGCTCCCCCGTGGTCAGGGTCCCGGTCTTGTCGAGCAGCACGGTATCGATGCGGCTGGCCGTCTCGATCGCCGCACCGCCCCGCATGAGGATGCCCAGCTGTGCCGCCCGCCCGATGCCAACGCTGATGGCGGCGGGAGTCGCCAGGCCCAGCGCGCACGGACAGGCGATGACCAGGACGGCGACGGCGTGGCTGATGCCCATGCGGAATCCGTCCATGCCGGGCATGGCAAACATCCAGCCCAGAACCGTCAGCACCGCGATGCCCAGGACGACGGGGACGAAGATGGCGCTGAGGCGATCTGCCATCCGGGCGATCGGCGCCCGTCCGTTCTGCGCCGACGCCACCGCGGCCATGATCCGGCCGATCGTCGCCGCCGCACCGACGGCCGTGGCGCGTACGGTCACCATGCCCGTCCGGTTCAGGGTGCCCGCCTGCACGGTGTCGCCTGGTTGAGCCTCGACCGGCAGGCTCTCGCCCGTGACCAGGGCGGCATCGATCAGGGTGCGCCCCGTGATGATGACGCCATCCGTCGGAAAGCGCTCTCCAGGGCGCACCCGTACCACATCGCCCGGCATCAGGACGGACGCTGCCACCGTCTCGGGGACGCCATCCACCATGCGCTCAGCGTGGTCGGGTTGCAGGGCCGCCAACCCCGCCACGGCATCAGCCAGCCGTCGCCGGGCGCCAACCTCCAGCCAACGTCCGGTCAGCACCGCCGTCAGGATGACGGCTGCCGCCTCGGCATAGAGTTCGGGGTGATGGCCACCGCCCCAGAGAACCTGGGTCCAACTGGCGACAGAACTCCCCCAGGCGGCCAGGACACCCAATGTCACCAAGGTGTTCATGTCCAGACTGCCATGGCGAACGCCCCGCCAGGCAGCCAACAGGATACGCCTGCCCGGTCCAAGCATGATCGCGGTGGTCAGCAGGATCTGCAGTGGAGCATCCCACCAGCTGCCGGTCCCCGGCAGGAGGCCATGGCTCATGGCCAGGATCACCACCGGCGTCGTCAGGACGGCGGCCTGGATGGCCGCTCGTGCCAGATCCCGCGATTCGGTCTGCACCGCACGTTCGTGGACGGCGTGGGCATCACGATCTCCGACCGGCTCGGCGCCATAGCCCAGATCCCTGATCCGGCTGACAGCCTGTGCAACAACGCCAGGCGCCGGGGCAGCCGTCGTCACCAGGGCTTGCCGGGTGATCAGATCGACGGACGCAGCCTCGATGCCGGGAACGCCGCGGAGAGCCGTGGTAACCCGGCGCACGCAGGCGGCACAGGTCATGCCGGTAATGGACAGGGTGGTCTCGGTGGACGGATTCATGATGGTCCTCACCCCAGCTGACGGCCCGATCGCCCGCCGATGACGGATGTCCTTGGAGGCTGTCCCTGCCATGTAGAAGGTTGGAGGAACCAGCCTGAGACGGGGCCGCTTGGGCGGTGGTTGTTCTATATGGGCCTACCGCGTCCGCTGCTGCTGCTGGCCATGGTCGCCGTCGCTACCGCCGCCGATCCCGTCAACCGGATGTGCCCGGTCCTGCCGGATGAGCCCGTCGATCCAGCCTTCCAGACCGCTTGGAATGGGCAGGTCGTTGGGTTGTGCTGCGCCCGCTGTGTTCGCCAGTTTACCGCCAACCCTCTACAATATATCGTGAAGCCTGCCACTCCAGTGGCAGCGACCCTGCCCGCGCCGACATCCAGCGCCAACCACGCGGACCATGCCCTGGCGCAGCATGATGGTCAGGCTGCTGCGACGCCCGTCCCGGCGTCAGCCGCCGGGCACGGTGGTCACGACCATGCCACCGGCGGCCATGATCACGGAACGGGGTCCACGGCTCCCCGACTCGTCGCCTGGTTGGGTCGATTCCACCCCGTCGTCGTGCATTTCCCCATCGCCCTGAGCATCCTGGCCGCCTTGGCCGCCGTACTGGGGCGGCTCAGGGCCAGCGAACCTTTCCGGCACACCGCCCGGATCGCGATCCATGGCGCAGCTGCGACAGCCATCCCAGCCATCCTGCTCGGCTGGTTCGCCGCCGCCGCCACGCCCCATCCGGGGCTGGACGCGGTACTCGCCTGGCATCGCTGGTTGGGCACGGCGGCTGGAGCAGGCTTGATCGCGGTGGCCGTCTGCACCGAACTGGCGCACCGGCAGATAGACCGCTCGCCGTGGGCCTGGCTGGTCGTCATCGGCAGCACCCTGATGGCCCTGGTGGTCGGTGTCGTGGGCCACCTCGGTGGCATCCTGATCTTCGGCCCGGACCACTTCACGTGGTAGGTGGGTCCGAATACCCTGAGACAGATGTGCGAAGCCGGACGTTCCCTTGTGAACCCTGGTTCGCCACGAACCGCCATCCCCGGAGTCTGCCATGCGTCCCACCGCCCTCGTCCTTGGCCTAACGGCTACCCTCACCCTCATCGCCGCCGGCTGCTCTGACCGCAGCGCCGCCGCCGGTCCCAAGCCCTACCCGCTGAACACCTGCCCGATCACCGGGGAGAAGCTCGGTTCGATGGGCGAACCCATCACCGTCATCAAGGACGGTTACGAAGTGAAGTTCTGCTGCCAGGAGTGCGTCGACAAGTTCACCAAGCACCCGTCCAAGGTCATGGACAAGGTGAAATCGGCGCACGAGCCCACCCCGCACATGGGCGGCTGATCCGCGCAACCGCTCAGCATCGACCGCTCGATACGGGGAGAAGCCATGGTCATCCTTCTACGGTTATCGCTCCACCGCCAATGCAGTCCGTCATGATCGGCAGCGATAGCCGTCTGCACCAATAGGCCACGTATCACCGGCCTGGAGCACCCATGCATACCACCACCCTGACGATCACCGGCATGTCCTGCGGTAGTTGCCGCAACCATGTCGACGCCGCCCTGCGCGCCGTCGCCGGCGTCACCCAGGTGCACGTCGATCTCGCCGCCGGCTCGGTTCGCATCAGCCACGAGGACGGCGTCATGCCGGCCGACCTCATCCTCGCGGTCGAGGACGCCGGATATGACGCGCACCTGCCCGGACCGACGCCATGACCACGCCGGCGCAACGCGAAGCCCAAGCTGGGTTGCTGGCTGATCTGGGCCGTTTCAGGGCTTTCATCCGCCGCCGGGTGGCCGATCCGCACACCGCCGACGACATCCTCCAGGATGCCCTGCTGCGGGCCACCCGGCACCTCGACCAGCTCCAGGACACCGAGCGGATCGATGCCTGGTTCTACCGCATCATCCGCCATGCGATCGGTGATCGAGCGGGGTCGCGGCCGATGCAGGCGCTGGATCTCGAACCGGCAGCATTCGCTGCCGATCAAGCCGAGGTGTGCCGCTGCCTGTTTCCGCTCATCGGCCGTCTTCCCCCGGACCAGGCCGAGGCGATCCGCGTCATCGATCTGGCGGATGGCGATCCGGCATTGCTGGCACGCAACGCCGGGGTGGAGATCAACACCATCCATGCACGACGGTCGCGGGCCCGCTCGGGCCTACGCGATCTGCTGCAGCAGGCCTGCCGCGCCTGCGCCACCCACGGTTGTCAGGATTGCGACTGCGCACCATCGCCAGACGGGGTGCGGCGACCCACGCCGTCGGCAGGGGTTCAATGATGCCGATGCCCCTGCCCGTCCGGCGCGACCGGACCCAGGTCAGGTGCGACGTCTGGGATGCGTAGCCCAGCCAGCACCAGGGCATCGACCGTCCGCTCCATGGGATGCCCGACGCGGTGCTGCAGGTGGTATTGGAGATGCGCCGCCCCGATGCGATCGACCACCGCCTGCGCATCGGCGCGGTGGCCGGCGCGCGCCAGGGTGACGGCCTGCAGCGCCTGCAACTCGGTATGGTCGGGGTTGATGCGCAATCCGCGCCCGACCGCCCGGGACAGGTCGGTGGCATCGCCGCGCGCCAGGGCTTCATAGGCCAGGATCAGTGGCGGATACATGCTGTCGGGCTCGGCACCGCTGGCGACCAGCCCCAGGTGCTGGGCGCTGTGCAGATCCCGCTGCGCCAACGCCGCCCGGGCGGCGGCGATCAGGGGCCAGAAGTCACCGGGCCGATCCTGCAGCACTTCCCAGGCCCGTGCATCGATGGCTGCCGCCGGGGCGAAGGCGGCCATGACGGCGCCGGCGCTCTCCGGCTCGGCCAGCGCCGCCGCCGCATCCACGCCTGCCGGAAGCGCCGGATCGTGGGCCTGGAAGCGGCTGACGGCGCAGACGCGCCCCAGCGCCCGCCATCCCGGTGTCGGTCCGCCGCTGGCGAGGGCCTGGGCTGCACGAGCGGCCTCGACCGATTGGTTCCGCTCCGCCGCGGCACGCCACGCCCAGACCAGCGCCTCAGCGATATCCACGGCCAGGGGATGATCGTGCCAGGTCGGCAGCGCGGCGGCGCTGCCCAACTCGATGCCGACGCCGGCCAGTGCGCTCTGCCACTCCTGGGACTCACCAGGCCATGGGCCGGTACGCCGGACATGATCAAGCAGCTGCCGGAAACGGAGACGCTGTTCGGCGAGCCGTGTCTGCTGGGCCAGCACATCGCCCGCGGCGCGCAGGCGTTCGGCGAGGGCGTGCGCCTCCGGCAGACCGGGATGGGACGCGAGCAGCGCTTCCACCTCGGCCTGGGCCACCCGCACCGCCTCGGGTCGGTTCAGGTCGACGGCGGCAGCCATGCGTTCCACCCGCTGGACAGCGGCCTGCCTGGCGTCGTGGAGATGCAGCCACCAGGCGCTACCCACCACGGCGAGGAGCAGGATGGCCGAACCGGCAGCCATGCGGACCTGCTTGGAGTGCCGAAGCCGCAACCAAGCCCGTTCAAGCCGCCCGGCCTCCTGGGCGACCGTGATGCCCTCATCAAGCCAGCGCCGGAGTTCGGCCACGATCGCACCTGCATCGGGGTAGCGCTGGGTTGGCTCGGACAGGCAGCGCCGTACCACAGCAGCAAGGCCTCGTGGGACGTTCCGGTCCTGCAACCGGTCGAGTTCGAGCAACCCCGGCCGGCCAGGATCGGGACGCGGTCCCTGGCCAGTCAGCACCAGGTGCAGCAGGGCGCCAAGGGCGAAGACGTCCATCCGCGGATCGGCTGGCGCCCCCATGGCCTGCTCGGGAGCCATCCAGGCCGGGGTGCCGACCCGGACGCCATCACCCTCGCCAATCCGAGCCGCAACGCCCCAGTCGAGGACATAGACGGCACCGAAATCCGCAACCAGGATGTTGGCCGGGGTGAGATCCCGATGCACAACGCCACGACTGTGGGCGAAGGCGATGGCCTCGACAGCGCGCAAGAAGACTTCGACCAGGGCGATGGCTGGTCGTGGTTCGTCACGCAGACGTTCATCGAGCGGACGGCCGTTCAGACGTTGCATGGTGAAGGCCGGACGCCCCTCGGCACGGCCGATGTCGTAGATCGGCGGGATGGCCGGATGCTCCAGCGATGCGGTCAGGGCGGCTTCGCGCCGGAAGGCCTGGGCGCGGAGATAGAACTGGTCCAGGCTTTCGTCGATACCACGCGGCTTGAGGACCTTCAGGGCGACATCACGTTCGAGGGATGCGTCTGCGGCGCGCTGCACCACCGCCATACCGCCCTCGCCAATCACATCCCCGGCATGCAGACGGCTGCGGGAGGGATCGGCAACAAACCCAGGCTCAGGTGGTGCCTTCAGTGGCATATCGAGATGCACCTGCGTCATCTGGGATTCCGCGTCACCCAGGAGACGTCCAACCTCCTCGTCGGGCTGGTGCTCCAGCCACTGATCGATCGCGGCGAAACGGTCTTTGGGCAGCGAACCGCGCAGATAGGCGGCAAGCTCCGCGGGCGTGGGTGCGGGATCCATGGGCTAGGCGGATACAGGCGCATCGTCGATGCGATGCGGATCGGCGCTGGGAACCACCGCATCAGCCGCCGTCACGGGTGGCGGCACGGATGGCCGACCCTCCATGATCGTGCGCAGCCGTTCAGCCAGTGCGAGCGCCGCAGCCGCCGCATCGGGATCCAGCGGATCAGGGACTTGCGGCGTGATCATGCCCTATGTCCCGGCTGGACCCGCATCTGGCACAGGCGTTGGTGCCGGTGGTGCCACCAATGCCGCCTGACGCTGCAGCTTCCGCTCCCACCACCAGGCGTAGAAGACCGGGACGCTGAACAGGCTGATGTAGTCGGCGAGCATGCCGCCGATCACCGGCAGGACCATCGGACGCATCAGTTCGGCGCCGCGGCCGTCGCTCCACAGGATGGGGATCAGCGCCAGCAGGGTGGTGCAGTTGGTCATGATGGCCGGACGGCGACGCCGCAGGCCGGCCTGGAAGACGCGCTGGTGGACATCGGGGATGGTCGTCGGCGCGGTCTTGAACAGATCGTGGAGGTAGGTGCCCAGCAGGATGCCATCATTGAACATGACGCCCAGCAGCACCAGGAAGCCGACGATCACCGCCGTGGTCATCTCCGCGCCGTAGAGGTAGACGGCGATGAAGCCGCCCGCCGTCGTGACGGTGACGTTGCAGGTGATGATGATCGAGGTGGTCAGCAGCGAGCGGGTGCCCCAGAGGATCAGCACCAGCATCACGCCCATCGCCATGCCGATCACCCAGGTCATGGTCTGGTCGGCCTTCATCTTCTGCTCGAAGCGTCCGACCCAGCGATAGGTCGCACCGGCCGGCAGGGTCAGTTCGCCCCGCTTGATCGCCTCCTGGAGCATGCGGTCGGCCTCGCGCACGACCTCGACCTCGGCACGGCCGCGGGCGTTGAGCAGGACGTACTGCGTGCGCTTGCCGCCCTCGCTGCGGATCGCCATCGGGCCGATCGTCCAGGTGACGGCGTTGGGGTCGTCGCGCTTGGCGGTCACCGTCACCTGACCCGGTGGCGGCGCGGCCACGCCCGGTGCCAGGACCGTCAGCGGATCGACGATGCCGGCTGGCAGCGGATCGCCTGCCGGGATGGTCAGCTCGGCCAGGGTTGGCGAGAGCGGCGTCAGGTTGCGTCCGATGGTCAGCGACTGGCTCTTCCGCCACGCCTCGGGAGTGATGCCATCGAAGCGCAGGGTGTAGACGGTCGGCGAGGCGGTGAGTAGGTTCAGGGCGATGGCGCCGTGTCCGGCCGCGACCGGCACCTGGAGCTGGGCGAACTCGTCGGCGTCATCGCGACGCTCGCGCGGGTAGCGGATGCGCACGTTGTAGCGGAGCGTGCCTTCGACGGAGGCGATGATCGGCATGCCGCCCAGGGCGGATTCGACGGTGGTGAGGAGCTGCTCGGCGGTGATGCCGAAGCGCGCCATCTTGCGCTCATCCAGGCGGATCTCGGCGTAGGGCTTGCCCCCCTCGCGCTGCATCTGCACATCGGCCGCGCCGGGGACGCGCTGGACGACCTTTTCGGCCTGCTCCGCGAAGTTCTCCAGGGCCGCCTGATCATCGCCGAGGATCTGCAGGGCCATGAGCGAGCGGATGCCGGTCGACAACATGACGACGCGGGTCTCGATCGGCTGCAGCCAGCTCGGCGCGACGCCGGGGATGTCGCTGGCGGCGCCCAGGGCCTGGCGCACCTCGGCCAACGTCCGTGGACGGGTCTGGGTGGTGCCGTCGGGCAGGGTGATCTCGTGCACCGGCCATTCGTGGTAGGGCTTGAGCAGCACCACGGTCTCGATCATGCCGATCGGCGCCGGATCGAGGGCGGTCTCGGCCCGCCCCATCTTGCCCATCAGCGCCGCCACCTCGGGCACCGAGGCGATGGCCTTGTTCTGCTGCATCATCACCCGCTGGGTCTCGCCCAGGCCGGCGGTGGCCGGGACCGAGGGCATGAACAGCAGCGAACCCTCGTCGAGGGGCGGGAGGAAGCTGGCGCCGATACCGGGGAAGGCGCGACGCATGGCGGCGTCGAAGCGGGTCTGCGTGATGTCGGCGCCGACCAGGGCCAGGCCCTGGCGCAACGGCCAGCTCACCGTCGACCAGCCGGTTCCCAGCATCCAGCCGAAGAGCGCGACCGAGGCGATGGTCAGGGTGAAGGCGACCTTGTGGCGCAGCATGCGGGTCAGCGCCCAGTCGTAGGCGATGGCGATGCCGTGGCTGACCGGGTTCTCCTCGTAGCTGACCAGCTCTTCGCGGCCGAGGCGCCAGACGGCGTAAGCGGCGAGCATGGCGCCCAGCGGCGCGGCGATGAGGCCCGGCAGGACCACGGCCCAGCGGCCATGGTCGAGCGGGATGCGCAGGCCCTCGGGCAGCAGGATCATGAACACGATGCCGGCGAGCAGGCCGGCGAACGCGAGGATCACCGGCTTGCGCGTCTGCCACGGCGGCAGCAGCAACCGGCACAGCACCGGGACGAGCAGCATGCCGAAGATGACGGCGGCGCCGATGGCCAGGGTCTTGGTCGCGGCCAACGGCTTGAACAGGCGGCCGGCCTGGTCGTCGAGGAGGAAGATCGGAATGAAGCTGATGATCGTGGTCGCCGCAGCGGTCAGCAGGGCGCGGGACACCTCGCTGGTGCCGGCGATGACGGCGTCGACGACCTCGGGATCCATCGGCGAGCTGGGCGGTGGCTTGCCTTCGCGATGCCGCCGCTCCTTGAGCATGACGAGATGCTGGGTGACGTTCTCGCACACCACGATGCCGAAGTCGACCATCACGCCGATGGCGATGGCGATGCCGGCCAGGCTCATGATGTTGGCCGACATGCCGAACAGGCGCATGGCCAGGAAGGTCGACAGCACGCCCAGCGGCAGGGCCAACGCGACGGTCAGGCTGGCCCGGGCATGGAGCATGAAGATGACGATGACCAGGCAGGTGACGATGAGCTCCTCGATGAGCACACGGGCCAGGGTCTGGTTGGTCTCCAGGATGAGTTGCGACCGGTCGTAGAACGGCACGGCGACCAGTTCGTCCTTGGCGAGCGTCGGCGACAGGTCGTTCAGGCGCTGCTTGACCGCCCCGATGACCGTCTTGGGGTCCTCGCCGACGCGCATGGCGACGACCGCGCCGACCTGTTCGCCGGATTGATCGGCGAGCAGCCCCTGGCGGACCGCTCCACCCAGATGGACCTCGGCTATGTCGCCCAGCAGCAGGCCGGCGCTCTGCTTCGCGTTGCCCTGGATGACGATGTTCTCGACATCGGCGACCGAGCGGATGAAGCCGCGTCCGCGGATCATCGTCTCAATGCCGGACTGCTCGATCGACATGGCGCCGACATCGCGGCCGGCCGCCTTCACCGCGTCCATCAGCATCATGGTGGTGATGCCCTGCTCCTCCAGGCGGGTCGGATCGATGTCGATCTGGTACTCGCGCACCACGCCGCCGGCCGGAGCCACCTCGGACACGCCACGCACGCCTTGCAGGGCGGGGACGACCACCTGATCGAGGATGAAGCGTTTGCGCTCGACGTCGCTCGGACCTTGGAGGGTGAAGGCGAAGACCTGTCCCATCGCCGTCGCGTCAGGTCCGAGCTTGGCCTGGACCCCGGCAGGGAGCAGTCCCTGGATCTGCGACAGCCGCTCCAGCGTGCGGGTCCGGCAGTCGTAGAGGTTGCGGTCCTCGTCGAAGATGACGTAGACGTAGCTGGTCCCGAACAGGGACATGCCGCGCACGACCTTGACGCCGGGCAGGCCCTGGAGTTCGCGGGCCAGCCGGCGGGTCACCTGCTCATCGATATCCTCAGGCGATTTCCCGGGCCACTCGGCCCAGACGATGACCTGGTTGTCGGAGAGGTCGGGGATGGCGTCGACCGGCACTTTGGTCCACGCCCAGAGGCCAGCCACGCCCAAGGCGATGGTGATGGCCAGCGTAACCAGCCAGTTGCGGATGAACCAGGCGATCATGGCGGCTCAGTGCTGGTGTGCGGGTGCGGTGTTCACCGACCCGTCGGGGAACAGGAGCGAGGCCGAGCCGGCGAGCTGGGCCTGGCTGTCGATGAGGAAGAGCGCCTGGGTGGCGACCTCATCACCAGGCTGCAGTCCGGCACGGATGACGTAGCGGTCGTTGCCCGCCTCATCCTCCAGCCGGGGTCCCAGGGCGACGGTCACCGGCTCGAACTGCACCGAGCCATCGGTCTTGCGGCTCTTCACCCGCCACGCGATGTGGCGGACACCGGTCGAGAGGATGGCGGTCTTGGGCACCTGCGGGAAGGTCCCCCAGGTCGACTGGTCGGTGGGATCAGCCGGCGTCAGATCGGCTCCGAGCACCGCCTGGATGCGGGCGTTGAGCAGCGAGCCGGGGAGGATGCGTTTGCGGCCATCGGCCAGGTGGATGCGCACTTCGCGGGCCCGGATCTCGGGATTCAGCTCGTTGGCCACGCGGCCGACCACGGCCTCGATCTCGGGCAGTTCGCCCATGTCATCGCTCGACAAGCGCACCCGCTGGCCGGCGCGCAGGAAATGGACGCGCGGCTCGGGTACATGGAACACCAGGGTCAGGCGATGCGGATCGACCAGCTTGATCAGCGGCATGTCGGCCTGCACCTCGCCGCCGACCATGAGCGTCTTGTTGACCATGTCCTGGTCATCGAGGTAGGCCTGACCTGCGGCCGGGCTGTAGATCGTCACCGTATCGGTCGGGGGCTTGCCGGCCTTGATCGCCTCCGCGACATGGCGCAGGTTCCAGCGCACGAAGCGTTCCTCGATGGCGGCGGCCAGGTCGGCGTTGCCGGAGCGGATCGCGGCGGCCAACTCGCCCTGCGCCTGGTAGGCCTCCGGGCTGTAGAGATCGATGATCGGATCGCCGAGCAGGACCTCCTGGCAGCAGCCGAAAGTCGCATCATGGCGCTTGACGATGCGCCCTCCGATGCGGCTGATCACGACCTGGGAGAAGCGTTCGTCGTACTCGGCGGCGCCGTAGGCGCGGACGACGACGCTCGCCGGACCAGCCGTGACTGTCGCCGTCTTGGTGCCCATGCGGCGCTGCTGTTCGCGAGTGAGGTCACCAGCCGTGACCCGCTCCATCTTCATGCCGCACACCGGACAGCTGCCCGGCTTGTGGCCGATGAAGTCCATCATCGGGCAGGCCCAGCGTTCGCCGGTCGGCGCATCGGCATCGGTCCGGTCGTGCGGGACAAAGAAGGTGCCCGACGGGATGGCGACGATCAGAACCGAGCCGACGGCGAGACCAGCCGCAGCGCTCATCCATCCATTCCACGATCGCAAGATAGGCATGGTCACTCCTCGACGACCTGGTTCTTGAGCGCGGCCGGACCATAGCGTTCGGGCTCGGCGGCGAACTTGGGTGGGCAGGCCTTGCAGCCGAATCCGATGGTCTTGCCCTGGAAGGTGGCAGTCGGCAGCTTGGGGTTCACCGGCATGCCGCAGATGGCGCAGATGGTATTGACCGGCACACCGGCAGCAGGCGCGGCCGGCATGGCATGCCCGGCATGGGGATCAGCCGCCGGTGCGGCGGCCGGCGTAGCCGGAGCCGGACTGCCATGGCCGGCATGCGGATCTGGTGCCGCCGGTGCCGTTGGTGGCGTGGCAGCCCCCGTATGCCCGGCATGCGGATCGACGGTGCTCGCCGGAGCGACCGTATGCGATCCCTGGTGGCCCTCGTAGGCGTTGTGGCGGACCGTGCGGATGGCGGCCGTCACGACGGCGCCGATCAGGAAGCAGGCGGCGAAGATGATGAGATGGCGGGTCATGGGGTGGTCGCCGGGGGCTGGTGGTGGTCGGTCGTCTGGTCGCCGTCATCGGCAACGGCTGTGGTCGGCAGGTCGGGTGGAGCGAGTCGCCAGAGTTCGGCCAAGGCCATCTGGCTGTCGAGCCGGGCCATGACCGCGTTCATGCCGGACTCGGTGATCATGTCGAGCAGGTTGAGCGAGGCTGTCACCGTGGCGCCGCCACTGCCGACCTGCTGGATGACCGCATCGTACTCCGTGCGGGTCCGGGCGGCGATGTCGTCGGCCGTCCGCTGCGCCTGCTGGGCTTGGGCGATGGCCCGCTGGGCGCGACTGACCTGGCTGCGCGCCATCCAGGTCGCACCGCTGGCCTCATGGCGTGCGGCGCGAGCCCGGGTACGGGCGGCGTCGGCGGCACCGCCATAGGCTGAACGGTAGATCGGCAGCGACATGCGGAAGGTGAGCGCGACCTTGTCGGTCTGCTCATCGGTTCCGGCTGCCTCGCGCTCCCAGGCCAGGCCGACCGCCGTCTCGGGATTGCCGCGTGCCTCGGCCTCGCGCTCCATGGCCTGGGCTTCCTGCTGCATGGCGGCAGCCGTCCGGGCCATCGGGTTGGCCTCGACCCGGATGGTGGCCGGGTCAGGGGCAGCAAACGGCGGCACGGGTGCATCGGGGCGCAGACCGAGGCGCCCGCGGACCATGGCCAGGGCATCCGCCTGGCGGCGCTCCAGGTCCGCCAGTTGCAGGTCAAGCTGCTGAGCCTTGGTATCGAGAGCCAACTGATCGCCGATCATCGCACCACCAGCGGCGATGCGGGCACGGACGACCTCGCGCAACGCCGTGATGCGTTCGCGCGACTGGCGGACCAGGACCTGGGTGTCGCGTGCGGCCATCCACTCCGCGACCCCCGTCGCCACCTCGGCGGCGTGCTCGCCGATCACAGCCGCGACGCTGGCGGCTTCGAGGCTGACCTGGGCCCGGGCGGTCTGGCGCATGGCATCGCGCTCGCCCCAACGCGGCAGGGCCTGCTCGATCATCGCCCCGTACATGGTCATCTCCTCACCCATGCGCGTCCGTTCGCGGCCGATGTCGCCGCCGACCATGGGGTCCGGCAGGACGCCGGCCGCAACTTGCGCCTGCTCGGCTCCGGCAACCCTGGCCCGGGCTGCTGCAATGGCCGGAGCCCGGGCCAGGGCGGCACGGAACTGCAGCAGCGCCGACGCCGGATCCTCGCCGGCTGCCGGTGCGGGGGCTGGCGCGGTCGGAGCCGGCACCTCGGCGGCGATGCCGAGCATCGTGCTGACGACCGCGAGAAGGATGATGCGTCGCATAGGGTGGCTTTCGGCGGAAGGCCCGGCAGCAGGCGCTGCAAGGCGCGGCCAAGGACTGCCGAACGGAAACGGCAGAGCCCAGGTAGTTTACACGATTGGCCTGATCACCGCAAGACGCGGCAATCAGGCCGTACATGGATTCAGTGGCTATGACCGCTGTGGCCACCGTGGCCGCTGCCATGCGATCCCGCACCGGAGCTCCGGTCAGAGCAGCCAGCCACGGCCAGGATCCCGATCGTCAGAACCACGGCGACCAGCATGATGATGGTGCGCACCGATGGGCCACGGCGCTGGGAGGTTGCAGAGGAGCAGCAGTCCATGGAGGCCTCGCGCGTCAGTGCTGGTGGTTGCCGTGGCCGGCGGCGGGAGCGGGAGCGGGAGCAGCTGGAGCCGCATCTGCCTTGGCGGGCGCGTCGGTGATCTTTTTCAGGTACTTGGCCGGTTCTTTCTCGAAGGACTTGATGCAGCCCTTGCAGCAGAACTTCACCTCTTGGCCATCCTTGACCACGGTGACGGTGCCGCCCATCGCATCGAGCTTCTCGTTGCTGACGATGCAGGTGTCGAAGGGGTAGGCCTTGGCCTTGGGGGCATCGGCTGCGGGGGTGTCGGCACCCCACGCGGCGGCGGCGAGGAGCGAGGCGATGGTGGTCGTCAGGAGCATACGGGGCATGGTGGAGATCCTTGGGGGTACACTCTATAATGTCGCCCCGATGTCGCCTGTTCCACGTCGGTTGAAGAACCCCTGGCGAATCGAGAGGCATGCATCGCGCAGTTTATTGCCAGAACAGAAGTTATGATCCGCAGCGTGGGTGTGGACGCTTCGCCGCCAGCGAGCCGTTCCCCACACATTCGGGCATGGCGTCATCGGTTGGAGGCGGACCCAGGCCTCACCTCCATGGGGAACAGGTCGTCGAGCCAGGCGGTCGGCTTGGAAACATGGATAACGTCACCAACAGGCTTCGTGTCTCAGGCTGCATCGCCCAACATATGGCGAGACAACCCACATGGCCTTGACGTATTCTTCATGAAAGGCGGCCCTCCACCCTCCGCCTCACCCTGACTAAGGAGCCCGCCATGCGCCTCTCGCTCATCACCACCCTGATCCTCCTCGCTGCCAGCGTCTTCGCCGCCGATACGGCCACGAACACCGCCAAGCCCTGGTACATCGGCCCCAAGGGCGGCGACGTCCGCAAGGGGCACACAACCTCGCCCCGTGAACTCTGGGTGGCCATCCACGGCACCGATGCGGTGCCGGCCACTGCCGCCGCGGCGTCCCCGAAGCCCTGGTACATCGGCCCCAAGGGCGGCGATGTCCGCAAGGGGTACGCGCCCTCGCCCCGTGAACTCTGGGTGGCCGTCCACGGCACCGATGCCGCGTCGGCTGCTGCCGTCGCGGCGACCCCGAAGCCCTGGTACATCGGCCCCAAGGGCGGTGACACCCGCAAGGGGCACACGCCCTCACCCAGTGAACTCTGGGTTGCTGTCCATGGCAAGGAAACACGTTGAACACTTGGGACCAAGCCATCCGGTCACTCCTCCTGCAGGCGACCGGATGGTTGCGCGCCGCAATCCGCACTATCTGACATTCATAAAACGGGATCCATACCCGACCTTGGCGTTCTTGTGCCGAATCAATCGCTGGGCCAACAGCGCTCCAGGCCAACCGCCGAGGAGTTCGAGGACATGGAGCGTGGCCTCGGGCGTCCGTGGTCGATCGAGTCGGGCAGCGCGCTTGTCGAGGTAGTAGGCCAGGAAGGCGATCAGGCTCATCAAGCCGTAGACGGCGGCGATGATCTGGATCACCGCCTGCCGCCGGCGGTAGTGTGCGCCCAGTCTTCAACCCAACCGCGCATCTGACCCCGAAACGTGATCGGCACATCGGTTTGAGCGACCCAGAGGCGCAGTTGTGATTCGGAGATGCCGCGAAACTGCATGGCAGCGATGAAGTCGGGATTAGCCACGGCTTTGGCCAGGAGATCCTGAGAGCGGCCTGACCAGCGCATCATGTTGGGGCGGGGCACGGGTATGAGCGTAGAAGAAGGCCAGTCGCCAACAAGGTGGGGCGATTTAACCCACCGCGCCCACCTTGCGACGGGCGCGGTGCGTATTGCCATCCTAACGATTTGCAAACTGTTCGACGTCGTCGATGTCCAGGGTGAAGGCGTAGGTGTTGAGTCCGGCGACGACGAAGCCCGAACTCTCTTCGAGGATCATGTAACCGCCAAACTCAGCCGCGAGTTCGGTGCGGTTCACCGACTTGCGGAGCGTGAAACCACGACGATGCAGGCGACGGCGGAGGTTGGCTTCCTTCTTAGCCCGCTCAGTGGGTGTTAGGGTGGTAAAGGTTGGGTCCATGGAAGGATCCATATTGGAAACCCGTCCAAGCCCTCGATTAATCGGAGACTTGGATGGGAGGTTGAAGTCCTACTAGGCATTCCCATTTGATCGGGAACGCCATGCAGGCGTTATTGGTCAGACCGTCTCAGTATCCGGAGCCGGATCGGAAAACGGCAGTTCAGTTCGGATGGAGATACCCTAGTTGCTTAGTTCGATCCGTTTGACGTCATTGATGTTGCCCACGATGCAGGTCTTCAACTGGTCCAGCGACCGGACGACGACGCCCGCTCGCAGCCAGATGATGCTTCCTGCGGGAATCTCAGTGCCCACCGGCAGCACGATCGCCCCACAGCCGGCGACGACTCCCGCATCCATGGCGAAGTCGTGGACCCAAACTGGTCCAATGATCGAGCAGGAGATCCACGACGCGCCAGTGATTGCCGGGGATCCAGCAGCGAGCGAAGCCTCGATGGCCTTCTGATTATCCCAGATTTCGTCGATCGAGATGTAGAGGTCGAGATTCGACAGGAGTTGCTGGATGTGGTCATCCGCGATCGGTTCTGCGTCGTAGAGTCGGGCGACGATCGTGTTGATCGATTTCTGTGAAGTGGAAGACATGGCTAGATCCTGGATGCTGGTTACGCGGCAATCGCAGATGCGCGATTCGTTGGCAGTTCCGGCCTCCGAGGCGAGAACAGCTCGGCATGTATCCTGTTGAGATGGGTCAACATGCCGGTCGTCGGTGCTCGACCTCCGTCATCGTCCCTATCAGGACGATGACGGAGCGTGGGCCCGGTCTGTGTAGACGGCTCGGGCAATCGCAAGGCTTGTCATCATGGCCGCGCGCGGGGTTGAATCTGCCCCCAAGCGGCCTGATTTTACACCCAGTAGGGGTGGTTTCTCGCCAGTTTTGGGCGCGTCAGGACTCGACCCGGAGCACCAGGCCCCATGATGCCGGCGGGCGCCCGTTCTTCGTAAGTGCCCAGATTACATCGACCTGAGGCTGTTGCCGTGGCGCGGGCCCGAGGCCGTCGGTGAAGTAGACAACGAGCTCTGTCTGTCTGTTTTCGAGAAATGCAGACTCAAGCGGCGGCCGAAAGTCTGTCCCTCCACGTCCCTCGGCCATGTCCAGGGCGCCAGAGAACGGGTACTCGCGCTGGATGGCGGCGTCGCACTCGACTACCGTCCATTCGGCCGTGTCCGCCAACCTGCTCAGGATGGCGGAGATCGATGCCAGCGTCGCACCATCGATGCTGCCGCTGGTGTCCACCACCGCGTTGGCCTTGACCTTCCGTCGTACTGGTGCGATCGCCGGGACCACGCCCAGCAGGTGCGGCGCTCTCCTGGAAGGCCGGTCGAAGCGATATCCGCGAGTCCTGGCCCATCCCGTCCTGGCTTCCAGATCCCGTTGCAGTTCGTGGACCGTAATGTCGCGTGTCAGCTGCGGCAGGCGTTCCATCGCTGACCCTGATCGGTTCCCGATACTCGGGAAACGGCGACGAAGTCGCTGCAGATCTTCGGCATCATCCTTCAGGTTGATGCCGCCAGCCAGGATTTCGTCAACCGCGCTCCTAATCTGTGCCGTGACCATGGTCTCGTTCTCACGCAGTTGGCGCCAGCCATCATGCGAGTCCAGGGTGGGATCCCCGAAACCAGCATTCGGCTGATCGGTCGTAGCCAGGATCCCGTACCGTTCGCGGGTATCCGTATCGAGCGGGAGCTGCGGGTAGTCGCTAAGGACGATTGGCTGTCCAGGCAAGTCGTCCAACCCCTCGTTCACCGTGACCTCCTGGGCGATGCGCAGGGCGCCCCAGTCGGGCCATTCGGCCGGATCCATGAAGCAGTGGCCGTACACCACATGGCGGACCTCGTGCATCAGCACGCCCACCAACTGGTCCCGCGTGATGGCCATCACAAAAGCGGGATCGTAGAGGAGGGCGATACGATCGCCCTCCCAGCAGACGCCCATGGTGCCGATATCCGATGCCGCAACTCGCCACTGCGCCACGATGCCACCCAGCAGCGGGTGACGATCCAGGAGGCGGCGGATCCCGACCTGCATCGCGCTGGCTGCCAGTAGTGCATCAGTCGCCATCGTTGAACTCCCGGATGGCTTCAGTGAGCATTCCGCGGAACTCGGCCGGCAGATCCTTGGCTAGCAGCGGCATATGCTTGCCCCAACGCCGCCGCTGTGCCGGTGACCGCTGCTCGTTCGGATTCGCGATCGTCAGCATCACTGACTTGACCAGCTTGTTCAACTGAGCCGTGTCGTTCTTCGCTGATATCTTCTTGATCAGCCCCCGGTAATCGGGGTAGCCGTCGAGCAGAACCGTGGTTTCGGGCAGCAGCATGCCACCCTGGGCCAAGAAGGCGAGGAAGGCCGTCGCCATCTTGTCGCCAACCAAACCCGAGATGCAGTTCATCTGCATCTCCTTTCCTGCCTTGGCGCTCTCAAGCTCCTTCAGCACCGAGCTGACCGCCGTCCAGGCCCGGGGGTTGCTTTCGGACGCCTCGAAGACGTCTGGCATCCACTGGATGAAGCCAATCACCAGGGGATGCACGTCATGCCGCCCAGCCCAGGTCAGCCACTGCGTCTTGTCCGGCTTGACTTCGATCCGCATGAACCGGGCTTCGAGGGCGGCGTCCAGCTGTCGTGTGCCGGTGTAGCCATCGCGAGCCGGATTAATGGCCGCCACGGGCAGCCAACCCGGCGGCAGCACATAGTCGTTCAGCCGCCGCGCCGTCAGCAGTTCCAGGGTTGGAGCCAGCATGTAGGGCTGGGCGCGGTTCAACTCCTCCAGTACCAGGAGCCCATGCCCTGTGGTGGGGAGGAAATCAGGCGGAGCGAAGCTCGTCCGCCCTGACGCGATCGTCGGGATCCCGACCAGGTCGGCGGGTTCCATGAGCGAGAGATCGCGCATGATATAGCCGATATCGAACGCGGCCGCCGCCTGCTGGAGGATCTCCGACTTGCCAAGCCCCGTTCCACCGACGAGCAGCACTGGCTGCTTTGCCTGATAGGCGATGGAGATCATATCGATGATATCGCTGCCGATGGAGATGGCCATGGCTCAGCCCTCCACCTTGGCATCGACGCTCGCTACGTCAGCTCCGGCCGGCGCGATCTCGTTGTCAGTTCCAACCTCAGTCACCCTCTCGGTTTCGATCTCAACCTCTGCCTCAGCTTCGGTCTCGACCGGCACTCTGTTGCGAAGCGAATCTTTCCCAGCGTGCGTCAGTTGGCGACCCTTCGGGGTGATCTTGACCCAGTCGAGCGTGTTCAGGTAGGGTTCGATGTGGCTCTGGATATACTCCCCAGGCTGGCGGATCTGCAGCGCAATGGTTTCCAGTGCGGCGACGCCACCCAAACGACTCAGGGCGGCGAGGTAGCTCTGCTGCAGCGAATCGCGATGGTACTGGTCGAATCCATGCGTCTCGAGGAAGCGCCGAACATCGCCCTCTTCGATCTGGATCTGTTCCTGCCCGCTGAGGCTACCTGCCAATGTCTGGATGCGCTGGCGGGCCAGCCGCGGGTTCCCCTGACTAGCGGCGGCGAGCAGCGTGATCGCCTGCGGCGTGAGCAGCAGTTCCTCACTAATCGTGATGCTCTTGATGATCAGGCGCATTTCGTCCGGCGTGTAGGGCGCCATCGGGATGACCAGCGTACAGCGCCCGTGTAGCGCCTTGGTCAGCAGATGCGGCTGGTCCGTGGCCAGGATGACGGTGCACACCGGACAGTCGCACTTGTGCAGGTTCTTCTTACTGGCCGCCTCCATGAAGCTGTACAAGCCTTCCTGGGAGCGGCGCGGCAGAGCGTGGGCTTCATCGATGAACAGGATGTCGTGGCTCTGGACTTCGGTCAGGGTCGTGGGGATGTTGAGATCCCGGTCGGCAACGACCACACGGAACGTGGCATCCATCTCCATGGCGATGGCCTTGGCCAGTTCCGTTTTCCCGATGCCTGACGGCCCGATCAACAGCGTATGGGGCATCAGGCGACCACGTTGCTTGGCGCCAGCCGCCTGGGTCCTGAGGATCTTCACTGCTTGGCGCTGACCGATGAATCCATGGAACGACTTCGGGGCGGTCATGACACCACCTCCTGGTCGATCGTCAGTGAATCCGATACGTCTTGTGTGGTGCAGATCACCCAGCGGTCATCGTGGATGATCGTCTCGACGCTCTCGGGCTGAGGATTGGCGTCATCGAGGAGGTTTGAGTCCAGGATGACGGCGTCGTTCTTCTCGTTGTTTTCAGCGACCATCGCGATCGGCATGACGCCGGTTGACGAGATCGTCATTTCGGCGGCACCCGGATGATCCGAGTGCCGGCAAGAATACTTGTTACGCAAGGTAACCTCTGTGCGCCATAGGCGCAGATGTAGAACTAACCGAAGACGTCAGCGACGTCTCAAGCTCGTTGCGCAGTTACCTTGTAGGTGACCTGCGGTATCGTTCGACTTCGACGGCCTCATGGCCGCATCTTCTTCTTTGGCTGCTGAAACGGCAGCCACGCGCTGGCCCAAAAGGGTGTCTTTGGACCCCCCCCCCGTGATGGGACAACTTCCACTGGTATGCAGACTTCAAGGAGCCGACCGTGATCACCGCGCTCCGACTCGGTTGGCACTCCCAGGTGAGGAGGGCGCCAGCCGGACGCAGCCGCTAAACCACCTCGGTGCCAAGCACCAGGTAGCTGCAGGTGATGATCGTGATTGCCAGGGCCAGCGGCCCGGTGGACTTGGGTTTCTCGCACTACCTGCCCTTGGGGGCCGGTGCCGTTGGGGCTCGGAGTCGTCTCCGGCGATCTGGCGCTGCAGCCGTCTCGGCCATGTAGCGCGCTCAGTAGACCGGCTTCAGTAGCAATGTGGGTTCCCATTGCAAGCAACTTCTTGCATCTTGAAGTGACAACGGTTTACGACGCAGCGATTGGTCAGCTCGCGAAAGATCCAACTGTCAATGGTGGCGGACCTAGTCGCCAGCGACTCCCCTGGGTTCGATCATGGAGCCCGACCCCGGAACACGGATAACTCGCAAACCATTGCTCGCGCTAACGTTGCAGGAATGATGCGGTTGAAGAGGCGAGGAACGGTCCGCAAGCGTCGCCGGCGACATCACGTCCGCCGCGGTCGTGGCACCGGAGGTGGCAGCAACCGCACCTGCCAAGTGTGGCCGCCAGGTTGCTTACGCAGGGGAATCCGCATGTGCAGCTTGATCCGCGACGACCTACCTTGGGCCTCAATGGCTAGGTCGTCGCGTTCAATCGCGTTGAGGATGCCCAGCACCACATCCTCAGAGATCTCGTCACGATGCAGGACATGGCGTTGACGCCGGCGATCCGTTCCTGACCCGATCTTCCGGTTGATGAGGTCTACACCACGTCGCTTGTGCAGCAGGCGGCCAACGTCGCTGATGCCGAACGGCTTCCCTGCCAGATCCTCGCGGAGTATGATCTCCACGGCCGTTCGCAGATACCCCTGCATGCCACCAAGGATCTCCGTTGCCCGTGCCGCACGCACACACGCCTGGAGGACAGGCACGATCGCCGTGCCCGTCACCAGGGGTTCATTGACCTGCGGTTCGGTCAGCAACTGATGGACCTTGGACTGGAGAAGTAGCCGCCGTTGCGGATCCCGACTGGCCTTGCGCCACCTAATCACGCCGTCCGCCAACTCATGCAGGAATGGCTGCCATACGGCCAAGTCCTCGGAAGCCGGTTGAACATCCCGTCGCCTATCCCTCGGCTTGGGTGTAGGTAGAGACGATCGCAGGACCTCGATCAGGCCATGATCCGCAGGCCATATATTGAGGGCTCGCGCCAGGGCCTCGATCTGGTGCGGCTCGAACTGGTCCAGTAGGGCACCGCGACGATCACCGCAGAACCGCCACCGCGCCACGCGCACGCCACGCGGTACGGGCAGTTGGCAGTCCGACTCGATCAACCGATCCAGCAGGGCACCCTCGAGTCGGTCCCACCAGGCGCCTGTGCACGCGGAAGCCGGAACCGACTTCCAATCGACGCCCGAGGACGCCGACAGCATGACGCTTTCCCAATACGCCTGGGGTGGGTCGATACCTTTCGCGATCCAGTCCGGGGACACCTGCAACACACCGGCAACGGTTGGTAGGCGAGCACTTGGAATCCCACCGGCGTCCCAATCGTACAAGGTGTTCGTCGAGACGCCCAGTGCCTTCGCCAGGTCGGCACGCGACCACCCCAAGTGGGTAAGCATGACCCCAATGCGTTCCATGTCCCTGACGACTGGCATGGCATCAGGCTGTCGCGTGCTCTAGGGGGATCAACTCAGGACGAGGCCGTGTTCCGTAAGTCTTTTATAGACAAATATATAAAATCTTGATCGGCGTAAACACCAACCCAGGAGCGGCATCTTCTCGAACCTCAGGGCGGCGCATAAGCCAACCCAGGAGCGGCGTGATCGCGACGGCCTGATCGGCGTCGCGGTGATCCAAGCAGAACGCGCAAGCGGCGACGACCGGGGTCCCTGGCGCCGACATCCGTCGGCGTCGCTACCCAACGGGTGTCGCCATGTCCGTCCCCTCCTCCATCCTCCCCTTCATCTCCCGTCCCGACGGACGCTGGAAGGTCGGCAGCCTCGATGGCTGGGTCTACGATATCGAGGTCTTCCCCAACTTCTTCTGCGTGCAGTTCTTCGACGGCGTCGACTCGAAAACCTTCGATCACACGCAGTTCCCTGACCTGGTGCGGTTCGTAACCGACACGGCGAAGGTCCTCATCGGCTTCAACAACTCCAGCTACGATGACGTGGTCCTGCGCGCGATCTGCCAGAATCCGACGCGCATCACTACGAACGAGATCTACGAACTGAGTGGTCTCCTCATCGCCAAGCGCGAAACGCTCGCGGAGCCGCAGATCAAGGAGCGCAATCTCCTGATCTATGCCTACGGGCGCAACCCGTGGGCCTTCTCGGTCGACCTCCACCAGGTCACCAATCGCAAGGCTGGCCTCAAGGAATATGAATGCCGCATGGGCCTGCCGACGGTGGCCGAGAGTCCGGCCGCCTTCGACCAGCCGGTGACCGAAGTGCAGATTCCCGAAATCCTGCGCTACAATCTCGTCGACGTCAACGCCACCTCGTACCTGCTGGAAAAGAACACCGAACTGGTCGAACTCCGCCATACCCTCTCCGAGCAGTACGCGCTCGGTACTCGGATCTACAGCATGGGCGATGCGAAAATCGCCGAGCACTTCGTGCTGACAGCGCTGGAGCGCAAGACGGGTACCGAACCCAGGACGCTGCGGAACCTGGCCCAGAACTCGCCGAACAATAGGGCCAAGCAGTTCCCGGTCGCTGGACTGCTGCCGTACTCGGTGAACTTCACGACGCCGGTGTTCCAGCAGCTGTTCGAGACCCTGAAGGCCGGTAGCATCCAGCGCCAGTCCAACGGGGCTCTCGAACTGGACACGGAGCTGCCGGGCAACCAGGCGGTGGTGAACGGACTCACCCTGAACTTCGGTCGTGGTGGTCTGCATTCTGACGATGAGCCGGGCGTCTTCACCAGCGATGACATGGCGGAAATCTGGGACGTTGATGTGACGAGCTACTACCCCGGCATGATGATCGCCTACGGCATCCGGCCGCATCATGTGCTGCCGGCGTTCACGGACGAACTGCGCAAGCTGCGCGACCAGCGGGTCGCCGCCAAGAAGGCGGGGGACAAGATCACCTCCGAAGCGCTGAAGATCGTCATCAACTCGGTTTTCGGCAAGCTCGGCGATCTTTACAGCCCGCTGCGGGATGACTACGCCTGTATGCAGGTTACCATCGGCGGTCAGATCCTGCTCCTGCTGCTGATCGAGGCGGTGCAGGTCGCTGGAGCGACGGTGCTGTCAGCGAACACTGACGGCCTGCTGCTCCGGGTGCCGGTGGACAAGGCGGCGGCCATCTACGCAGCGCTGCGCTCCTGGGAGACCACGACCTCGCTCGCGCTGGAGGAGAAGGCGTACAAGACCGTCGCTCGCCGCGACGTGAACAACTACATCGCCATTGCGTCCGAGCCCGACAAGAAGGGCAACCTCGACATCAAGTCGAAGGGCTGCTTCAACGCCGATGCGACCAAGCTCTCGGGTCGCATCGTCCCGCTCGCAGTTCAGGAGCATCTGCGCACCAGCCTGCCGATTGAGACGATCATCGCGAACCATGGGAACGCGGCTGACTTCCTCTACTACCAGCGTTCCCAGAGCGACGGCCATTTCGAGCGGGCTGGACAGCAGCTGCCGCGCACCGTGCGTTGGTACGCCTCCGCGGACGAGGCGGCGCCGATCGAGCGGGTGAGCCCCACGGGTGCGCGCGCCACGATCCCCAACGCACACCGGACCGCAATCGCCATCGAACTGCCGTCGGGTTTCACGCGCGCCGATCTCCCCGGCCTGGACGTCCAGCATTATGTCACCCAGAGCCAGAAACTGCTCAACGGCGCACTCGCCGGACCGCTGGTCGAGCGGGGTACCACCCAGGCCAGGCGGCTCCAGGAAATGGGTCTCATTCTCCTGCCGCAGCGCGGGGGTATGAATCCGAAGGGCATCACGCTGGATGATCTGGACACGATCCGGTCGCTCGCGAACCGGCGCTGCGAGACCTGGGGCATCATCACCGGCCCCAACACCCAGACGCTGGTGCTCGACCTCGATAAGATCGAGGTTCTCAACCCCACGCTCATCGAGATCCTGTCCGCTCATCCGACGCTCACGACCTGGCATGGCGAGGGCAGCGCGGACGCGGTGCGTGCCGGTCGGAAGCGCGGCGCGGTATGCTTCCACTATGCCGGTCAGGACGCTCGGATCTATACCCGGCGGACCAAGCCCTGGCTCAACAAGCATGGCTTCGAGGTCGCCTTCGGCGCCAAGATCCAGACCGTCATCGGCCAGCATCGCGACGTGGGCGACAACTACGTCCAGGACGGCGAGGTCGCCGATGCTCCCGAGGCGCTGATCGAGTTCATCGGGCTGCGCAGCGGCCTGCCCAAGAAGCGGCGGCAGGATGAGGCCCATACCGACGCAGGCGATCTCGATCGCCTGCGCCTGGCGGCCGATGCGGTCTTCGGCAACGGATGGGCTCGGCCGTTCAACGCCCGTGACGGTCTGAGTGGCGTCGAGGGGACGGTGCCTGGGTACGAGCGGCGTTCAACGCTGCGGCTCTGGGTCAGCGCGGGGCGGGTCAGCGGCTTCACCTTCCACGCCAACTTCGATACGCGCAGCCGGGTGCAGATGATCCAGGAAGCATATGATCGGCTGCTGCCGCCTGGTGGAGGTCCTGGCGGTGGCGGCACCTCCACTGCCGGAGACGAACATCATGGTCCGGCCGCTGGCGACGATCCGGCCCATCTCGACGCTTCCGATGCGCCGGCGATGCCGAGCGAGGAGGATCGGCGCGAGGCCACGAACTGCGCCGACGCCTTCGGCCAGATCACCAGCGTGGGAGTGGTCATCGGCGCCACGGGAACGGGCAAGTCCTGGCAGGCCGTCACCCGCGCCATCGAACGGCACGAGCAGGACCTGTTCACCCTCCTGGTGGCGCCGGACAAGGAGGGCATCGAGCAGATGCGGAAATACCTCCTCAAACAGTGGATCGACGCCGGACGCGTACCGGCGGAACTGTGCATGGAGATCCTGGTCAGCGCGCGCCTGCCGTCCGACACTGAGGATGATGGAAGCGATGCGACCGGAGCCTCGGGCGGTGAGATCAAGACGAGCACGCGGATCGTGATCACCCATCACCACTTCGCGTCGCGGAAGCCTCTGACCAGGTTCCTCTACTCTGCGCTGACCTGGGTGCGGGAGCACCTCGCCGAGGTCATCCTCGATGAGGCCGACCTCTATATCGAACGGCAGAACCATCATCTCCAACTCGACAACCGCTACATGTTGATCGGCGGTGCCAAGGGTCAGTGGACGCGCGTCAATCACTGTCCCAGCGCCAAGGGCCAGTTCCGCTGCAAAACCTGCCATTTGCGTTCCGGCGGTCGGGTCACGAACCTCGGAACCCACATGGCCTACCGCGCGGCTGCCACTATCGTACCCAGCCAGTTCTCACAGCCGCTGGACGAGGAGTTCACCATCACGTCAGAGAACCTGTCAATCGAGCAGACCATCAACCTGCCGACCCTCAACCTGCGCCTTTCAAGTCTGGCGCAGACGCCGAAATACCTCACCCAGCGTGACTTCAGCCAGCAGCGCAAGCCGCCCAAGCCTGGTGAGGAGCAGCCGACGCCGCAGCAGGAGATGCTTGGGTACCTCCGGGATCTGATCGATTGCTCGTACCAGCCGACGCTGGCGGAGCCCAAGCTGGTCGATGCGGACATGCAGATTGTCGAGGCTGACCCGCACGTCACGGCCAGCGCCGACGCTGCTGATGCCGATGCCGCTGCGACGCCGGTCTTCGACAGCGCCCATTCGGCGTCCTACCATTTCCCGTGGTTCGTCTGCAATGCCCGCTTCCTGCTGCTCTATGACCGCGCGGCCGTCTTCTTCCTGATGAGGCACGCGAGTCGGCTGATCCTGATGTCGGCGACGATCGACGAGCAGCACATGGCCTTCCTGCGCAGCTGCGCCAACGGCCGGTCGGTCACCGAAGTGCGGATCGCCACCACCACCTACCAGCCGCTTGACCAGGTCGTCCTCATCGGCCATCAGGGACGCATCGCCTGGATGGACCCGCTGGGCGAACGGGCGGCCGCGGCCATCGGCTGCAACTACAGCGATGTCGGGGTGAGCAACCGCACGACGATCGAACGGCTCGGCAACGCGCTGGCCGCAGCCGGCAGGCCGCCGCTCATGTTCATGCCGACGAAGGAGGATGCCCTAGCGGTGTTCGCGCGGATGAAGGAGAAGGGTTGGACCTTCTACATCGAGGGTGAGTACCGCATGCATATCGGACAGGCAGTGGCTGAGTCCCAGACCACCGACGGTTCCCTGGGCCTGCTCAGCTACAGCCGGAGCGCCCTGGGAACGGGCATGAACCTGCCGCAGTACATGGTCGCCGTGGTCGACGGCACCGTCCGGCGCCCCCATTATGTGTTCAACCCGGCCCTGAAGACCGAGGATGCCTACCTCGAAGCCCAGGAGATGGATCGGGTGCACATCATGGTCCAGAATGTCGGGCGGATTCTGCGGGGGACCGGGGTGAAGTTCGTATTCGTGGTCGGGATCTCCCCGGGACAGCTGGCGAAGCTGGCCAAGGAGGTCGAACGCCTGGCGCAGGCGCCAACCGCATCGTGGTTCACGCCTGATGATACGGTCACCGCCATGGCGACGCTGGTGGCCAGCGTGAAGGCCGGTCAGCTCGTGGTCCCGGACGTACCGAAGCCGGAACCCAAGACCCGTAACCGGCAGAGCAGGAAGCAGCGGGCGGCGGCGGACGCAACGTCAGATCCGGTTGAGCGCCTACAGGCGGCGATAGCCAAGGTCCAGGAGCGAGCCAAGGACGGTGCAACGTGGCGTGGGGCCGCTAGGGCCGCGAATGTCGCACGCTTGCCCAAGGCGGAACAGGATCAGGTCAGGGCCGCCTTCGAGGCTGCAATCACTACTGGCGGAGTTACGAACACCGAAGGACCGCAGGCCGCTGAGGACGACGTTCGGGACGATGCCGACTCCGTGTGGACCTGAAAAGATCCTGGGATTATCGGTACTTGTCATCAAAAGTGGCTACGTCCTATATATAGACGTAGCCACTTTTGATGACAGTAACCGAATAATACAAAAGTGGCTGTACTTGCCTGCTTGTCTATTTCAGAGGTTGTTTTCAAGCGAATCATGTCGATGCGACAATCGTCCATAGTATAAAACCACCATCGTTTTTGTAATCATGCATAGACCTTAGGCCGCATGCAATCGAGCAGCGTGAAGTTGAATGCGCAAATAGTCGTTCGAACCACAGTTCGACATGAAGCGTCGCGAACGGCGAACGTCCAAAAGATCAATACACACCAGCGTCATGCAGCGTGTTACGGTTCGACTCCATGTGCTGATTAGTTCGTTGGTATCAGCTAAATCGCCGAGTCGCTGGCATCAAGTAAATCCATTCAATGCGAGACCGTTCATTGGGTAAATCGACCAAATAATATGCGATAAGAATCATAGTGGCCACATAGCCACAACTATGTCGCAGCCATCGGCGATTCATCCCGCCGTTGGCGGGATCGTCGTAGCTCGGCTCCACCACATCCTTGGAGAACTAACTATGTCCCATCTCTTCGCGTTTTCGCACCCGCGTGAACACCAGTTAAGCGGCCTTGACCTGTCTCCGTCAGAGTCGTCAGGGGCCATCGAGGCCTCCTTCTGGGAACGCCGCCGCCACCGCCTGCCCCAGGACTGGCCATCGGTAGTCTCCCGCTTTCTCGATCGGCCGTCCTCGCCCCAGCACACCCCTCGTCCATCGCCATCTGCTAGTCGGCCAGCGCCGCGTGGTCCGAGCGCCGCCAGCGCGGGCTGAAATCCGGTCACATGCGTACCGCAAAATATCGTCGTTTGCGGACATCCCAGTTGGCCGCTGCCAACTCAGATGGCAGCAGCCATCATCTGGCACAACCGCATACCGATCCGCATATTGGTCAGGTAACCATGCCAGGTCCCAAGAAGCGAGACGAACCGCCGCGCCGCACGCTGACCGTGCGGCTGCCTGTCCCCGTGATTGAGCGTCTTCGCAAGGTCGCTCGGGACGCTGCCGGCATGCCGGTATTCGCCAGCATGGCTGGCATCGTCGAGGCTGGCGTTACCTCGGAATGCGACCGGATCGAGAAGGTTCTGCGAGCCGCGTATTCCGGCGGAACAGAGCCGCCAGCCACTCGGAGAACGCTCGCAGGCAGCCGACGCCTCGGCCCCATCAACAACCGCTGTGTCGATATTCCCTAACGTCGGCCTATCCCTCCATCCTATCTTCCACCTCCACCACCGGAGTTCCTTATGCTGAAATCTCACATATTCACGCGCCTCGGGTCGCTTGCTGCGATCCTCGTCCTGGCCGCTGGCATCAACGCCGCCGATGCCCCAGCAGGGGCCAGCGACGCCACGACCCTGAGCGCGGCTGACATGGCGCTCATCGACAAGAATATGAACGCCGAAGACAAGGCAGCCTTCAAGAAGGCCATGCTTCAGTACTATCAGGGTCTCAACGGTAAAGCTCCGGATCAAATGCAGGGTTTGCAGGTCGCATACAAGGCGGCGAAACAGAGTCAGGAGGCACGTGGTGTCGGAAAGGCACCCAAGGAGTTGCAGATCGGCCAAATCCGCACGGTAGTCTCCTGTGGTGCGAGCTCCGACCAACTCAGCAAACCCCAGGTCCCCAAGTACCTGGCCGTGAGCCCTTCCAATGCGCTGCACTGGATTGTTGGACGACAGGTTGTCCGACTAAATGCTGATGGCTCACAGACCGTAGTTGCTGGCATTTCTGAAGACGGGCCAGTCGGGGATGGTGGCCCCGCCGTCAATGCTCGACTGACCATGCCATCCGCCATCGCATTTGCCCCGAATGGCGATCTCTACATCGCTGACCAAGGCGCTCATTGCATTCGTAAAGTGCAGGCCTCGGACGGGGTCATCAGCACATGCGCCGGTGATGGAACCATTGGCGGCGCCGGAAATCATCCGGATGACGGTGGTCCGGCCATCAAAGCAAAGCTGGGAGGACCTTCGGACCTCCGCGTCGACACCAAAGGAAATATCTACGTTCTGCACCAGTCTTTGATTCGCAAGATCGACGCTGCAACTGGGAACATCAGCACGGTGATGGAAGGCGCATCCAGCAAGTTCGCTCTTGATGTAAAAGCTGACATCCTGTCGCCCGGAAATCGCATCTCCCGCTACATCATAACTTCTCAGAAAGATGAGACCATTGCCGGTGCTCGCGTCGATGGATACGGCGGCGATGGGAAAGCCGGAGACCAAGTCAGATTCAAGGAAAGCGACAGTGTCGTCGTCGACGCGAATGGTGACATCTACGTTGCCGATACGGGCAATAACCGTATTCGGAAGATCTCAGGCACAGACGGCATAGTTTCCACTGTTGTTGGCTCAACGACGCCGGTCGGCAATGAGGCCGTTGGAGGGAAACCTCCCAAGGGTTACAGCGGAGATGGCGGACCAGCGAACAGCGCATTGCTGGATTCGCCAGAATCTGTCGCCCTCGACGGAATCGGAAATCTGTATTTCATCGATCGAGGGAACAAGGTCATTCGCATGGTGAAGTTGCACTAACGAGTCAGACAATCGCAACGTCTGCACCACCCGACGATCATGAGTTCTCGCCAATGACGATGACTTGTCGCCGCAGCGTGTAGACGACCCCATCATAGACGTCTGGGCGGCGGCTTGTCGCCTCCGTCATCAACACCCCTGACCCCTGCTGGCAGCAGCCACGCAGGGGTCTTCGTTTTCGGAGATCATATCATGGCCATCACCATCCAGGCCCAACTCGCGAAGAAGGTGCCGATTCCCGGCGCCGACTACTCGTCCCAGCAGGCCTCCATTACCATCTCGGCCGAGGTAACCGACCTCACCCAGGTCGTCACCGAGGCCCAACGCATCTACGCCATCGCTGAGCAGGCGGTCGATGCACAACTGAACCGGCAAACCGCCGCTGTCCCCCAGTCTGCTCGATCGGTCGCCGCACCACCCCAGGCACAACCGCGACAGGGCATTTCCCAGCCCCATCGGCCCAATAGTCAGCGCCGCCAGCCGGCCGCCGTGACCGATTCCCAACTCCGGTTCCTCAAGCGTCTGATCGACCAGACCAAAGTGGCAGTGCCGGCGATCCTCGATCAGTACCAGGTCGGCAGTCTCGACCAGCTTTCATGCCGGGATGCGGCCGGGCTGATTGACGAACTGAAGGGCCAGGTGGCGGCGTGATTGCAGCCACCGTTGTGACCCCATCTACTCCTCCTTCAGCGGCACAGCGATCACCTGATCACCTCAGCCACAGCCAGGTCCAGGAGTTCACCCTGTGTCCTCGGCGATGGCGATTCAACAAGATCGAAAACGCGCCGCGGGAGCAGGTCGGCTCAGCCCTGGTCTTCGGAGCGGCGGTACACGACACCATCGCCGCCGTGAACGAGGCTGCGCTGCATGGAGAGCGCATCGACGCGCCAGCGCATTTCCTCACCGCCTGGAAGCGGGCGGTGGCTGACGCCAATGCACCGATCCACTTCGGCAAGGACGATGGTGACGACCTCATCGCCAAGGGCCGGAGTCTCGTCGGCATCTACACGCCACCGCCAGGGATCATTGGCGTCGAGCAACCGTTCGAGGTCGAGTTGGCGCCGGATCTTCCAATCGTCCAAGGCCGCATCGACCTGGTGCGTGCCGAGGGCGAAACCCTAATCCTGGCTGACATCAAGACTGCCGCTGCCCGCACGCTGACCGACACCCATGCGGTCGAGGCACAGTTGGCACTTTACGATCTCGCGTATCCCGCCTCCCGGCACGAGGTCATCGTCGCTGCCAAACTCAAAAACCCCGTGATCACGGTCCAGCCGATCACGCCCTGGCCGATCGCGACGCTCGTGCGCCATTACCGGGAAGTCCATCACGGGATGGCCAGCGGTGTCCGCTACGGGGTGCGGGGTTGGCAGTGCGAGGGTTGTTCGTTCGCAAGCCGTTGCAGAAAGGAAGGATAGGCCATGTCAGATCGTGCCTACGCCCGCTTCACCGTTCCCATGTCGGTCCTGGCCGACCCCGCCAAGGCCGAGGCCATTCGATCCGCCTTCGGCTTCTCCACAGCCGACTTCCAGTCCACGCTGCTGTCAGAGCCGTTGACCCAAGAGGCCAGTGGTCACGAGAGCTTCACCGTGCGCCTCGTCGACAGGCGGCCTTGCCTCGTCTATGAGGAGGAGGACTGCAACTACGGCGGCGCCGACATCGAGGACGCCCTTTGTGCGGCCCAGGTGCCCTTCATCCAGGTGAATGCAGCCGGTGACGAGTACGGGCCGAGTTCGACCGTCTATGACGGTGAGACATCCGAGATTGTCCGCCTCGACCACAACCTGGAACCCATCGTCGGCATCGGCGTCGTCGACGGCCGTGCCACCGTCGATGCCCAGGAAGTCACCGACTACGAGCGCTACCTCCGCCTGCGGCGAAGTGTGCTGCTCTACCCCGCCGTAGCGGCTTGAACCGAGTCCAGGTCTTCGGGACCTGGACCACCGTTTCTCATGCGTCAGCAACCCGCCCGTTTCCGGCCGTCATCTGCGCAACTCACCAGCAACCAGCGGAGTCTGATGAAGAAATCCGATTTCTGGCTCGCCGTCTTTATCGCCGCACTCGTCGCTGCGGCGGAAGAGGCGCTGCGCAACCAGAAGAAGTAGCCGACATCCTGACCCCAGTTCTCCAACTGGGGTCAGCCCCGATCACCTGTCGTCCAAGCCCGCTACGGCCGCTCTCGGTTGGTGGGTCATCCGGCGCACATCGAAGACCAGACGTGAGCCGTCAATACGCCCGTCCGCCGATCGGAGGAGAAACAGGTCGACGTTGCGTTGGTCGTCACTAGCATCGTCCTCATCCAACCCAAGACCGAGGACGGCGTCAGCCCCGTCGAGGTCTTCATCCTCGGCGTACCCGGCGGTGGCGACGATGGGGATGCCAAGCTCCCGGGCGATGCTCGCCAGGGATCGCACCATCGTCTGCACGGAACTCGTCGTGACTCCAAGGGTTTCCGCCCCGAGATAGTCGACGATCACCACCGTCGATCGGACCGATGCATGCTGGTGAATCAGCGTTGTCAGCTGGTCGGCGGTTGCATCCGTAGGTGCCATCAGGACGAGCGGCCAGGACGCGATGGCTGCCTGGGCTTGATCCACGGCGGCCAGCTGCGCCGGACTGCAGGTGCCTGATTCCAAGAAGTCGTAGGGCACGCCGGTCATCGCCGTGATCAGCTTCCACGTCAGCATCGGCACCGACAGGTCCGTGCTGATGTAGAGAACCTGGACAGGGTCGGCTGGCCGGGCGACGAGATCGCGAGCCAAACCCAGCGCGAGCGAGGACTTCCCCGATCCAGGCTGGCATACGCAGACGTGCATCTGTCCGGGCTGCAGCAGCGGCACCACGTCACGCCAGCCGATCGCCTGCACCGGGATGGGACGGTTGTGATCTGCCACGCCGCCACCGTAGCACGCCATCCCCATGCACCAGTCCCATGGCAGCAGCGCCGTTCGACGTCGCCTGCCATGGATTTCCATCACCAAACCCCGGCCATCCGGCCACTGAAAGGAGCCCCATATGTCCAAGACCCGGCGTTATCCGTGGCCCGCATCCGCTCTGTCGGACCGCGAACTGATGAACCAACTGCACCAGGCCAGCGTCGCGACGAAGACCCCGATCACTCGCCTGCTACGCATAGCGGCCGATCGCCTTGTCGCCGACATCCGTGACCGCATGGACGATCCGGCCTCGCTGCGCGGGGTCGAACCGCGGCCGGCGGCCTGAACGTGGGCCTCGCCACCACGCCGGCGATGCTGACCCAGATCGAGGAGCAGTGGAAGTCCCGCGCCCGGACGCAGGGCTACAAGCCCGGAAGCAACCGATACCGGCAGGCCGAACTCGAGTTCTTCGTCGGCGCTATGGCCGCCATCGAAGCCGTCACCGGCAATCCCAGTCCGCCCAGATGGGTCATCGCCGGCATGCGCGGCGACCCCATCGCCGTCTGATTCCATCAACCAGCAGGACATCGAGCACCGCCGTCCGGGCTCCTGCCAGGCCAGATCGCTGGCCGGCAACGTCCTGCTCCTTCTCTCTGAGCAACGACATGAACCTCACTGATTACATCGCCAAACACCGTTCAACCGCGAGGAAGCCCACCGCTGACATCCGTTCGCGCTGGGCCTCCCGCATCGTCGCCCGCAACCTTCATCAGCAGGCTGCAGCCGGCGCGCAGGCCTACCTGCGCGACTACGGCAAGGGCATCTCCACCGCCAAGGTCATCGCCCTCGCCATCCAGGCCGAGGTCGAGGGCTGTGACGACATGGCCCGTGGTTTCTGGGCCAAGGCGTTCGAGTTGGAGACGGGCATCTCGGCTCCAGCCACGGCGAGCAGTGATGTCACCTCCAGGTCCAACAAGGAGGCAGCGTCAGCGCCCCTGGCTGTGGCGTTTCCGGGCCTACCCGCCCATCTCCAGCCCGGCCGCATCATCACCATGCAACCAGTCGACGCTGCCGGTACCCACGACGACTACATCCACAACCCGATCTACTGCGGCCAACCCAAACGAGATGGCAGCCGGATCGTGGTGATCGCCTCATCCCAGCCCGTCGTCTACCAGAGCCGCTCGACCAGCATCCTGGCTTCACCGAGCATGTCCTTCGACGGTGCCTTCCGTCGCGCCGCCGAGGCCAAGGGGCCGTTCGTCCTCGACGGTGAACTGGTCTACCTCGACGCCAGCGGCGGCGAGCACCGTACCGGCAGCCAGGCGGCCCAGGCCAACGCAACCAACGATCACCCCGATGCCCGGGTGCGCTGCCGGATCTGCGTCTTCAGGGCGCTGTTCGCCAACGGCCGCGACCTGACGAGCGCCGATGAGGAGGCCCGCATCCGCGGCGCCGAGATCATCGTCGGCATCGCCCAAGGCATCCTGATCAAGGCCGGCGTCGAGGACTACGACATCGAGCAGGTGCCCACGGCCTGGACGAAGGCCCAGAAGCACGCCCTGGTTTGCCGCCAGCAGGATGAGGGCCGCGAAGGCGAGGTGTGGATTCAGCGGCAGACCCGCTACCTCGGCGGTAAGCATGGCGAGATCATGGTACGGACGAAGTACCTCGCCGAGACCGAGGTCGTCATCACGGCCCTGACCCCGACCACGGTCGCTGGCCGTCCCTTCGGTGCCATGGAGGTCGCCGAGGCGAAGCCCGATGGGGCTGGTCGGCCGCTGGGCCGCGTCGGCACCGGCTTCAGCGCGGAGGACGCCTCCGAGATCGCCATGCTCGTCGCCCGGCATCCCGAAGGCCTCCGCATCCTGGTCCGTCACCAGGGCCGCACCGAGACCGGTATGCTGTGGCATGCCCGGTTCCTCCGCATCATCGGGCCGGTCGGCATGGTCGCGTAGGCGGCCATGCAGATCGACCGCCCTCGCACTGCCTGGCCGTGGGCTCGCGCCCTGCCAGCGTCCCTGACGCATGAGCAGGTGCGGGACCTCCACGCCTTGTCGAAAATCAGCGGCCGGACCATCCGCCGCATTGTCACCACCGCCGTCACCGCCGCCCTGGACGAGGCCCGCGAGGCCGAATCCAACCCGGCCTGAACCATCGAGATCGCTCCATGAACACCGTCTTCCATATTCCCCGCATCACAGCCGATCGCCTCGCACGCCTGCCCTTGGCCTGTGCCGACGAATCCGGTCCTCTCGGCCACATCGGCGTCCGCGTCACGCCGACCGCCGTGCGCTTCGCTGCCACCAACGGCCGCATCCTCGCCAGCCTCGTCGTGCCCATCGACGTCCTCACCGGCGATGCCGGCGACGTCATTTTCGACGCGGCTCAGTTCGCCACCGCCCTCAAGGCTGCGGCAAAGGCGACTGGCGGGCGCATCCAGATCGAGATCGGGCCGAAGGAGGCCCGGCTGACCAACGGCACGGCATCGGCCATCGTCCGCCGCGTCGACGGCACCTTCCCGCGCGTCGAGCACGTCTGGTCGCGCACCGCCGGGCGCCAGTGGGTGCCGACGATCAGCAGTCTCGATCCCGTGCTGTTAGCCACCGCCCAGAAGATCAGCGGGCACAAGAATCCGCTGCTGTTCTCATCCCCCGTCGATCCCGCCGCCCGGCTGGATCGCCTCTGGGCCGTGCCGGGCGCCACCGCCGGCGAGAGCCTCGACCTCGCCCAGGCCCGGCAGGCCGTGATCGCCCCGGCGTACTGGGCCGACCACGAACTCGCCATCCTGGTCATGCCCGTCACCAGGACCGCTGAGCAGCGCCAACTCGATCTCCAGGTCCACGCCGTGAGCCTGCCAGAGTCGGCCGCCGTCGCGGCCTGACCGCCACCCCGCCATCACCCCCATGCACCCAGGCCGCCACCGCTGCCTGGGCAGGAGTCGTCCATGGACCTGTTCTCCGACATCCTCCCCCCACTGCCGGCGCCGGTGCCCATCAGCACCGTCGTCGATGCCGTGGCCCCGACCCTCGTCCGCACCCCCAGCCTTCACCCCGAGAGCCCGAAGCCCAGCCGCGCCCCGCATACCGCCAGGCTCGGCCTGCCGCCGCCGCGCCAGAACCCCTGGCAGCGCATCGGCAGGGCGCTCTCCCCGGCCGCAGCCACTGATCCCGCCGTCGCCATCCGCGAGGCGGGGCTCGACTGGACTGTTAGCCGCGTCGATCTGCGCACCGCAGACAGCCTCGACCCGGTGCCGGACTTCGCCGCGATACGGAAATCCAATGACGGCCGCATTCTCGGCGTCGTCGGCCCCGACTACGAGCCGTTCCAGAACGCCGGCATGTTTCAAGTCTTCACCGATCTCGCCCAGGTCAGCCGCGACGATGGAGGCATGCCCTTCACCATCGAGACGGCCGGGGCATTCAATGGAGGGAAGGTCGTCTGGGCGCTCGCGCACCTCCCCGAACTTGGGATCAGGATCAGCGAAGACGTGTCGAATACCTACCTTCTGGTCAGCAATGGCCACACCGGCAATAAGACGTTAGTCATTTGCCCTACGACGATTAGAGTAATCTGCCGCAATACCCTGGCGATGGCGGAGGCGCAGGCCCGTCACAACCGCAGCAAGCCCGGCCTCGCCGGCGGCTTCACGATCAAGCACTTGCCCAGCATCCACGAGAGCGTCAACCAGGCGAAGAATGCCTTCGCCACCGTGATCCGAGACCACGCCGTCACCAAGGCCGCCTGGAACCGGCTCGCCGATGTACCGCTGAACCGGAAGCTGGAGCACGAGTTCATGGCCCAGGTCTTCGGTCGCCCCGGCCCTGACGAATCCGATCGCGCTCGTGCGCTACGAAAGTCCCGCGAAGAACGCATCGCTGCGATCCTCGCGTCGCCGACCTCGCAGGTGAAAGGGACAAAGGACAGCCTGCTGTCGGCCCTCTTCGCCTGCACAGAATGGGCTGACCATGACCGCATGACCCGGACTACTGATGGCGGCAATGCGGACGAGGCGCGCCTCTTCAGCGCTGCTTTTGGCAGCGCTGCTGCGTTGAAGGAGCGGGCATGGACGGCCGCGCTGGATCTGGCAGCATAAACCATCTGCTGCCATCTGCCGCCTTGTGAGGCCATGGCCATCGGGTATCATGTGCCCAGTTCCGTGGTGATCGGCACCCGGGGCAGTGGAACTGGATCTGGCTCGTCACGACGGGCCTTTTGCCGGCAGCCAATGCCAACGACCGATCGGTTCGACGACGAGCGACCACGCGAACCACGTGTCGAGAACCTCGGCGCCGCTCCCTTCGAGGATCGGCTTCCGGGCGTAGGTCGACGATCCCGACTAGCCTCCTTCGGCGCCCGCCGGTGGAACGTCTCGCTGCTCACCATGCGTGGGCACGGTGCACGCAGCCGCCGTTCATCGCCACAGTCCCGATCGACCTACCCATGTCGCAGGACTCCACGTCCCCCCGCCACCGTCGTGCTGCCGCCCATCAGCCGCAGCCGACCCATGGCGACTCCTCCATCCCTTCACCCAACATGCCCCACTCCACGACCATGGTCGCGGGGCTGCGCCGTCTTCTCAGCACCGAGGAGGCGAGCATCTACCTCGACTGTCATGTGCGGACCATTCCCCGCCTCATGGAAAGGGAGGTGAATCCGCTCAAGGCATACCGTATTGGCCGCATCCTGAAGTTCCGCCAGGAAGATCTCGATGCCATACTTGAGCCGGTGAACACCGACTCGGCCGCGTCGACCTCCCTGGAGGACTTCGTCGACCAGCAGTTCCAGACGGGGGCGCCGTGAACGTCGCCCTCGCGCTGAACCCCCCGGCGGCGTCCGCCGCCGGGGCCAATCCCATCATCATCTTCGAGAGGAAGCCTATGGCGGGGCACACCACGATGCCGCCTCGCAAACAGACCACGCCCTACGGCGACGTCACCCTGACCTCGCGCTGGATGCGTGATCGCTATCACCTCGTCGCCACCGGGCCGATCTCAGCCCTGCGGTGGATGTTCCCGAAGCACGATGGCTCCATGGAGGCCGTGTCGCCGCATGCGTGTCGCCACGTCTTCAGCCCGGCGCCCGCACCCATCACGGTCGAGCGCGAACTGAGAAGGGTCTGCGCGGTCTGGCAGGCCAGGTGGGATGAGCGCGGCCAGGACACCCAGGACGGCCTTGCCGCAAGTTCGCCTTCGCAGTCGTCCTCCATCCAGAACCTCGGCCAACTATTCGACCACCTGTACGCCGACCGCATGACCAAGGTCGCCAAGTCGACGACCGACCGGGACCGCTATCGGCTGCTTCTGTGGCGCACCGAACTCGGCAACGACCGCCTGCTCGCGAACCTGCGGCCGGATGACATTGCCGATGCCCTGGCCCGGATCGGCAAGCGCACCAGCCCGTCCACTGCCAACACCAGCCTGGGCGTCCTGAAGACCTACCTGACCTGGGCGGCGAACATGGGGCTACTGCGTGACCTGAGTCACAAGACGGTCCGTCGGCTCAAGGAGCCGGCCTCGTTACGCCACCGCCGCGAATGGTGGACAACCGCCCAGTTCGAGCAGGCGCTCGCCATCGCTCAACAGGACCCGCACCAGCCGACGGCTACGCTGCTGGTGGCATGCGGCTGTCTGCTCGGGCTGCGACCCGAGGAAATCATCATGCAGCGCTGGGAGGACCTGGATCTCGATGCCAAGGACCCCCAGACGGGCGAACCGCGGCCGGTCTGCCATGTCGTTCCGCACTCCGGCTGGACGCCGAAGGATGGCGAGGCGCGGGACATCCCTATCTCGGCCAGGCTCCTGGCCATTCTGACGCCGCTTCGGCGGAAGGCTGGCTTCCTGCTGATGAATGAGCCGCACCGGAAAGGACGGCCTCGTGGTGGGACGGGCTGGAAGTACCGCTACAACCCGACCAAGGTCTGGCGGCGGATGATGGAGGCGTTCACGAAGGCCGGCGGGAAGGTCATTACCATGTACGGCATGCGGCACACCTTCGCCTCGAACCTGCTCATCAACAACGTCTCGGACGTGAAGGTCGCTCGCTGGTTGGGGCATGGTGACACCCGCATGCTGCACCGTCACTACGGCCACCTGCTGAGCTATGACGATGACATCAACGCCACAGCGAACCCCAAGGAGCAGGGGTGAGCAAGACCGCGCTGACCGGCGGAGGCTTCACGCCTCCGCCGGCAGGGTCGGCCGTGATCTTCTTTACATGGAGCGTGGCCGACAGCGCCACCAACTGGGAGCAGAACTGGGAGCAGAGGGCAAAACCACGGCCCCCGCCAAGTCCCGTAAAAAGGTATAACCCCCGGCTTTCACCGGGGGTTATCTCTTGGAGCGGGCGATGAGACTCGAACTCACGACCTACAGCATGGCAAGCTGTCGCTCTAGCCAACTGAGCTACGCCCGCATCCGGCGTTGCTTACGTGGGGGCGGAGTGTGCGATGATCGCAGGACTGTCAACCCCCTCTTTTCCTCTCCGCCAGCAGTCGTGCGGCGTCGACGGCACCATAGGTGAAGATGATGTCCGCACCGGCACGGCGCAGCGAGAGCAGGCTCTCCAGCAGGCACTTGTCGTAGTCGAGCCAGCCGTTGGCAGCCGCGGCCTTCAGCATCGCGAACTCGCCGCTGACGTGGTAGGCGGCCACCGGCAGGGCGGTGGCGGCACGGACGCGTGAGATGACATCGAGATAGGGCAGGCCGGGCTTCACCATCAGCCAGTCGGCCCCCTCCGACTCGTCCAAGGCCACTTCGCGCAGGGCTTCGCGCACGTTGGCCGGATCCATCTGATAGGTCTTCTTGTCGCCCGAACGCGGCGCGCTGTCGAGGGCGTCCCGGAACGGACCGTAGAACGCCGAGGCGTACTTCACGCAGTAGCTGCAGATCGCCACGTCGTGGAAACCGGCGGCGTCGAGCGCTGCCCGGATGGCTCCGACCCGCCCGTCCATCATGTCGCTGGGGGCCACCACGTCCGCCCCGGCTCGCGCCTGGGCGACCGCCATGGCGGCGAGGATGGGCAGGGAGTCGTCATTGACGATGCGCCCGTCGCGGACCAGGCCATCATGGCCGTCGCTGCTGTAGGGATCCATGGCCACATCGGTGATGACCACAAGATCGGGGAGTGCGCGCTTGAGGGCACGGACCGTACGCGGCAGAAGCCCCTCGGGATCGGTCGATGCGGTGGCGAGGTGGTCCTTGGACGCATCCGCCAGCGCCGGGAAGAGCGCCACCGCACGCACACCGACGCCATGAGCCTCGCGTGCGGCCTCGATCAGACCATCCAGCGGCAGCCGGCTGCATCCGGGCATGCTGGCGATCGGGACCGCCGTCGGCAGGTCGTGCACGAACAGCGGAAGCACCAGGCGCTCGGGTCCGAGGTCCGTTTCATGCACTAGGGAGCGGATGCCGGCGGAGACGCGGTTGCGCCGCGGACGCAGCGGAATCACGGCTTCGCCGCCTGTTGCGCGGGAGCCTCGGGCGGTCCCCACAAGCGGAGGAAGCGGTCGGCGACCACGCCGTCGCCATCCCGCACCATGAGGCGCAGCTGGTTGAGTCCCGGCTTCAGCTGGACCCGCGGGGAATAGATCCAGGTGCCCTTGGCGGCCCCATCCTGGGCGGCGGCGGCGGGATCGACATCCAGGGCCGAGGCGGTCTGCAGGTCGATCTTGTCCTCATCCTGGAACAAGGCGACCAGATCCAGCGCAGCGGCCTGCGCGTCATCGGAGGCATCGCCGATCGAGAAGCGCAGCTGCGTGCGAGCTCCATCGGTCTGCTGCCCGAGCACGGCCAGGGTCGGCTGCACGAGACGACGGGGCTTGAGCGGCTTGCCGACGTCGATGTCGATCCCGGCGCGGACATCGGCGCGGAAGCGCGCGTCATCCCCCTCCGGGAGGATCTCCACCGCCACCACGTTGAGATGGATGCGTTCGGCCGTGAACGGCACCATCTTGCCGGCGCGCTTGACCTCTTTGCGCACACTGAGCGGGAAGGACAGGGTGACGGATGCGCCCGGGGCGATCGCGGACTCGATCTTCTGCCGGCTGGCGCCAAGCGAGACGTAGGGATCGTTGTCCTTCTCGACCCACACCGCTCCGGTCTCCATGGGACCGGTGCCGTCATTGAAGACCTCGACCTGCAGTTCGGCGCGCTCATCCGGGGACAGCCGGCCGTCGCCGTTCGATTCGACCACCTTCCAGGCCAGGCCAAGATGCGGAGCGGGACGCGAGGCGACCTGGAGCGACACCGGGCAGGAGGCGATGACGTTCTTGCCGCCTTCCTGGTGCAGCTCGATGGTGAAGCGCTCCTCGCCCTGCGGCAGGCGCGGAGGGACCTTGAAATGCAGCAGGCCGCTGCCGGTCTTTCCGGCGGCGACCTCGCCGACCACGAACTCCTCCTCCCAGAACGGAGAGCGCGGATCGGCGCGGATGATGGCGAACAGGCGGCCGACCGCGGCCTCGCCGCGGTTGTCCACCTGCACCGACAGCGACTCGGTCAGCCCAGCCGTGATGCTGGCAGGGCCGGTATAGGACAGCGACAGGGTGCCTGCGGCGGGCTCGCCAGCCGCTCCCCAGCGCACCGGCTGCGGCAGCCGGGCGAGGGTGTCGGCCAGGGCGGAGGCCTCGACCTCGGCGCGCTTGGCGATGGGGGCCTTGAGACGCTCGATCAGGAAAGGCCGCAGCTTCTCGACCTCCATCGCCTTGGCCGCCGCCTGCGACCAGTCCTCGGCGGCGCAGGCCTCCTTGAGCATGTCGAGGACGAGCTGGCTCTGCCGGTCGGGCCGGAAGTCGCGGGCCGAGATGGTGTGGACGCGGCGCGCCTCGCGGTCCATCCATGGATCCAGCCAGGACAGCTCGGCGACCGTGTCATGGACGTAGTTCCGCCGTCCGCCCAGGGCGAACTCGTTGTCGCGCTCGCGCTCCATCGACAGGTCGCGCAGATCCACCGAGCCGTCCTGGCGCACCGCATGGCGGGTGAGGACCAGGTCCGGCGCCACACCGACATCCTGGATGGAGACGCCGCCGGGCAGCAGGTACTCCTGGATGGTCAGCTTCAGCCGGCTGCCATCGCGCATTTCGCGGATGTTCTGCACCGACCCCTTGCCGAAGGTCGCTTCGCCGGCGATCACGGCGCGCTCATTGAGCTGCAGCGCCCCGGACACGATCTCCGCCGCGCTGGCGGTGCCGGGCGAGGTCAGCACCACCATCGGAGCGGTGACGAAACGCCGGGCGTTGTTGGTGTAGACGTCCTCCTGCCCATCGACGGTGGTGGTGCGGACCACCTCCTGGCCGCGGGCGAGGAAGAAGCCGCCGATCAGCTTGGCCTGGTCGAGCAGTCCGCCGCCGTTGAAGCGCAGGTCGAGCACCAGCGCCTTGACCGGCGCATCGCGCTCCAGCTCGCGCAGGGCGAGGAAGAGATCATGCGCGGTGTTGGCGTTGAACTCATCCATGCGCACATAGCCGACATCGCCATCGCGGAAGCTGCGGATGGTGATGACCTTGACCAGGTCGCGGACGATCGGCACCTCGACCGGAGCCTTCAGTTCCTTGCGCTCGATGCTGAGCGTCACCGTCGTACCCTTGGGGCCCTTGATGCGCCGCACCGCCTGGTCGAGGGTGAGGCCGGCGGTCTTCTCGCCGTCGATCGCCAGGATGACGTCGCCGTCCTCGATGCCCGCGCGCTCGGCCGGCAGGCCGGGCATCACGCGCTGGATCGAGATCAGCCCCTCCTCTTGGTTCAGGAAGGCACCGATGCCGTAGAACTGGCCCTGGATGTTGTCCTCGGTCCACTCGCGGGCCGCCTCGGGCGGCCACATGACGGTATGCGGATCGAGGGTCGACAGCACGCCGTTGATCTGGGCGTAGGCCAGCTGCCGCAGGCGCTCGGCCGGTGCATCGAAGCCCTTCTCGACCGCCTGGCGCACGCGCTCGACGATGCCCATGGCATCGCCAAGCGATCCGGGCTCGGTGGCGTCGACGGTCCGGCGCTCACCGCGCAGGTTGAGCAGGATGCGCCCATCGCCCCATCCCGTGTCGATGCCGATCTCCGACTGTTCGAGCAGGCGCAGGGCGCGCTCGACCATCAGGTGCGGACGGAAGCGGGACTTGTCGTAGTAGTGCTGTTCCAGCACGGCCCCGACGGACGGCGCCATGTCCGGGAAGGGCAGCGGATCCGGAGACTCGCCCGCGGTGGCCGGCACGGCGCTGGCCGAGATGGCAATGGCCGACACGGCGATGGCGAGAAGAGATCTGGATATCACGTGGTTTCCGATGCTAGGGCGTGATTGCGACCTGCCAACCGCTGACCGATCCATCACCGCCGCGGGCGATGGCGACGCCGGTGAGATCATCCGCCTGCGGCCGGCCGGCGGTGAAGCCGTCGACCGCGGCGGCGACGAGATCCAGCACGCGCCTGGGCGCCAACCGGCTGCGCCAGGCCGCCAGCACGGTGTCGGCGAGGCGCTCCTCGCCCAGGGTGGTGCCATCCTCGTGCGCGGCCTCGATGATGCCGTCGGTGTAGAGCAGCAGGAGATCCCCGGGCGCCAGCACGACTTCGGGACTGGGGTCGATCTCGAGATGCGGGACGATGCCCAGGGGCATGGCGGTGCTGTCGAGCCAGCGGACCTCGCCCTTGTGGATCCACAGCGATCTGGTGTGCCCAGCGGAGACGTATTCGCAGCGCCCGGTCGCGGCATCTATCGCCACGGCGACGGCGGTCATGAAGCGGCCGCTGCGGGTATGGAACAGTCCTTCGTTGACCTGGCGGAAGGCGGTCTGCATGTCGGCGCCGGCGCGGAACTGCTGCTGCGCCAAGGCGTGCGCCATGGTGGTGAACAGGGCGGCGCCGAGGCCGTGGCCGCTGACATCGCCGACCATGGCGACCATGCCGCCCTCGCGTGGCAGGTAGGCGAAGTAGTCGCCGCCGGTCTCGTTGCACGGTCGCGACCAGCCCTCGGCCAGCAGGCCAGCGAGCTTCAGCCCGCTGGTGGGGAACATCTTCTCCTGCACCGTCCGCGCGATGTCGATCTCCTGCCGGAGGCGTTCGCGCTCGATCGCATCCTTCACCAGGGTCGCGTTGTCGATCGCGGTGCCGGCGAGGTTGCAGAGGGTTTCGGCCAGGCGCTTCTTGGCCAGGCCGAAGTCGCTGGTGGGGTTGGCCAGGACGAGGACGCCCAGGATGCGGTCGCGCGAGATGAGGGCGAGAGCGAGCAGCCCATCGAGGCGCTCCTTGAGCCCGCTGAGGTCGAGGGCGCTGCGGCGTTCGCCGCGAGCCAGCACGACCGGATCACCGGTGGCGAACACCGCGTCGACGACCTTGCGGCCGTCGGCGAGGCGGATCGCATCGAGATGCTCGACCGCCAGACCCCAGGCCACGCGCACCTGGAGAGCTCCGTCCGCAGCAGGCAGCAGCACGGCCCCGACCTGCGCCCCGACGGCGTTCAACGCGGTCTCCAGCAGCTTCGTCAGCAGCACTTCGAGATCGAGATGCCGCAGAAGATCCCCGGCGACGGCGAGCTGGGCGACGATCTCGCGCGTCTCGCGCAGCTCCTCGACCACGATCTGCCGCCGGTGCAGCTGCACCAGCAGCGGACCGAGCAGGGTCGCGAGATGGCGCACGGACGCATCGCGATGGGCCCCCTCGCGCACCACCAGCAGGCCGACCTGCTGGCCCTGCGAGGAGAGGCGCAGGCTGCCGTCCGGGACGCGCAGCTCCGGCACGTCCTGGCGCGGCTGGTTCTGGCCGAAGCCGGCGACCGGGTAATAGACCCCGGCGGTGGCGTCGTAGAGGTACAGTGCCGCCGGAGCCGCGCCGAGACGCGGCAGCTCGTCCTCGAGGATCGAGATGAGATGCTGGGCGGTGTCGGCGGCCAGCAGTCGGTCGGCGGTCGTGCCCAGATCGTCGGTTGCAGCCACGGCGGGACACTAGCAGGCCGACCCGGGGCTGGCCACCACCAGGGCGACCGCCCGGGACGCCGGACGATCACTCGGGCGGATCGGTGTCCTTGACCAGGTGCGGCACCTCGGCGCACAGGGCGGCGAAGCGGGTCGCGTCCAGGCCGGCATGGCGCACGATATGGGCGTCGACCTGGGTCTCGAAGGGGTGGTCGGGATGCATGCCCACCCCGGCGGCATAGACCAACCGCTCGGCGAGACGCAGCACCCCCAGGTGCCGGGCCCAGTCGCCGTCGCCGGAGGGGTCGCGGTGGTGCCTGGCGATGCAGGTGCGCAGGGCCGGGGGCAGCTGCCACTTCTCCGCCAGCCGATCGCCCACCCAGCCGTGGTCGAAGCCGATGGCCCGGCGCTCGGCCAGCAGGATGTCCACCTGCGCCGCCTTGCGCAGGCGGACGCCGGAACGGGCGAGGAACGGCGACAGGATCAGCATGCCGATGTCGCGCAGGAGGCCGGCGGCGAAGAACTCCTCGGACAGGTCCGGACCGGCGCCGCTGCGCAGCCCGGCGGCCCGCGCAACCGCCGCGGTCGCCATCGAGTTGCGCCACAGCCCCCCGCGGGTCATGCCGTAGGGTTCGAGGTCGACCAGGAGGATGTTCGATGTCGATGCCGCCAGCACCAGGCTGCGCAGGCTGGCGAATCCGATGATCGACACCGCGTCGCGGATCGACCCGACCGGCTGCGGACGCCGGTAGAAGGCGCTGTTGACCAGCTTCAGCACCCGGCCGGCCAGCACCATGTCCTGCTCGATCAGGCGTTCGAGCTCGCTGGTCGAGCTGTGCGCATCCCCGACCCGCGCCAGCACCTGCCCGACGATGTGGGGCAGCGCGGGTGCGCGATCGATCGCATCGAGGACTTCGCTCTCCTGCAACTGGGCCAGGCCGCCCGTACGTCTGAACTCGGTACCGGAGCCATCATCGTCGGCATCGGTGCTCGGAGCCTTGAAGCGCGAGAAGATGTCCCCAGCCATGCTATGGGCACCCTAGGAGATGATCTCGCGGTAGGCAAGCGGCTCCGCCATGCTACCGTCGCAGCATGATCGGCAGCGTCCAGCCGGCCAATCCTGCGCCACCGCAGTTCCGCACCGAGCCGGCGCGGGCGCCGGTGGCACGCGTGCCCCGCAGCCTCGATCTGCTCGCCGCACCGCCGCATCGCCAGGTCACCGACCTGCGGCAGGCCGGCCGCATCGATCTGCGCGTCTGATCCGGGTCACGCCCGCGCGCGCTGGCCGTTGCCTCCGGACAGACCGGAGCCCAGCATGCATCGCATCTCCCCCCTCCTCATCGCCCTCGCCGTTGGACAGCTCGCCGCTGTCGAACTCTCGCCGATGTTCAACGACAACGCGGTGCTGCAGCGCGACCGCGAGGTCGCGGTCTGGGGAGGCGGCAAGCCCGGCGAGCAGATCACGGTGCGCTTCGCCGGCCAGGAGCGCCAGGCCACCGCGGACGCCGACGGCCGATGGCTGGTGCGTCTGGCTCCGCTGGCGGCCAGCAAGGAGGGCCGCGATCTCGTGGTCGCAGGCGAAGGGACCGTGACGGTGAAGAACGTGGTCGTCGGCGAGGTGTGGATCTGCTCCGGGCAGTCCAACATGGAGTGGGTCGTCAACAACACCATGAACTCCAAGGATGAGATCGCCGCAGCCGAACTGCCGCTGATCCGGCAGCTGGACATCCCCAACCTGCACCGGGGCTCGCCCACCACGACGTTCAAGGCCGCATGGACGCCAGCTTCTCCCAAGACCGCCGGCGGCTTCACCGCGGTCGGGTTCTACTTCGCCCGCGAGATCGCCCGCGAACTCGACGTCCCCATCGGCCTGATCGCCTCGAACTGGGGCGGCACCCGCATCGAACCGTGGATCAGCCCGGCCGGCCTGCGCGCCTCGCCGGAGCTCAAGGACATCGCCAGCCAGGTCGACGCCACCGATCCCTCGACCGACGCCGGCAACAAGGCGCACCTCGATCACCTGGCGAAGGTCAGGGAGTGGCTGCCGCAGGCCGAGGCGGCCCTCGCGCAACGCAAGCCAGCCCCCGCGCTGCCGGCTGCCCCGGGATCGACCGGCGATCAGCAGGGCCCCGCCCGGCTGTGGAACGGCATGATCGCGCCCCTGGTGCCCTACGGCATCCGCGGCGCCCTGTGGTACCAGGGCGAATCCAACGGTGGGGAAGGGGTCAGCTACCTGCACAAGAAGAAGGCGCTGGTCTCCTCGTGGCGGCAGGCCTTCGGCCAGGGTGACTTCCCCTTCTACTTCGTGCAGCTCGCCAATTACCAGAAGTCCGATCCGGCCAAGCCCGAGGGCGGCGACGGCTGGAGCCGGCTGCGCGAAGCGCAGCTGAACGCGATCAAGGAGATCCCCGCCACCGGCATGGCGGTGACGATCGATATCGGCGAGGCGAACGACATCCACCCCCGCAACAAGCAGGACGTCGGGCGGCGCCTGGCCCTGTGGGCGATGGCCAAGGACTACGGCAAGCCCGTCGTGCACAGCGGACCGCTCTACGCCTCGCAGGCGATCGAAGGCGCGGCCATCCGCGTGCGCTTCGACAGCGTCGGTGGCGGTCTGATGGCCGGCACCAAGAAGGGCCTCGAACCGGTCGCAGAGTCGAAGGGCGCGGCGCTGACCTGGTGGGCCATCGCCGGCGAGGACAAGGTCTGGCGCAAGGCCGAGGCCAGGATCGACGGCGACAGCGTCGTCGTGTCCTCGCCCGAGGTCGCCAAGCCGGTGGCGGTGCGCTACGCCTTCGCCATGAATCCCGAGGGCGCCAACCTCTACAACCGCGAAGGCCTGCCGGCCTCGCCGTTCCGCACCGACAGCTGGTAGCCGCGGGCGGACGGCGGGCGCCGCGTCACTTCACGATGGCGCGGCGCTTGTCGATCAGCTGCTGCACCACGCCCGGATCGGCCAGGGTGGAGGTGTCGCCCAGGTTGTCCGTCTCGTCGGCCGCGATCTTGCGCAGGATCCGGCGCATGATCTTGCCGCTGCGGGTCTTGGGCAGCCCGGGCGCGATGAGGATGACGTCGGGGGTGGCGATCGGCCCGATGTGGTGGCGGACCTCGTTGCGCAGCTCGCCGATGAGCTCGGGGGTCTCCTTGTAGCCCTCCTTGAGCAGCACGTAGGCGAAGATGCCCTGGCCCTTGATCTCGTGCGGGTAGCCGCAGACCGCGGCCTCGGCGCAGCCGGGATGGCTGACCAGGGCGCTCTCGACCTCGGCGGTTCCCATGCGATGGCCCGAGACGTTGATCACATCGTCGACGCGCCCGGTGATCCAGTAGTAGCCGTCCTCGTCGCGGCGGCAGCCATCGCCGGTGAAGTAGTAGCCCGGGAAGGGCTTGAGATAGGTCTCGGCGAAGCGCTGGTGGTCGTTCTGGATCGTGCGCGCCATCGACGGCCAGGCGCGCTTGAAGCACAGGACGCCGCTGACGCCATTGCCGGGCAGCTCATTGCCCTTCTCATCGAGGATCACCGGCTCGACGCCGAAGAACGGCAGCGTGGCCGAGCCGGGCTTGGTCGGGATGGCCGCCGGCAGCGGGGTGATCATGATCGAGCCGGTCTCGGTCTGCCAGAAGGTGTCGACGATCTGGCAGCGCTTCTCGCCGACCACCTCGTGGTACCAGCGCCAGGCCTCGGGATTGATCGGCTCGCCGACGCTGCCCAGCACGCGCAGGCTGCTGCGGTCGTACTTCTTCGGCCACTGGTCGCCCTCGCGCATGATGGCGCGGATGGCGGTCGGCGCGGTGTAGAACTGGGTGATCTTGTGGCGCTGCACCACATCCCAGTAGCGGCCGGCATCCGGATAGGTCGGGATGGATTCGAACATCACCGTCGTCGCGCCATTGCACAGCGGGCCGTAGACGACGTAGCTGTGGCCGGTCACCCAGCCGATGTCGGCCATGCAGGCGTGGATGTCGCCCTCGCGGTAGTCGAAGACGAACTTCATCGTCATCGCGGCGCCGAGGAGGTAGCCCGCCGTGGTATGGGCGATGCCCTTCGGCTTCCCGGTGCTGCCCGAGGTGTAGAGCAGGAACAGGGTGTCCTCGCTGTCCATGTGCTCGATGGGGCAGTAGGGCCGCTCGCCGGCCATCAGCTCATCGATCCAGATGTCGCGGGGGGCGTAGAACGGGATCTTGCCGCCGGTGCGCTTGACCACGAAGACGTGCTTCACGCTCGGGCAGGCCATCACCGCCTCGTCGACGGTGCGCTTCAGCGGGATCACCTTCTTGGCGCGCAGGCCCTCGTCGGCGGTGATGACCGCCTTGCACTTGGCGTCGAGGATGCGGTCGCGCACGCTTTCCGCCGAGAAGCCGGCGAAGATCACGCTGTGGACCAGGCCGAGGCGGGCGCACGCCAGCATGGCGAAGGCCGCCTCGGGGATCATCGGCATGTAGATGGCGACCCGGTCGCCCTTGCGCAGGTTGTGATGGCGCAGGACGTTGGCCATGCGGCAGACCTGCCGCTGCAGTTCACGGTAGGTGATGGTGCGGGTCTGGCCGGGATCGTCCCCCTCCCAGATGATCGCCACCTGGTCGCCGCGGGTCTTCACGTGCCGGTCGACGCAGTTCTCGCACACATTCAGCTTGCCGCCGAGGAACCAGGACACGAGGCCCTGCTTCCAGTCGTTGTCGCTGACCTCGCGGAAGGGGTGGATCCAGGTCAGGTGCTCCAGCGCCATGCGGCCCCAGAAATGATCCGGCTCGGCCAGGCTCTCCTCGTACAGCGTGCGATAGGTCGCGAGGTCCGGGATGAGGGCGCCCTCGCGGACGCGATCCGGGGCGTGGATGAGCTGGTCGGCCATGCGTTCTCCGTGCTGCTGAAAAGCGATACATAGCACCGGGAACGGGGCGTGCTCAAGTCCGCACAGGCTCAACCTTCGTCGGGTGTCTGCGACCCGTCATGGCTGACCCCAACCAGCTCGGCGACCAGGATCTCGGAACTCTTGCCCTTGGCGTTGATGCCCTGGTCGCTGGCGATGCTGATGCGGCCGCGGCAGGCCTCGTAGAAGGTGAAGGTGACGACGATGCAGCCGGGCTTGGCGTGGTCGCTGACCCGCTTGGCGGTGTTCACCGTGTCGCCGAGGATGTCATAAGCCTTGGTCCGCACCGATCCGAACAGGCCCTCGATGACGTCGCCATGGTGGATGCCCATGCCGACGTGCAGGCCGTAGAGCCCGAGGAAGGCGCCCACCTCGTCGCGCAGGGCGATGGCGGCGCGTGCCGCATCCAGCGGGTCGGAGAAGAACATCATCACCTCGTCGCCGGTGTGCTTGGTCCGTTCGGGATGGAACGGGGCGCAGGCATGCTCGGCGGCCGTATAGACCCCATCGAGCATGAGCAGCACCTCCTCCGGCGAACGCGGCTCGCTCCACTTGGTGAATCCCCGCACGTCGGCGAAGAGCACCGATCGGCGGGTCCGCCGCGGACGCAGATCGTCGTCCCGTCCCATCGCTCGGCTGAGCACGGATTTGCCCAGGAGCATCTCGGAATAGCCGCGCAGCCGCCCGGCGACCTCGGCCAGGCGCGCGTGGTCGCGGACGCGGAGGACCGCGCCGATGCCCAGCGCCACGCCAAGCAGGGCCATCGCTGCGGCGAGGAAGCGGTGCTCGGCCACGGCCAGGAATCCGTTCAGATCATCGGACAGGGCGGCGTAGATGCCGACCATGCCGAGCGAACGCAGGACGTGCTCGGCGATGATGGCGAACTCGGCCCCGGCCGGCGGCAGGACCGGGCCGATCCTGCGGCAGCAGGCGACCGCGAGCGAAACCGCCCAGTACACTCCCAAGAAGGGGTCGTGGGGCAGATTGGAGAGGTCGATGCAGGCCAGGCCAAGGGTGAACAGCCCGGCACCGATGAGATTCAGCAGGAAGGACGGCGGCAGCCGGCGCTGCGCCCGCATGGCTATGGCGTAGGACTGGACGAAGGCCCCGGCCAGCAGCGGAACCACCTGGGGCCAGGTGGCGACCGGCAGCGCCAGCACGGTTGCCAGCGCGATGGCGATGGGGATCTGGCCCGAGGAACCCAGGAACTCGCTCGCCGCGAGGTGCGAAGCGCGCGGCTGCAGCAATCGACCGATGCCGGAGTCGTCACCGACCATGTGGCCATTGTGGACGCCCGGGCCGGCGGCGCCATGGCTGGCTCAACGCGGCAGACGCTCCAGCAGGGCGGCCAGCGAGGCCTGCTCGGCCTCCGGGTTGTAATCGACCGCCGGAAGGACCGCGTGCAGCTCGCGGGCCTTGGGGTTGGTGAAGGCGTGCAGGGCGCGGCCGTAGATCTGCATGTCCCAGGCCGCCTTGGCGGCGATCATCTCGCCGGCGAAGGCGGCCACGTCGGCGGGCGGGACCATGGGGTCGGAACCGCCATGCAGCACCAGGATCCTGGCCTTGATGCCGCCGGGGGAGACCGCCGTCGTGGTGGACAGGCCACCGTGGAACGAGGCCGCCAGATGCAGCGGCTCGCCAGCGCGGGCGAGTTCCAGCACCACCGTGCCGCCGAAGCAGAAGCCGATGGCGGAGAGGCGTTCCGCAGCCAGGCCGGAGCGTCCGGCCAGCACCGCCAGGCCGGCGCGCGCGCGTGACACCATGAGGCTCCGATCCTGATAGAATGGGCCGGCCCAGGCGCCGGCCTGCTTGGGATCGTCGGTGACCTTGCCGGCTCCATACATGTCGCAGGCGAAGGCGGCATAGCCGCGTTCGGCCAGTTCGCGGGCGCGGCGCTGCGCATAGTCGTTCATGCCCCACCACTCCGGCACCACCAGCACACCGGCGCTCGGCTTGGCCGCGGCGGGCATGGCCAGGGCCCCGCGCAGGGCCACGCCATCATGCGCGTAGTCGACCGGGGTGACGGTGGTGTCGACGGCGGCCACGATGGCGCCGAAGGACACGAGCAGGCAGAGAGCGGTGCGGATCATGCCGGGGATATGCCCTGGCGATCCGTCCAGGCCATGCCCAGCACGGGCCGGCTTGCACGCGTCAGCCGTCGTAGGGCTCGTTGGGGCGGTGGCGCCGACGCCAGCGCATCGGTGCGCACCCGGTGGCGCGGCGGAAGGCGTCCGACAGGTGCTTCACCGAGCGGAAGCCGCAGGCGATGGCGATCTCAGCCAATGGCATGCGCGAGCGCGACAGCAGGTCGCGGGCGCGGTCGCAGCGCACCGAGGTCAGCCAGCGCCCGGGGCCGACGCCCAGGCGGGCGGCGAAGACGTGGCGCAACCGGGGCTCGCTGATGCCGATGGACTTGGCGACGTCGCCGACGCTGCCGATGCTGGCGTAGTCGCGGGCGATGCAGGCGCAGGCCAGCGCCACATGGTCGCTGGCCTCCGCAGGCTGGGCCGCCATGCCGCACAGCAGCGAGGCCGCCCGGTGGTCGAGCGAGGCCTGACGCCAGGGATCGTCGGAGCGGACGGCGGTGGACAGGTCCTCGAAGGCGTGGCGCAGCTGCAGATCGACGAGATCGACGACCAGCACCCCCGCACAGCGCAGGCTGCCTTCCGGCAGCGCGACATGGAGGCACAGATCGGTGCCGGCCGCTTCCAGCACCTGGTCGTGGGCATGCCCGGGCGGGTAGATCACCACCGCCCCCGGTCCGAAGCTGACGCGGCTGCCGTCGGCCAGACCGCTGGTGCCGCGCCCGCTGGGATGGAACACCAGTTCGGTGTCGCGGTGGGTGTGGCGAGGGCAGCTGGGACCGCGTCCCAGGAGATGGCGGAAACCGCAGACGAAGCGGACCGGGGCGTACCCTCCGTCCAAGGCCTCCCGCAACGCCTCGCGCGCATCCATCGCCGGCAGATTAGCGCGACGAGACGGCGGTGGAACCACTGCCATCCGCTTCAGGGCAGCCGCACGACGCAGTCCACGGGCACCGCCAGGATGGATGCATCGCCGCGTCGCAGCTCGGCACCGAGCGGATACCGAGGCGACGCCTCGGCGGGCGTCACCGGCAGGGCGACGCGCGCCGACGACCACGGTTCGACCCGCACTGCGGTTTCGCCACCCTGGCCAGGGGCACGCAGGGCGATCCGGCCGGTCAGCGGAGCATCCGAGGGGTTGTGCACGATCACCGTCACGTCGGCCGCGATGCCAGCGGTCAGCTCTGCCGGAGCTATCAGGGCCAGCAGCGGGCCGCATCCCGCGGTCAGCAGCAGCGGCAGGGCGCTCGTGATCTCACCAGCATCGATGGTGCAGCCGGCCGCGTCCATCTGCGCTGGCATGATCTCGGGACCGCTGCGCACGATACCGCCGGACCCAGCCGTCGGCCGGAAGGCGAAGACCTGGCGCGGACGGACACCGGGAATCGTGATACGGACCCCGCTGGCGTTCCTGATCGGACCACCCTGGCCACCCTGGGCGGCGACCACCACCAGGCGGTCATCGTCAGCCGCCAGCAGCGACACATCCGGAACCGGCATCCGCGAGCTGGCGACGGTCCAACCCGGCCGCACCCCGGCCTGGGCCAGCACCTCGACCAGGGCAGCCGGCAGGCCCGGTGCGGATCCGGTCAGGTGAGTGGCGCCCGGTGCGGAGGCGAACAGGGCCAGGCGTCCCCCCTGCGCCAGGCGCATCGCCGGCACCCCGTCGCGGGCGGCCCGGGCGACGGCATCGGTGCCGAGCAGCACGGCCAGCCCGAAGCCCGGTCTGGCGTCGACCTCGGCGCCCCAGCGGTCGACGGCGGCGAAGGGCTCGCTGGCGATGACCGTGCCTCCGCCGGTCACATACGCCCGCAGGCGGTCAGCCAGATCCTGGTCGGCTATGGCCGCATCGGGCAGGATCAGCGCGCGATAGCGCGCAGCGGACGCCGGCAGCTGCGCCGCCTGGATCACGTCGCAAGCGATGCCGGCCGCGGAGAGGGCGGCGTGCATGCCGTGGAACTCACGGTCCAGGGCCGACCCGCCGTCCAGCCGCCCGCCGTCGCGCGCACTGGCGCGCAGATAGGCATCGGGATCGAGGCAGATCGCCACCGCGGGCGGTGGCCGCGTGAAGCGGCCCAGGTTGATCATGCGCTGCTGATGCGCGATGTCGCGGCAGGCGAGCACGCGCGGATTCCACTCGCCGTCGGTGACGGTGAAGTCGTCCACCCGGCTGAAGCCCCACAGCAGCACCGCATCGGCACCATGGCCATACATCGTCCACACCTGCGAGCGCAGCAGGTCGGCGCGCCCCTCCTCGCCGATCGCCTTCCAGTGGCCCGAACGGGCGCCGAAGACCTCGCACTCCAGGACGTGGGCCGGACGGCCCTGCGCCACCCCCTGCAGCTGGTCCATCGCGTAGGGCACGAAGGCGCGATCGGTCCACGGCGTCGGATAGATGTCCATGCCGACGACATCCATCGCGCGGCTGTAGGCCTCGACATCGGCACAGCGGATGCCGTACCAGTTGTTGATCGGTCCGTCGAGGTTGGTCGTGCGCGACAGGTCCGGGCGGATGCGGCGGACGAAGCCGGATTCCCAATCCATGAAGTCGGCGATCTGGTGCACCTGGAAGCGGCGCCAGTCCATCCACGCGCCAGGAGCTGCAGGATCGGCCTGAGCCGGCGGCACCACGGCGGCGAAGGCGGCGAAGGCGGACTTCCAGCGGCGGTTGAGGGTGGCGATGTCGCCGTGCCGGCCAGGCAGCCAGGCGCGAAAGGCGGCCACGCTGGCCGGGCCGTAGTCGAAGATGCGGGTGCGGTTCCAGTGCATCCCCGGTTCGTTGTGCAGGATCACCCCCGCCAGCGAGGCCGCGGGCGGGAAGCTCGCGAGGTAGGCGGTGAAATCCTTCTCCAGCATGGTGCGGAAACCGGCATGCGCGTAGCTGTACTGCGGCCAGCACGAATCGTCGTAGCGGATCGCCCACGACTTCCGGTCCTCGACGCCGGTGCGGCCGTTCTGATCGACCATCCAGGCGTCGAGGACCGGGAAATAGTCGGCCGAGGGATAGTGGCTGCCCAGCTGGAGGTAGGAGCGCACCCCGCGGGATGCCAGCTCCTGCGCCCAGCGGGTATGGCCGGGGACGGCCCAGGCATAGCCGCCGCCGGTCAGGCGGACGCAGTTCAAACCGCTTTCGAAGAACAGCTCGCGGGCGGCGGCAGGGCGCCCTGCTTCGCAGTCGGCGCCGAAGAGGATGTCGCGTTCAGCGGCGGCACTGGACGCGGCCACCGCGATGGCGGCGACGAGGGGAAGCAGGGTCATGTTCCGGTCCTGATGCGTTGATGGTGGCTGACGGTTCAGCGGCGCACGGCGTAGTGCTGCGCGCGCCGGTCGCCGACCGGGACCACCGAGCGCCAGGTGCAGACGTCCCAGTTCCAGGCGCGGTTGTCGGTCATCTGCTGATACGAGAACTCCGGTGTGCCCAGCGACAGCGCGACCTTGCCGTCGTGGCGCAGGATGAAGCCGCTGGCGTTGCCGCCGAAGAAGTGCGGCGGCTCCGGGGTCGTGGCCGGGAAGGTCCCGTTCGTCTCGCCGCAGGTCCACGCGCCGCCGGTGCGCATGCCGGCGGGGATCACCAGCTCGACGCACACGGCCGCGGCGTCGCCGCAGCGCTCGACATCGATGTCGAAGCCGTCGCCGGCCAGCGCGACGCCCAGCTTGGCGCCGCCCGGGAAGTCCAGCACCGCCGAGCGCCCGTCGGCTGCCAGTGCCACGGCGCTGTGCGCGGTGCGGGCATAGGCGGCATCCTGCAGCGACGGCCACGACAGGACCATGTCCGGTCCGGTGGCGGCGACGTGGATGCCATCCGCGGCGAGGCGGGGCGTCGGTTCGGCGGCGGCCAGCGTGGCGGCGAGGGCGAGGATGGGGACGATGCGGGACATGGGACCTCCATGGTGGTGGAGGGCCCATCCTAGGCCTGGGCGGGGGATACCGGCAATCAATACAAACGATCGAAACGACGATTTTCGGCTGCCCTCAGTGGGGATGGGCCTGGTTCTTCTGCATGCGGATCTGCAGCAGCTCCACAACCAGGGCGAAGGCCATGGCGAAGTAGATGTAGCCCTTCTGCATGTGCTGGCCCAGGCCTTCGGCGATCAGCATGACGCCGATCAGGATGAGGAAGGCGAGGGCGAGGATCTTCACCGCCGGGTGGCGCTCGACGAAGTCGCCGATCGGGCCGGCCGCCCACATCATGACCATCACCGAGGAGACGACGGCGATGATCATGGCCGGGATGTTGGTGGTCATGCCGACCGCGGTGATGACTGAATCGAGGGAGAAGACGAGGTCGATCAGAGCGATCTGCACCAGCACCGCGCCCATGGTCGCCTTCACAGCCGCCGCGCCGTCCTGCTGCTCGACGTGCCCCTCCACCTTGTGATGGATCTCCTTGACCGACTTGTAGAGCAGGAACGCGCCGCCCGCGAGCAGGATGAGGCGCTGCCCGGTCAGCCCGAATCCGGCGATCTCGACCAGCGGGCGGGTCAGCGACATGATCCAGCTGACCGACAGCAGCAGCAGGATGCGCATGACCATCGCCAGCAGCAGGCCGGTCCGACGCGCTTTGGGCCGCAGCTCGGGGGGCAGCCGGCCGGTCAGCACGCTGATGAAGACGATGTTGTCGATGCCGAGGACGATCTCGAGCGCCGTCAGGGTGAGCACGGCGATCGCCACCTCGGGGGTGGCGAGGGCGGCCCAGGCCTCGGCGGACAGGACGCTGGGGATCTGGCGGACGGCTTCGGCGGCGGCTGCTTCCATGCCGCGGCACATTCAGGAGCCCGTCGGCCGTGCAAGCCCGTGCCCTGGACACCTTCAGCCGGCGGGCACCAGCTCGTCGGCGAGACGGAACACGGTCGTGGGGCAGCTGGGCAGCGCGCGCAGGAAGTAGCGGCCGTAGGAGGCCGTCGCCACGCGGTGGTCCATGATCGCCACCGTCCCGGTGTCGGTGCGGGTGCGGATCAGGCGGCCGAAGCCCTGCTTCAGGCGCAGGATGGCCTCGGGCACCTGGCGTTCGACGAAGGGGTTGCCGCCGCGCTTGCGGATCTCGTTCAGGCGCGACTCGACCACCGGGTGGTTGGGGACCTCGAAGGGCAGCTTGGCGATGACGACGTGGCGCAGGGCGTTGCCCGGCACGTCGACGCCCTCCCAGAAGCTGCTGGTGCCGAACAGCACCGCGTCGCCGGTGCGCTTGAACAGCTCGATCATCTGGCTGCGCGCCATGCCATCGCCGTGGCGGAGGACGAAGCGGCGTAGCCGGTCCAGCTGCGGCCGCACGCGGTCATGCACCGCCTGCAGCTGGCGGTAGCTGGTGAAGAGGACGAAGATGCCGCCCTCGGCTTCGACGGCGTAGCGGCCCAGCCAGCGCGCCATGGCGTCGGCGAAGGACTCCGAGTTCGGGTCCAGCACCGACTCGTTGATGAGGATGCGCGCCTGCGCCTGGTAGTCGAAGGGGCTGTCCAGGCGCTTCGCCGCGCCGCCGTCCAGGCCGATACGCCGGCGCAGGAAGAGGAAGCGCTCGGAGTCGTCCGCCGCCAGGGTGGCGCTGGTCAGCACCACGGTGCGCATGCGGTCGAAGAGCTGCTCCTTCAGCATGGTCGCCACCGACAGCGGCCGCGCCGACAGCGATGGCGAACGGCGCTCCTTGGGAACGGTGGCGTAGCACACCAGGCCGCTGTCCTCGCCGGCGAGGACGCGGCGGATGCCGCCCGCCATCTCCAGGGCGCGGGTCGCCTGGGCGGTCAGCTCGGTCGCCTCGTTGTCGTCGCCGGCACGCGACTTCAGGCGGTCCAGGGCCTGCGCCAACTCGTCCAGGGCCGGGGAGAGCGGATTCTCCACCGGATGGGCGGCGCTGATCCGCACCGTCTCGTCGCTGCGGCCCTCGGCGAGGCGGCCGACGCCCAGCCACAGGTCCTCGTTCGCCCGGCGCACCCCCTCCACCGCGCCGCGCGCGTCCTCGCGCCGCGGATCGGCGAGCAGGCCCTTGCCGCGCACGCTCCACAGGGTGTCGAGGAACCAGCGCACCTGCGCCGCGCTCACCTCGACGCCAAGGTGGTCGGTGGCCACGTCCTCCAGCGCGTGCGCCTCGTCGAAGACCACCACCTGGTGCGGCGGCAGGATGCCGCCGGCCTCTTCGCGCAGGCCGAGGTCGCTGAAGTAGAGGTGGTGGTTCACCACCAGCAGCTGCGCCCCCTCCATGCGCTGGCGGGCGGCGTAGAAGAAGCAGCTGCCGAACTCGGGGCATTTGCGGCCGAGGCAGTTGGTGCGGTCGCTCTGGACCAGGCGCCACACCGCATGCGACGGTTCCCAGCCCAGCTCCTCCTTGTCGCCGATCTCGGCCTCGTTGTGGGCCCAGTCGGCGATCTGGCGCAGGGCCTGTGCATCCTCGCGCGTCTCGAACAGCGCCTGCTGGCCGTCGTAAGCCAGGCCGAGGCGGCGGATGGAGACGTAGTTCTGCCGCCCCTTCACCAGCACGGCCTTCAGTTCGGGGAAGATCTGCTGCAGCAGCGGGATGTCCTTGCGGACGAGCTGCTCCTGCAAGGCGATGGTGGCGGTCGAGATCACCACTTTGGTGTTCTGGGCCAGCGCGTGCTGGATGACCGGGATGAGGTAGGCGAAGGACTTGCCGACGCCGGTCGGCGCCTCGCAGATCACATGGCTGGGGCCCGACAGCCCCTGCGCGACGAGATCCGCCATCGCCACCTGCTGCGGACGGCTTTCCCAGCCCGGCAGCAGGCGCGAGAGCTCGCCGCCGGGACCGAGGACGTCAGCGACCGTGGCGCGCGGCATGGGTGTGCTTATAGACCCATTCGGGATTTTGCCAACCACGAGGGAGCGGCTCTGCTAGGACGCCGCCATGCCCCTGGCCGACGACGCCCGCTGCCGCATCGTCCTGCTGCATCCGCCCCTGGACGGCGATGCGGGAGAACGGCTGGCCACCGCCTGCGGCAAGCTGTTCGCCCAGTTCATCCGTGAAGGGCGCTGCGATGCGGCCACGGCGGAGATCGAGCACGGCGGAGCCGCCTTGGTCCTGGCCTGGTCGCCCGCCGTCCCCCTCTCCGGGTGCAGCCACGACAAGCTCAACGCCCTGCTGGCCGCCCACGGCCGGGATCCGGTGCCGCCGCCCTGCTGCGTGCGCCTGAGCGATGGCTGGCGCTGCCTCGACCGCGCCGGCCTGCGCGCCCAGGCCGCGGCGGACACCCCGCTGCTCGACCACCGCCTCGAACGGCTGGGCGATTGGCGTGCACACGGCCTGACCACCGTCGGCGCCTCGTGGGCCGCCGCGCTCCTGCCGAGACCGATCCCGACATGACCACGCCCATCGCCCTCGCCGCCACGCTGCGCGACCGCTGCGACGCCATGCGCTTCGCCGGCCTCACCGTCTACAATCCGCTGGTCTACGCCTGGACCGTGCACGAGGAATACCTGCGCCGCTTCGCCGCCGGACGCAAGAAGACCCTGTTCCTGGGCATGAATCCGGGGCCCTTCGGCATGGCGCAGATCGGCGTGCCCTTCGGCGAGATCGCCGCCGCGCGCGACTGGATGCGCCTGTCCGGCGCCATCGGCAGGCCGCCGCGCGAACATCCCAAGCGCCCGATCCAGGGCTGGGACTGCCCGCGCAGCGAGGTCAGCGGCCGCCGCCTGTGGGGCCTGTTCTCCGCCCGCTTCGGCACCCCGGAGGCCTTCTTCGCCGACCATCTGGTGGTGAACTGGTGCCCACTGGTGTTCATGGGCGAGACCGGCGCGAACATCACCCCGGACAAGCTGCCGGCCGGCGAGCTGGCGCCGCTGCAGCAGGCCTGCGACGCCCACCTGTCCGGCGTCATCACCGCCACCGGCGCACAGGTGGTGGTCGGTCTGGGCAAGATCGCCAGCGCTGCCGCCGCGCGCGCCGGCGCCCCGCGGGTGGTCGATGTGCTGCACCCCAGCCCGGCCAGCCCGGCGGCCAACCGCGGCTGGGCCGAGGCGGCGACCCGCTCGCTGGTGGCGGCCGGGGTGTGGACCGCCTGATATTGCAGGCCGGCCGCCTCCCCCGACCATCCGCCCATGCCCGCATGGGACCAGGCAGCGGTGATGGCGGCGGCGAAGCGGCTCCGCCTGGTGGCGGATCCGATGCGCCGGCGCCAGGGCGAAGGCTCTCGCCTGGGTCGCGGGCCCGGCGCCAGCCTCGAATTCCACGACCATCGGCCCTACGCGCCCGGCGACGACCTGCGGCATCTCGACTGGTCGGCCTACGCGCGCAGCGGGCAGCTGGTGATCCGCCGCCACCGCAAGGAGGTCAGCCCGCGCCTGGAGGTGCTGCTCGACGCCTCAGCCAGCATGGCGGTCGACGCCGCCAAGGCCGCCCTCGCCACCGCGATCGCCGCGCTGCTGTGCACCCTGTCCGAGCGCGACGGCGGACGTCCGCGCCTGTGGGCCTGCGGCGCGACCG